>JAKFET010000190.1:0-16852 GCA_036675575.1 Acidimicrobiaceae bacterium
GCTCGGTGGTGCCCTCGGGCACGACGCAGGGCTCGCCGTCGTCGCGCGGGCAGCGCTCCAGGTACGACAGCACCGGCCGCTCGAGGACCAGCCACGACGCGGCGCTCGACCGGTACGGGTGGGTGTGCTCGAGGGACCGGTGCAGACGGATGAGGTCGCGGTGGTGGAACACGAGCCCGGCGATCCGTTCGCTGACCGGCGCCTCGCAGTCGAGCTCGGGGCAGCGCTGCTCGTAGACCTTGGACTCGGTGTAGTTGGCGAAGAACCCCGCGTAGCTGGCGAGGTAGACGACGACCGGCACGACGACCAGCGGGAGCGCGGTGGCCACCCCGCCCTCCAGCACCGCCCGCACGGTGCCCCGCGACCCTCGTCGCCGCCCCACCTCGGACCCAAGCACGAGCACCGCCGCGAGGGCCAGCATGGGCGCCGCGGACCACTTCGTGCCGACCGCGAGGCCCATCGCCACCCCTGCCGCCCACAGCTCCCAGCCGGCCGGCAGGAAGCGACGGCGGACGGGCGCGCCGGCTCGGCGGCGGCGGTGCGCGAGCAGGAGGAGGAGTCCGAGCGACACGAACAGCGCGAGGGCGGCGTCGAGCATCGCGATGCGGCTGGTGGTGATGGCGAGGCCGTCGAGCGCGACGAGCGCAGCCGCGGCAGCGGCGAGCCACCGGTCGCGGAACAGCAGGACCCCGGCCCCGTAGGCGGCCAGGACCGTGAGGGTGCCGGCGACGGCGGCGCCGATGCGCCACCCCACGGGGTCGAAGCCGAGCACGGCGATGCCCGCAGCGAGCACCCACTTGCCCACCGGTGGGTGGGCCGGCCGCTCGATCTCCACGCCCCGCTCGTGGACGGCCTTGGCGTCGTTGGCGTAGTAGCTCTCGTCGAAGTGGATGCGGTCGACGTGGCCGAGGTCGACCATGCGGAGCAGACCCGCCAGCACGAGGATGGCGAGGGGCAGCGCGACGGCGACCCAGGAGCGGCGGGCGGGCACGTCAGTCGGAGAACCGCAGGAACGGGGCGAAGGGGCCCCGCTCGAACGGGGTCGGTTCGGAGTCGGGGTACGAGGCCACCCCGGACGGGTCGACCAGGAGTCGCTCGAGGCGGAAGGCGCCCTCGGTGCCCTCGAAGGAGAGCTGGTCGACCGCGACCAGGCGGCCGTCCTCGAACTGCAGGAGCTGCATCTGGTACGGCAGGTCCGCTTCGTCGGCCAGGGCGCCCACCCCGGTGGCGCCGGCGCTGCCCGTCTCGACCACCACGGAGCCGCCCTCGTAGCGGAGGTCGAACCGGTGGGTGTGCCCGGCGAGCCCGACGTCGAAGGTGCCGTGGGTCGTCCCCAGCTGCCGGGCGTTGTGGACGGCGACCACGTGGGGCCGGGTCCTGGCGATCCGTCGCTCGAGGTCGGTCTCGGCGTACGCCAGGCGGGACTCGTACAGGTTCCGCGGGACCCGGTTGTCGGCGGTGAAGCTGGGGTCGCCGGCGCCGAGGATGCGGATGCCCCCGACGGTGGCCAGCCCCGGGTCGAGGACCTCGACGCCCGCCTCCCGGAGGGCCCGGCGGATGCGTTGGTGGTCGTGGTTCCCCGGCACCACGAGGTACGGGACGTCGATGCGGGCGATGCGCTGCACCACCAGCTCCTCGAACGTGGCGCCGAAGCTGGTCAGGTCGCCGGTGTCGATGATGGCGTCCACGGCGAAGCGCCGGGCGGTCTCCTCCACCAGCTCGATGCCGACGGGGTTCGAGTGCAGGTCCGAGACGTGGAGCAGCGTGACGTCCGAGGTCGGCGGACCGGTGGTCGGGCCCTCGACGCTGCGGTACAGGTCGACGAGGCGGGCGGACAGGGCTTCGAGGCGGGACTCGACGACGGACACGTCGTCGATGTGGCGCTGGACGGTGTTGACGATGTCGGGCGCCGCCGCCAGGGAGCCCTCGAAGCGGGGTTGGTCGAACGACGACGGCGAGAAGCTGGCGAAGGCGAGCGCCCCGGCGGCGACCACGAACCCGACGGAGCCGGCCGTGGTCGCGGCGACGTAGCGGGCGCGACGCCGCGGCAGCAGCAGGCCGACGACGACACCTGCCACCGCTGCGACGGCGAGGCTGCGGGCGATGAGGCCCCGCAGCAGCGGGGCCATGTCGTCGTCGATGTTGGCCCGGATCTGGGCGGCGGGATCGGAGCCACGCGCCAGGTCGCCGGCGAGGGCACCGGCCCGCTCGAGGTCGATGCGGTCGACCCGGACGTCGAAGCCGACCGGTCCCCGGTGGCTGTCGGCCACCAGCCGGCCGAGCGGGGGCAGGTCGACGTTCGTCTCGCTGGCCCGGATGCCCGCGTCGATGGTCACCGCTCCCGGGCCGAGCGAGCCGGCGGTGTCGGGCTGCAGTGCGAAGCTCAGCGCTCCGGCGGCGACGCCGAGCGCGAGGCACCCGAGCAGGGCGAGGGCGGCAGATCGATGCCGTCGCACGAGCGCGCGGAGCCAGGACACGGACCCCTCTGTACCCCTTCGCCGTCCCGGACTGCATGGCGCGCCCCCGGACTACCGGCCCCGCCCCAGGGGTACGAAGCGCCCATGGCCGCACCCGACGGGATCGACACCACCGCCGCATCCGACCCCCAGGGTGCGACGGACGCGGTGCCCACCGGCACCAACGCGGTCATCGTCTACAGCGACCCGCGCTGCCCGTGGGCCCACGTGGCCGTCCACCGGATGCTGGCCGCCGTCGAGCGGCGGGGCCTGGGTTCGGAGCTCGTCATCGACCACCGCTGGTTCCCCCTCGGCGACGACGCCATGCCCACCGAGCCCGAGGAGCTCGACCGCAAGCTCGATCTCTTCCGTTCGCTCGAGCCCGATCTGGACTGGCACCGGTGGTCCAGCGGCGGTTCGGACTTCCCGGCGGGCTCCCGCCTGGCGGCCTCCTGGGTCCAGGCCGCGAAGCAGGACGGCCCGGCCGCGTCCCAGGCCCTCGACCGAGCACTGCGCTCGGCGCTCTTCGCCGACGGCCGGGACATCTCGGACCCTGCGGTGGTGGAGCAGGTGGCGTCGGCGGTCGACGGGCTCGACGTCGACGAGGTCCGGGCCGAGGTGGCATCCGGCCGGCCCGACGCCGAGCTCGACCGCCAGGCCGAGCTCGCCGGGTCCGACCTGGTCCCCGTCAGCCCCACGGTGGTCCTGAGCGATGGGACGCACTGGGCCAACCCCGGCATCACCTCGCACGCCGAGGATGGGGGCACGGTGGTCGACGCCGACGACCGGGCGGTCGTCGAGGAGATCATCGACGCGTACCTCGCCCAGCGCCACTACGACTGACCCGACGTCATCGGTGCGCGTGCCGACGCCGGCGCTTCGTGAGAGCATCGGCTCGGTGCGGGACGAACGCGACGAAGAGGACCGCCTCGCCGAGGCCCGCCTGCACCTCGAGACCGTGCAGCGCATCGCCGGCCTCGGCACCTGGGACGCCGACGTGGTCACCGACGAGCTGCGCTGGTCCGAGCAGCTGTACCACCTCCTCGGCCTGCCCGAGACCGTCGACGCCGACCACGAGGTCTTCTTCGACGCCGTCCACCCCGACGACCGGGCCCGGCTGGTGCAGGCGTTCGCCGACGCGATGCAGGGTTCCGGGGCGTACTCGCTGGACCACCGCATCGTGCGACCGGACGGGTCGGTCCGCCACGTGAGCCACGCCACCACCGTCGAGTTCGAGGACGGCGTCCCCGTCCGGCTGCTCGGGACCATGCGGGACATCACCGACCAGATCACCCTCACCCGCAACCTCGTGGAGACCGAGTCCCGCCGCCGCGACCTGCTGCACCGGCTGGTGCGGGCCAGCGAGCGCGAGCGGGCCGAGCTGGCCGGCGACCTCCACGACGGGCCGATCCAGATGCTCACGGTGGCCGCGATGCGCCTCGAGCTGCTCGGCATGGTCGAGGCCGAGCCGCCCGCCTGGCTGCCCGAGGCCATCGCCACCGTGCGCGACACCGTGGTGCAGCTGCGCGACGTCCTGGTCGAGCTCCACCCTCGGGCCGGCGCCGGCGGGGGCCTCGACGACACGCTCGCGCAGCTGGCCGTCACGGTCGTCCCCGACCTCGACGTCGAGGTCGTGGTGCGGGGCGACGCCACCGACGCCGAGTCGCGGGCGATCTTCGGCATCGTCCAGGAAGCGCTCTGGGACATCAGGGACGGAGGACGCACCGACCACCTCGACATCCGGGTCGAGGCCGCCGACGGGGAGGTCGACCTCACGCTGCGCGGCGACCGCCGGACGTCCGAGCTGGGTTCCGGGCTCCTCGGCCGGGTGGGCCTCCTCAGCGTGCGGGAGCGCACCGAGGGCTTCGGCGGCCGGTGCTCGCTCGAGGAGGTCGAGGGCGACCGCATCGTGCGCTGCCGGCTCCCCCGCCGCAGCGACGACGGGAGCGACCGTGGCTGAGTCGCAGGAGCTGCGCCGCATCCTCGGCCACCTCCGCAACGCCCACCGGGTGGCGGGCGTCGGCACCTGGGAGGCCGACTTCCGCAGCGAGCCCGGGCTGCGCTGGTCGCCCGAGGTCCGCGCCATCGCCGGGTGGACGCTCGACCGGGACCCGACCTGGGAGGAGCTCGTCGGCATGATCCACCCGGACGACCGACCCCTCTACCTCGAGGTGCGCGCCAGCGCGCTGTCGGGGGCGCGGCCCTACTCGATCGACCTGCGGATGGTGCGCGCCGATGGCGACCAGCGACGCGTCCACCTGCTGGCCGAGGTGCTGCGCGACGAGGACGGGCAGCCCACGGGTCTGGTCGGCGCCGTGCTCGACCGGACCGAGGAGCTCGACGGCCTCCGCCAGCTCCGCATGGACGAGGTGGCCCGCCGAGACCTCCTCCAGCGGCTCCTCGTCACGGCCGACACCGAGCGGGGCCGCCTCGCCCG
Source organism: Acidimicrobiaceae bacterium (assembly GCA_036675575.1). Lineage (GTDB taxonomy): Bacteria > Actinomycetota > Acidimicrobiia > Acidimicrobiales > Salinilacustritrichaceae > Salinilacustrithrix. Next base: position 4,894 of record JAKFET010000190.1, read on the forward strand.
CCACCTCGCCAGCGGGCCCATCGACCAGCTCGTCGCCATCGAGCAGCGCCTCCTCGACGCCATGCCCGTGGAGCCCCGCCAGGCCTGGACCGACGCGCTCGCGTCGGTCCGCAAGGCCGTCGAGTCGCTGCGCCGGACCCTCACCGCGATGGAGGAGGAGCCCCAGGCGCTCGACCTGACCACGATCCTGCAGGACCTCGCCGTCGAGGCCGTCCCCGACGTCGACGTGTCGATCGACCTCGCCGACGGGGTCTCGCTGCGGCCGTCGGTGCAGGCCACCCTGCTGCGGGTGGTGCAGGAGGCCCTGCACAACGTGCGCAAGCACGCCCGGGCCGGGGCCGCCGGGGTGCGGTTCCGGGTGCACGGCGACTGGGTGCACGTCGAGGTCAGCGACGACGGACGTGGGTTCGACGTCGGGTCCGTGCAGGGCGCCGCCGGGCACCTCGGCATCGTCGCCATGCAGGACCGGGTCGCCGCGCTCGGCGGCGAGCTGCAGATCCGCTCCCGGCCGGGACGCACGACCGTCGAGGCGCGCCTGCCGACCTGACGGTCAGCTCGGGCCGTCGCGGCCCACCGAGACCAGGCCCATGGAGGACGCCACGACGACGGCCTCGAGCTGGGACCGGGCGTCGAGCTTGCCGAGGATGTTGCGCACGTGGTTCCGGACCGTGTGGTGGCTCAGGTAGAGCAGCTCGCTGATGTCCACGGTGGTGCGCCCCTTGGCGAGGCACTTGAGGACGTCCAGCTCCCGCTGCGTGAGCCCCACCGGCGCCGTCGTCGGGCGGTTCAGCCAGCTGATCGCCGCCGAGAGCGTCTGCGCGTCGAAGAGCGCCTCACCGCCGTGGACGCGCAGCACCCCGTCGGACAGGTCGTCGAGGTCGGCCGACTTGCGCACGAAGCCGGCACAGCCGGCCGCGACGGCCTCGGCCGCGGCCTGCACGCCCTCGCTGGCGGTGAGGACGACCGTGCGGACAGGCGGCTCGAGCTCGTGGGCGCGGCGGGCCAGGTCGACCCCCGTGCCGTCCGGCAGCGAGTAGTCGAGCACGGCCACGTCGGGCCGCAGCGCCACGATGAGGGCGTGGCCGTCGGCCACCGAGGCCGCCGAGCCGACCACCTCGATGCCGTCGGCCCGACCGAGCGCCATGCCGATCGACTCGCGCACCATGGCGTGGTCGTCCACGACGACGACGCGGCACGTGGTCCCGGTGCCCGTCTGCTCCATGCGTCCACCGCTCTCCTGGTTCCCGCGGGGCTCCGAGGGTACCGGGCCGGCGGCGGCGGCCGGCCACCTCGCTGTCGACCCGACGGTACCGTCGGCTCCCATGGACGACGGCCGGGACCGCCACGCCCGGCACGTCCGCGGGCTGGTGGCAGCCAGCGACGCCCTCGCCCGTCCCGGGTTGTCCGCCGGCGGCCGCCTCCGCCGCCTCTGCGACATCACCCTCGAGGCGCTCTCCGGGAACCGGGTCGCGATCGTGGTCGCGGCCGATGGCGGCGAGTTCCACGTGCAGCACCGGAGCGGGCCGCCGCTCGACCCGGACGACCCCGACCTCGAGGCCCTCGCCCTCACCGAGTCCGACGTGCTCGAGCAGCTCGCGCGGGGGCAGTCGGTCGTCCGCCACGAGCAGGAGCGCCCGCCGGGGCGTGGCGTGCTCGTGCTGGCCCCGATGGTGCTCGACGGCGACCTCTGGGGATGCGTGAGCGTCGAGGGCTTCCCCGACGGGACCCAGCGGCCGGACGACCTGACCATGGACACGCTGACGGGCCTCGCCAACATGGCGGCGCACCTCCTGCTCGCCGAGCGGCTCCGCACCGATCGGGCCGAGGTGCTGTCGCGCGACCTGCTCACCGAGCAGCGGAACCGCCGCCGGATCGCCAACCGCCTGCACGACGGGCCCCAGCAGGTCCTCGTCTCGCTGCGGATGCGGCTCCAGCTGCTCGAGCGCGACATCCCCGAGGAGCTCCGGGACGAGCTCCACCGGCTCGGCGAGCAGGTCGAGGCGGCCCGGGAGGACCTGCGAGCGCTCATCCTCGACCTCGACACCATGACCGGGCACACCGTGCTGACGAACGCCCTGCGCTCGCTCCTCGAGACCAACGCCGCGGTCGCGGCGTGGGAGACCACGTTCGAGGCCGAGGAGGGCGTGGACGACGTCAGCGAGGAGACCCAGCTCACCGTCGAACGGGTCGTCCAGGAGGCGCTGGCCAACGCCCGCCAGCACGCCGAGGCATCGGTCGTGGCCCTCCGCGTGCGCCGCGACGACAGGACGCTGACGGTCACCGTCACCGACGACGGCGTCGGGATCCCGCTGGGCGTACCCACCACCAGCACCGGCCACGGCGGGATCCGGGCCATGCACGAGCGGATCTGGCTGGTCGGAGGGACCCTCCACATCGACAGCCGGGCCGGGCAGGGCACCCGGGTCGTCGTGACCGCGCCCCGCCGCGCCTGAGCGCTGCGGTCCCTCCTCCTGGCGCGACATGACTCATCCGTGCCTTGTCGGACCCGGGGCACCCCCGCACACTGAGGCGGTGCACGACCCACGCCCGGCTGCGGCCGGAACCCAGCTGGCCGCCCCGGGGACGACCAGCGTGGCGCTGCTGGAGGACCAGCAGGTCCTGGCCGGCGCCATCCAGCGCTCGCTGTCGATGATGGACGACCTGCAGGTCGTCGGCTGCGCCCCGTCCCTCGACGCCGGCGTGGAGCTGGTGCGCACGACCCGGCCGGACGTCCTCGTCAGCGACTACCGGCTCGCCGACGGCGACGTGCCGAGCCGGCTCGCCGAGCTGCTGGCCGCCTCCCCCGGCACCCGCGTGCTGGTCTTCACGGCGTGGCCCGACGAGAACAGCTTCCTCGAGGCGATGGGCGCCGGCGCGTCGGGCTTCGTCGACAAGGCCGGCCCGTTCGAGGAGTTCGTCGACGCCGTCCGCCGGGTGGCGCGCGGCGAGGTCGTCGTCGGCTCGCGCTTCCTGCCCGCGCTGACCCGCCGGGCGACCAACGCCGACGCGGCCGCGCTGACCCGACGCGAGCTCGAGGTGCTGCAGCTCCTCTCGGAGGGCCTCAGCACCGCCGACGTCGCCGAGCGGCTGCTGCTGTCGGTCAACACCGTGCGCAACCACGTGACGCACGTGCTGGCCAAGCTCGGCGTCCGGTCCCGCCTCGAGGCCGTGAACGTCGGCGTGCGGCGCGGCCTCATCCGCTTCGACCCGCCGAGCTGAGCCGGTCAGCCGCAGGTGGCCCCGGGGGGCTCCTCCGGCACGTAGCCGACCTGCGTCGTCGTCGTGGTGCTCGCCGTCGTCGAGGAACCGGCCTCGGTGGTCGTGGTCGGCAGCTCAGGCGTCGTGGGCGACGGCTGGTCGTGCAGCGTCGTGAAGTCGGCGCCGGCGACCAGCACCACCTCCCCCGCCTCGAGGTCCTCGTCGATGCCGAACAGCACCGGCCCGGAGACGTGGCGGGCGAGCAGGACGGCGCCGGCCTCGTCACCAGGAGCGTGGTAGATCGCCGTGCTGGTCTCGGGCTCGATCGTGTCGCCGGGCGTGCCGGTCGTGAAGCCGATCCGCTCGAGCGCGGCGCTCACGTCGCCGGCGAGACCGGGCTCGCCGATGCCGTTCAGCACGGTGACCTCGACCTGGCCGGGGGTGAGCTCGCCAGGGTCGAGGCCCCGGAAGATGTTGAAGATCGGCTCGGCGTCGCGCTCCTCGAGCCCGAGCACCGACGCGCCCCCCGCCGTGCGGAAGGGGGTGGCCGGGGTGCTGAACGTCTGCAGCGACTCGGCGTCGAAGGAGGCGAAGCGCCGTCCGAGCGAGACGAGGTCCCTGGCGGTGAGGGTGGGGTCGAGCCCGACGAAGTCGACGCCCACGCCGACGAGCTCGTTGAGCGTGGCCGGGTTGGTGAGCCCCTTCGAGACGGCCCTGCTGATGGCCTTGCGGATGAACTCCTGCTGGCGCGTCATGCGCCCGAGGTCGCCGCTCGGGTCGGTGCGCCAGCGGCCGGTGTCGGTGTCCTGGATCTCGAGGTGGCGGGAGCGCGCGAAGGCGAGGGCCTGCTGGCCGTCGAGGTTCACGCATCCCGCGCTGTCGACGCGCAGCCCGGAGAAGTCGTCGCGGACGGGGTCGCTGAAGTAGATCGGCACGCCGCCGACGGCCGCCACCAGGCCCCGGAACCCGACCAGGTCGACCTCGACGTAGTGGTGGATGGGGATCCCGAAGTTCTGGCGGATCGTGTCCACCAGCACCTCGCGGCCCCGGGAGAAGGCGACGTTGATGCGGTTGTTCTCGCCCGTGTCGGCGATGGGGACCCACAGGTCGCGAGGGAGGGAGAGGAGGTAGGCCTCGCCGGCGTCGGGGTCGACCCGCAGCACCATGATGGTGTCGGTCCGCTGCACGACGCCCTCGCTGAACGTGCCGTCGTCGTCGAAGAAGCCCGCGTCGGCGGGGTCGTCCGGGTCGAGCCCGTCACGGGTGTCGGAGCCGACCAGCAGGTAGTTGCGGGGCTCGCCGGAGGCGGGCGGGATGTCGATCGCGACGTCGAAGCGTGCGATCTGCCCGAACCGGACGTTGAGGTACGACGCGCCCGCTGCGGAGAGGAGCAGCACGAAGGTGAGCAGCGCGCCGGCGCCGATCAGGGCGCGCTGGCCGAGGGAACGCCGCCCGACGGCGACCAGGTGCTTGCCCGACACGGTGTTCGACGGTACTTCCGGCCCCCCGCGCTCACCCAGCCGCCGGCCAGGCCGCCAGCCGGCGGGCGAGCGTGATCGCATGCGCGGTCGCCGCTGCGACCGAGCCGGCGAGCAGTGCCAGCTCGACCCGCAGGACGAGGTCGTCACCCGCGAGGAGCACCAGCGCAGCCAGCGCGACCCCGATCGCCCACCCGGCGGTGACCCGCAGGTGGCCGGCCAGGGCGATGGCGGCGTGGGCCAGGACGTGCCCGAGCATCACGGCGGAGGCCGCCGCCGCGAGCAGGGCCAGGTCGCGCCGGCCGAGCACGTAGTCGCCACCGAAGCCGACCCGCACCGCCCACGGGCCCACGGTCCAGGAGGCGACCACGGCTGCGGCGCCCAGGCCGCCGACGACCACCGCCAGGCGGCGCACCAGGCCCACGAAGCCGGACCGGTCGCCGAGTGCCTCCATGCGGGACAGCCCCGGCAGCAGCGACGACTGCACGGCCTGGAAGAAGAACAACGGGATGCGGGCCACCAGGAGCGCGGCCAGGAACCGGCCGGCCTCGGCCTCCTCGCCTGCCTCGGCCAGGAGGGCGACGGCGATCGGGCCTCCGTTGACGAGCAGCTGCGCCAGGGCCTGGGCGCCGACCAGGGGCAGCACCCGCGCGTGCAGCGGCGGCGCCGGCCGCCCGGGGGCTGCGGCCGCCCCCCACCGCCGGCGGAAGGCGATCACGGGGACGAGGGGCGCCACGGCCACCGCCGCGGCGTAGGGCACGGGGTCGTGGACGCCGGCGAGGGCGAGCCCGGCGGCGAGCACGAGGCGGGTGGCGGAGTCGAGCGTGATGCAGAGCCCGTACCGGCCGAACGAGCCGGTGCCGGCCAGCGCGGCGCGGGTCAGGTGGTTGGGTGCGAACGAGACCACCGCGGCCACGAGGGCCACCGCGACGCCGGTCCGGGCGTCGAAGAGGGACCGCTCGCCGAGGACGGCGACCGCCGCCACGAGGGCGACGCACGGCGCGCCGACCAGGACGGCGGACCGTGCCCCGGCGGCCACGACCGGGCGCGCCCCCTCGCCGAGCGCGGCGCGCGCCCCGACGAGCCGGGCCACCTCCTGCTCGACCGGCATCCACACCGTGGCCGTGACGATGAACAGGGCCGACCACAGGACCGAGATCGGGGCGTACGCCTCGGGCCCGAGCGACCGGGCGGCGACGGCCAGGAAGCCGTAGGTGGTGGCGCTGGCGGCGACGAGGCCCCCGCCGACGGCGAGGGCCCCGGGCGGGAGGGTGCGGGTCCGCTCAGCCGTTGGGGAGCTCGTTCTCGGGCTTGGGCTCCTTGGGCAGCCCGAGGACGCGCTCGCCCACGATGTTGCGCTGCACCTCCGCCGTGCCGCCCCAGATGGTCTCGGAGCGGGAGAAGAAGAACTGGGCCTGCAGGGGGGAGACCGGGTACTCGCGGGCGGCGTCGCGCTTGCCGATCCCGGGCACGAAGTCGGCCTCGGCGTCGCCGGTGAGGATCTGGCCGTGGAGGCCGAGCACGTCGATGGCCAGCTCCATGGTGTCCCGGTGCGTCTCGGACCAGAACATCTTGTTGGTGGCGCCGAGGGCGGCCACGCCCAGGTCCTTCTTGCCGGTGAGCGAGGCCGAGAGCGAGCGCAGGCCGTTGACCCGCATGATCTGGATCTTCGACCACTGCTGCACGAACCGCTGGCGGATGAAGGGGTCCTGCACGGCGCCGTTCTCACGGGCGATGTCGAGGATCTGGTCCAGCTCCTTCTCGAAGCGGCGGTGCGAGGTCGTCGCCGACGAGCCGCGCTCGAAGCCGAGCGTCGTCATCGCCACCTTCCACCCGTTGTTCACGCCGCCCACGACGTTGTCCTTCGGGCAGCGGGCGTCGGTGAAGAAGACCTCGTTGAACTCGGCCGATCCGTCGGGCTGGACGATGGGGCGGATCTCCACGCCCTCCTGGTCCATCGGGACGAGCAGGTACGAGATCCCGGCGTGCTTCGGGGCGTCGTTGTCGGTGCGGGCGAGCAGGAAGCAGTAGTCGGCGTGCTGGGCCTGCGTGGTCCACACCTTCTGGCCGTTGATGACCCACTCGTCGCCGTCGAGCTCGGCTTTGCACTTGAGGCTGGCGAGGTCGGACCCGGCGTTGGGCTCGGAGAACCCCTGGCACCAGGCCGTCTTGCCCTGGAGGATGCCGGGGAGGAACTGCTGCTTCTGCTCCTCGGTGCCCCACTGCAGGATGGTGGGGCCGACGAGGGTGTCGCCGAAGAAGTCGCCCCGCATGGGGGCGCCGACCCGGGCGAACTCCTCGTTGAGGACCACGTTCTGCATGATCGACAGGCCCTTGCCGCCGTACTCCTTCGGCCACGAGGCGCAGATCCACCCGCCCTCGAACAGCTTCTCGTTCCACCGCTCCGAGAACTGGGCCTTCTCCTCCGGCGTCATCTCGCGGTCCGCCCAGTCGGCGGGGAGGTTCGCCTCGAGCCAGGCGCGGATCTCGCCACGGAACGTCTCGGCCTCTTCGGGGTACGTCAGGTCCATGCGCCAATCGTGGGAGCACCCCGGAGAGGCGGTCAAGTCAGAGCGACGGGAGCGCCGGACCTAGAGTCCCGCCATGGCACTGACCGATGTCGTCACCGGGGAATCGGCGCGCTGGACGAACCAGTGGCTCGAGCTGAAGGCCGAGGTCATCGACACCAACCTCTGCACCGGCTGCGCCGGCTGCGTGATCTCCTGCCCGCACGACGTCATCGGGTACAACCACGAGTCCGGCGGCTACAAGCCCTTCCACCTCGAGGAGGAGCTGGGGCCGGACAACTGCATCCACGGCGAGAAGGGCTGCACGTCCTGCACCCGGGCCTGCCCCCGCTTCCGCAACTGGGAGCCCGAGGCCGACGAGCACCTCTTCGCCCGCTACCGCGGCGACGACGAGCTGTCCGGCATCTACCAGGACATCCTCCTCACCAAGGCCTCGGACGAGACCGTCCACAAGATGGGCCAGGACGGCGGCCTCGTCTCGGCGATGCTGCTGTGGCTGCTGGAGGAGGGCTACATCGACGGCGCCCTCGTCAGCTTCCTCGACGGCGACAAGGGCGACTGGAAGGCCAAGCCCGGGGTCGCCACCAACAAGGACGAGGTCCTGGCCGCCGCCGGCAGCCGGTACACCTACTCGGCCAACACCCTCGCCCTCGACGAGGCCGTGGAGCGCGGCCTGTCGAACCTCGCCCTCGTCGGGATGAGCTGCATGACCTCGGTGCCGCCGGTGATGTGGCACCGCAAGATCGGCAAGATCTCCAAGCCGATCAAGTTCGTGCTCGGCCTGCTGTGCTCCAAGACCTTCGACGACGCCATCTTCGAGGAGCTGTTCGAGACCAAGTACGGCATCCCGAAGCAGCGCATCACGAAGATGAACATCAAGGGCGTCTTCCAGCTCTGGACCGACGACGGCGGCTACCACGAGATCCCGCTGAAGGAGTGCCACGCCTGGACCCGCGAGGGCTGCACGCACTGCCCCGACTTCGCCGCCGAGCACGCCGACGTCTCCACCGGCGGCATCGGCAAGGAGAACGACTGGACGCTCACCATCGTGCGCACCGACCTCGGCCGGGAGGTCATCTCCCGCATGATCGACGCCGGCGTCATCGAGGCCCGGCCGGGCGACGACGACCCGGGCGCCATCGCCCTCATGCACAAGCTGGCCGAGAAGTCCCGCAAGCGCTGGCCGGAGTTCGCCGTGGACTTCCCCAAGGCGAAGCGAGAGGTCACCTTCGCCGCACCCTAGGAGAATCGCTGCGAGAAGCCCTCGGTGCCCGAGGGCTTCTCCGGTGCAGATTCAGACGTCGGCGAGCGCCCGGGCTCGCTCGAGCACGGCGTCGAGCATCGGCTCCGTGAGCGTGCCGGTGAAGGTGTTCTGCTGGCTCACGTGGTAGCTGGGCACGATCCAGCGACCGTCCCCCACCGGCACCTCGATGCCGTGCCCGAACTTCGGGCGCGGAGCCACGCCGAGGAACCGGCACGTCGCCTGGTAGCCGAACTGGCCGAGCGGGACGAAGACCCGCGCCCCGGTCAGGAGGGTGAGCTCCCGGTCGAGGAAGGTGGCGCAGGTGTCGCGCTCGAGCGTGGTCGGCTTGTTCGCCGGCGGCGCGCACTTCACGGGCGAGGTGATCCACACGCCGTCGAGCTCGAGGCCGTCGCCGGGGCCGATCGCGTGCGGCTGGTTGGCGAAGCCGGTGCGGTGCAGGGCGGCGTACAGGAAGTCCCCGGAGCGATCGCCGGTGAACATGCGACCCGTCCGGTTGGCCCCGTGCGCGGCGGGCGCGAGCCCGACGATGACCACCCTCGCGGCGGGATCGCCCCACCCCGGGACGGGCCGGCCCCAGTACTCCTCGTCGCGGAACGCGGCGCGCTTCTCGGTCGCGACCTGCTCGCGCCAAGCCACCAGACGAGGGCAGGCGAAGCAGCTCGACACGTCGTCGGCCAGGGTCTGGAACGGATCCACCACCGATAGCGTGGCCCATTGCATGGCCGCCACGCGCACGACCAGGACCTCCGCGACGAGGGCGAAGAAGGACGACAGCGCACCCAGGCCGACGATGGTGCTGCTGGTGCGCCACGGCCGGACGCCCACCACCGGCAGCGTGCTGCCCGGGCGGGCCGGCGGCCTGCACCTGGCCGACGAGGGCCACGCCCAGGCCGAGGCCGTCGCGCAGCGGATCAAGGCCCTGCACGACTCCCGCACGGCGTCCGAGGACGGTGTGGGCGTCACTGCGGTGTACGCGTCGCCGCTCGAGCGCACGCAGGAGACGGCCGCCCCCATCGCCAAGGCCCTCGGCCTGCGCACCCGCACCCGGCCCGGCCTCGTCGAGTGCGACTTCGGCCAGTGGACCGGCAAGAAGCTCGCCGACCTCTACAAGCTGCCCGAGTGGCGCACCGTGCAGCGCCACCCGTCGGGCTTCCGCTTCCCCAAGGGCGAGTCGTTCGGCGAGATGCAGAGCCGCATGGTCGACGCCGTCAACGAGCTCGTCACCGCCCACCCCGGCCAGATCGTGGTCGCCGTCTCCCACGCCGACACGATCAAGGCCGCCGTGGCCTCCGCCCTCGGCACGCCGCTCGACCTGTTCCAGCGCATCGTGATCGGGCAGTGCTCCGTGTCCGCGATGCTCTACGGCGCCGAGGGACCCACGGTGCTGGCCGTCAACCACACGAGCGACCTGCTGTCGCTCGCGCCCTCATGAGGACCCCGTCGTGAGCGAGTACCTCGACCCCAACGCCTTCACCGCCGGCGCCATCGGGCCCCCGGGCCAGCGGGTGTTCTACCTGCAGGCCTGCGACGACGGCTCCGTCAGCTCCGTGCGACTCGAGAAGCAGCAGGTGAGCGCGCTCGCCGAGTACCTGGCCGGGATGCTGCACGACCTGCCGGCGCCGAGCGACGTGCCCGCTGCGCCCGAGCTCACCGAGCCCGTCGACGCCGAGTGGACCGTGGGCAACATCGGCGTCGCCTACGACAACGAGCTCGACCGCATCATCATCGTGGCCGAGGAGCTGGTGGCCGAGGACGAGCCCGACGGCGACACGCTGCGGGTCGTGATCAGCCGTTCCCAGGTGCGAGCCTTCATCGAGCGGGCCGGCGAGCTGCTGGCCGGCGGGCGGCCGCCGTGCCGGGTCTGCGGTGCGCCGATGGACCCCGACGGGCACGCCTGCCCGCGGTCCAACTAGGCCCGCTCGCGATCGCGACCTCCCACGCGCCAGGATCATCGGCCATGCATGACCCGGTGCGCGCGGTCCTCGAGACAGGGGAGATCGAGATCGAGGGCCGGATGCCCTGGTCCTCGAACGGCACGTTCCTGGTCACGGTCACGCTCGACGACCAGTGGCTCCGGGCGATCTACAAGCCCCGTCGGGCCGAGCGCCCGCTGTGGGACTTCCCGAGCGGGCTCGACCGGCGCGAGGTGGCGGCCCACGAGCTGAGCGAGGCGCTGGGCTGGGGGCTGGTCCCCCACACCGTCCTGCGGGACGGCCCCCTCGGCCAGGGTTCGGTGCAGCGGTTCGTCGACGCCGACTTCGAGCAGCACTACTTCACGCTCTACGAGGCTGGCCGCCACCACGAACGGATGCAGGCGATGTGCGCCTTCGACATCGTGGCCAACAACACCGACCGCAAGAGCGGCCACTGCCTGGTGTCCGTCGGCGACGAGCTCTTCGGCATCGACCACGGCCTGTGCTTCCACGAGGACTTCAAGCTGCGCACGGTGATCTGGGAGTTCGCCGGCGAGCCCATCCCCGACCACCTCCTCCACGGCCTCCGCCACCTCCGGGCCTGCGGGCTGCCCGAGCGCCTGCGGGTGCTGCTCGAGGCGCACGAGCAGGAGGCGGTGCTGGCCCGGCTGGACCTGCTGCTGCGCCTCGAGCACTTCCCGCTCGACGAGACCGGCAACCGCTACCCCTGGCCCCTCGTCTGAACTCACGCTCCCCCGAACTGGCAGCGCTGCCGTCGCAGGACCTCTCGAACTGGCAGCGCTCCCGTCGCACGACCTCTCGAACTGGCAGCGCTCCCGTCGCAGGGCGGATCAGCGCTCGCGGTCCTCGATGCGGGGAGCGGCGCCCGCCTCGGCGTCGCCGGTGGACAGCTCGGCCATCCGGACCGGCCGGTCGGCGATCCACTGCTCGAAGGCGGTAACCGGCATCGGCCGGCTCAGCAGGTAGCCCTGGATCCGGTCGGCGCCCATCTCGGCCAGGCGACGCCGGACCTCGACGGTCTCCACGCCCTCCACCACCACGGTGAGCCCCAGGTGGTGCCCGAGGTCGACCATCGAGCGCACGATGGCCTCGTCGCTCTGGCTGGTGGTGAGGTCGAACACGAAGGACTTGTCGATCTTGATCTCGGAGACGGGCAGCTTCCGCAGGTGCGCCAACGAGGAGTAGCCGGTGCCGAAGTCGTCAATCGACAGCGACACGCCGAGCTCGTGGATGGCGGCGAGCGTGCTCATGGCTCCCTCGGCCTCGGTCATGATGCTCGACTCGGTGAGCTCGAGCGTGAGAGCCTCCGGCTCGAGACCGGTCTCGTCGAGGATGGCGGCCACGAGGTCGGCGAACGCGGCGTTGGCCAGGTTGCGGGCCGACAGGTTCACCGACACGTCGAGGTCCCAGCCCTGCGCCCGCCAGCCGGCACAGGTGCGGGCGGCCACGGAGAGGACGTGCTCGGTGAGGGCGTCGATGGCCCCCGTGTACTCGGCTGCCGCGATGAACTGGTCGGGACGGAGCTCGCCGAGCCGCGGGTGACGCCAGCGCACGAGC
>JAKFET010000210.1:0-2524 GCA_036675575.1 Acidimicrobiaceae bacterium
TCGCGTCCGCCGGGCGGTGCGCTCCTCCTTGTCGACCACTCAGCGGTCCCCACCGGAGCGCAGCAGCTCGAGCACCTGGGGCCCGACGACGGTGATGTCGCCGGCGCCGAGGGTGATGACGATGTCGCCGGCCCGCGCCCGCGCGGCGAGCGCGGCTGCCGCTTCGGAGAGGCTGTCGACGAAGACGACGCGGTCTGCCGGGAGGGGTACGGCGTCGGAGACCAGGCGGCCGGTGACGGCGGGGTCCGGGTCCTCGCGGGCGACGTAGACGTCCAGCACGACGACCTCGTCGGCGGCGCCGAGCTCGAGACCCATCTGCTCGCCGAAGATGCGGGTGCGGGAGACCAGGTGGGGCTGGAAGGCCGCCACCACGCGACCGGCGCCGGCCACGGCGCGCGCGGCCTCGAGGTCGCCGCGGATCTCGACGGGGTGGTGGGCATAGGAGTCGAAGACGCGGATGCCCGCGGCCTCGCCCTTGAGCTCCATCCGCCGCCCAGTGCCGGTGAAGGCGCCGAGTCCCTCGACGAGCGCGCCGAAGTCGTAGCCCAGCTGCAGGCCCATCGCCAGCGCTGCGACGGCGTCCAGGACGTAGTGGCGACCGGGGATCCGCAGCCTCAGCTCCCCCAGCTCGGTGCCGTCGCGCCAGACGCGACAGGTCGAGGTCGAGCCGTCGAGCGCGAGGTCGGAGATCCGCAGGTCGGCATCGGCCGCCTCACCGACCGTCACGACGGTCAGCCCGTTCGTACGCGCCGTGCACGCCAACGTGTTGGCGCCCGGGTCGTCGATCACGCAGACCAGGAACCCGTCGCGGTCGATGGTCTCGGCGAAGTCGTCGAAGGCCCGGTGGTAGGCCTCTTCGGTGCCCCAGTTGTCGAGGTGGTCGGCCTCGACGTTGGTCACGATCGCGGCGTGCGGCCGGTAGACCAGGAACGCGCCGTCGCTCTCGTCGGCCTCGGCCACGAAGAGGTCGCCTGCGCCTGCGTCGGCGTTGCGGCCGGTGGCGGACAGCACCCCACCCACGGCGTACGACGGATCGGCTCCGGCCGCGAGCAGTGCCGAGGTGAGCAACCCGGTGGTCGTGGTCTTGCCGTGGGTGCCGGCCACGGCGAGCACGCGCGAGTCGGCCATCACCGCGGCCAAGCCGGCGGATCGCGGCAGGATGCGCAGGCCGCGCCGACGACCCTCGGCGACCTCGGGGTTGTCGTCGCGCGCGGCGGTGGTGACGACGAGGGTGTCTGCGGCGCCCACGTGAGCGGCGTCGTAGCCGAGGTGACAGGTCACGCCGAGCTCGCGCAGCGCAGGCAGGAAGGGGGTGTCGTGGTCGTCGCTGCCGGTGACCTCGATGCCGCGCGCCGCCATGATCCTGGCGATGGCCGAGATACCGGCGCCGCCGATGCCGACACAGTGGACGCGTCCCAGCTCGCTGGCAGGGAGGATCTCGTCGGGAACAGGGATCTTCACAACATGGTCCTCGAGGCTGCGGCGTCCAGGATCATCCGGGCGAGCTTCTCGTCGGCGTCGAGCGGGATGACGCCCTTCGCGGCGGCACCCATCTCCTCGAGCCGGTCGCGGTCGTTGAGCAGCCCGGGCACGGTCGCGGCGACCCACTCGGAGGTGAGTGCCGCATCGGCCACCAGCAGGCCGCCGCCGGCGTCGATGACGGGCCGGGCGTTCTGCACCTGCTCGCCGTTGCCGATGGGCAGCGGGACGTAGATCGCGGGCAGTCCGACGCCGGACACCTCGGTGACGGTGTTGCTGCCGGCCCGGCACAGCACGGCGTCGGCCGCGGCGTAGGCGAGGTCCATCCGGTCGACGAAGTTGCGGACGACATAGGGAACGTCGCCGGAGGCGACGGTGAGCTCGTGCTTGGGACCCACCACGTGCAGCACCTGGACGCCGGCGCTCGCCAGCTCGGCGGCCGCTCCCGACACCGCACCGTTGATGCGGGCGGCACCCTGTGACCCGCCGGTGACCATCAGGGTCGGCAGGTCCGCTCGCAGCCCGAACTCGGCCAGGGCCTCGGCGCGCAGCGCGGCCCGGTCCATCGTCGAGATCATCCGGCGGATCGGCAGCCCGGTGCAGACGGCGTGCGGCAGCGTCGAGTGGGGGAAGCTGCTGGCGACGTGGGTGGTCATCCGCGCGCCCAGCTTGTTGGCGATCCCCGGGACGGCGTTGCCCTCGTGGACCACGATCGGCACGTCGCGCTTGCGGGCAGCCAGGTAGGCCGGGACCGAGACGTAGCCGCCGAAGCCCACGACCACGTCGGGCCGGACACGGTCCACCACAGCGAGCGCCGCGGCGCGAGCGGCGCGCAGGCGGGTCGGCGTACGGAACAGGTCGGCGCTGGGGCGGCGCGGCAACGGCACCCGGGGCACGAACTCCAGCGGCAGGCCGGCCTCCGGGATCAGCCGCGCCTCCAGCCCCTCACGGGTGCCGAGGCAGGTGATCTCGACCGCCGGGTCCAGGCGACGCAGGGCGTCGGCGGTGGCGAGCAGGGGTGAGGTGTGGCCGGCGGATCCACCAC
>JAKFET010000047.1:0-2522 GCA_036675575.1 Acidimicrobiaceae bacterium
ATGGAGAGGCCGGCGGCCGGGCGGCGGGGGTCGATGCGGACGCCGAGCCGGGTGAAGAGGCGCTCGGCCTCGGCGATCATCGCGGGGCGGTCGATGCGGCGCCCGCGCGCCAGCGGCTGGCGGCCCATGAAGATGTTCTCGGTGACCGAGAGGTCGGGGAAGAGCGTCGGCTCCTGGTAGATCACTGCCACGCCGGCCTGCTTGGACTCGGAGGTGGACGTGAAGTCGACCGGCTCGCCGCCGAGGTTGAAGGTGCCGGCGTCACGGCGGTGCACGCCGGCGACGACCTTCACGAGCGTCGACTTGCCGGCACCATTCTCACCGACGAGGGCGTGGATGGACCCTGCCTCGACAGCCAGGCTCCCCGAGCGCAGCGCGACGACCGGGCCGAACGACTTCGACACGTCGACCAGCTCGAGCACGGTGCGCGCGGTGTCGTTCACGTGATCTCCTATCCGGGATTGAAAGGTTTCAATTCGATGGCAGTGACGTTAAGTGATGGCAGTCACAGTCGTCAACCCCCTCATGGGCACATAACGGCTACAGTTCCATCCAACGCGCGGTCCACGACCTCGCACCAAGTCCGTTCAATCGTTTCAAGGAGGCACGGTGTCGGACGCTCGCGACGGCTCCTCGCGCAGCTCGTCGGTCAAGGACGTGGCGGTGCTGGCCGGGGTGTCGCTCGGCACCGTGTCCAACGTCCTCAACCGTCCCGACCGGGTCAGCGCGGCCACCAGGACCCGCGTCGAGAGGGCCATGGCCGAGCTCGGCTTCGTGCGCAACGAGTCCGCCCGACAGCTCCGCGCCGGCCGCAGCCGCACGATCGGCTATGTCATGCTCGACGCCACCAATCCCTTCTTCACCGACGTCGCCCAGGGCATGGAGCATGTCGCCGAGGACCACGACCTCTCGTTGTTCCTGTGCAACAGCGACAACCGCGCGAGCCGCGAGGCGGCCCACCTGGCGCACCTGCAGGAGCAGCGGGTGCAGGGCATCCTGGTCACGCCCATCGACCCCGACTCATCGGGACTGACCGACCTCGCCGCCCGCGGCACGCCACTCGTGATCGTCGACCGCACCCGGCCCGGAGCAGCGTTCTGCACCGTCTCCGTGGACGACGTCCTGGGCGGCCGGTTGGCGATCGACCACCTCATCGACCGCGGCCACCACCGGGTGGCGTTCGTGGGCGGACCAGATTCCCTCGGCCAGGTGCGCGAACGCCTCGAGGGGGCGCGACAGGCCTGGCGAGATGCAGGCCTGCCGGACGACGACCTCGTCGTGGTGCCCACGACCGCACTCAGCGTGGCCGAAGGCAGGGCCGCCGGCGAGCGGCTGGCCGGCCTGCCTGCCCGGCGCCGCCCGACGGCCGTCTTCTGCGCCAACGACCTGGTCGCACTCGGCCTGCTGCAGCAGGCGACCTCCGCGGGCGTGCAGGTTCCCCACGACCTGGCGATCGTGGGCTTCGACGACATCGACTTCGCCGCGGCCGCCGCCGTGCCGTTGACCTCGGTGCGACAGCCTCGCGCCGAGCTGGGCCGCACCGCCGCCCGCCTGCTGCTGGCTGAGGCTGACGACCCCGACCACGTCCACGAGCAGGTCGTCTTCGATCCGGAGCTGGTCGCGCGCCGCTCGACGCTGGGTTGAGCTCAGGCGAGGAGGGCCTCGACCGCCGCAGCGACCTCGAGCAGCTGCCGGTCGGCACCGTGCCGGGCGACGAGCTGTAGGCCGACGGGCAGGCCGTCGGCCGTGGTGCCGGCCGGCACCGAGATCGCCGGGCAGCCGGTGACGGTGATGGACCAGGCCGAGCGCATCCAGGCGAGGTAGTCGGGCATCTCCTGCCCGTTGATCGTCTCGGGGAACTCCTGCTCGACCGGGAACGGCGGCACCTGCGAGGTCGGCAGCACCAGCACGTCGTGGTTCTCGAAGAAGAGCCGCATCGTCTCCGCGAGCGAGGTGCGCTGCCCGTAGGCCCGGGCCACGTCGGCGCCCGTCAGCGACTCCCCCGCGCGGATGTTGGCCTCGAGCGACGGCTTGAACGACGACGGGTGCTCAGCGAGCAGCCGACCGAACTTCGCCTGGAAGTGCCAGGCGCGGAGCGTACGGAAGGTGTCGTCGGCCAGCGACAGGTCCGGGTGGGCATCCGCCACGGCGGCGCCGGCGTCGGACAACCGCGCCGCGCCGGCTCGTACGACGCCTGCGACCTCGTCGTCGACGACGAGGGCCCCGCCGAGGTCCACGGTGCATGCCACCCGCAGCCCGGCGAGCGAGGCCGGGGTCAGCGGCGGGGCGAAGGACGAGCCCGGGTCGCCGAGCGCGTGCGGCGCGCGCGGGTCGGGTCCGGCGAGCACCGACAGCAGCAGAGCGACGTCGCCGACGTTGCGTGCCATCGCGCCTCCGACGGACGTGGTCTCCCACTGGTTGTAGAGCGGCCACTCAGGGACGCGGCCGAGGGAGGGACGCATGCCGACGACGCCGCAGAAGGACGCCGGGTTGCGCAGCGAGCCGCCCATGTCGGAGCCGTC
>JAKFET010000097.1:0-16820 GCA_036675575.1 Acidimicrobiaceae bacterium
GACTGATCTCGGTGCGCTCCTGGAACGACAACCGCTCGTACTCCTTGACCATCCAACACCCTTCCTCGCTCCACACGACAGGTGTTGCACTGACCACCGGTACTCACGCCGACGAATCGACGCCCAGCCCCGTGGTAGGCCCAGGGGATGATCATCGAGCACCGGACGTTCCGCCTGGCCGCCGGCGCCGACGAGGCCGACCTGCTCGACGCCGACCGCCGGGTGCAGACGGAGGTGGCGCCCTTCCAGCTCGGGTTCATCCGGCGCACCACCGCCCGCCACGGCGACGGTCGCTGGCTGGTCGAGACCCTCTGGTTCGACGAAGCGTGCGCGACTGCGGCCGCCGCCGAGCGCAGCACCGCCGCCGACGCCCTCGCTGCCCTGATCGACGCCGGTACCGACGTGACGGAGCGCTGGACGACGCTCGACTGAGGTGGGGCGTCGCGTACGGCTGGCACACTTGCTGCGTGGGAGATCCGTTGCGCGATGCCGACCGGCTGCTCGCGCTCCGCGCCTCGGGGTTGCACCGCAGCACCCACCAGGCCGCGTTCGAGCCGCTGCTCGCCCTGGCCACGCGCCTGCTCGGCGCGCCCGTCGGCCTCGTCTCGGTCGTGGACGACCAGGACCAGCACTTCGCCGCCGAGCTGGGCCTGCGCCCCGCCGACGACCCCATGGGCGGGACGCCGCTGTCGCACTCGTTCTGCCAGCACGTCGTGGTCGACGACGAGCCGCTGGTCGTCTCCGACGCTCGGCTGGACGACCGGCTGTCCGGCCACCCGGCCATCGCCGACCTCGGCGTCATCGCCTACTGCGGCGTCCCGATCCGCGACGCCGCCGGCCACGTCCTCGGCAGCTTCTGCGCCATCGACACCGAGGACCACGCCTGGTCGGCCGACGACGTCGAGGTGCTGCGGACCCTGGCGCAGGCCGTGGCCGCCACGGTCTCGGTCGAGTCCCGCCACGCCACGCTCATCCGCTCGCTGCAGCGCCGGATCCTCCCCGACCCCGGGGCATCCGAGACCACGCCCTGGCGACTCGGCGCCGCCTACCGGCCCGCCATGCACGCTGCGGTCGGCGGGGACTTCTACGACGTCGAGGTCGGCCACGACGGCGGCCTCTGGGTGGTGCTCGGCGACGTCGTCGGTCATGGCCTCGAGGCCACCGTCGCCATGGCACAGCTGCAGGCGGCCGTCCGGACGGCGGGGGCCGTCGCCGGGTCGCTGGCGGAGATCGTCGACGTCCTCGATCGGGCCGCACCCCAGATCGACGGCGTCGCGTACGCAGGGCTCGTCGCCGCCCGCTTCGGTGCCGACGGGCACCAGTTCGAGCACCTCTCGTGCGGCGCCCTCCCCCCGCTGGTCGTCTCCGTCGACGGCACGGCCCGGTACTGCGAGGCGGTCCAGACCCCACCGCTCGCCTTCCCCGGTGCGGTGCGGCGCGTCCACCGCCACGACGAGCCGGTCGCCGGCGTGGTGTTCGCAACCGACGGCCTGGTCGAGCGACGCGGCGAGGACATCGACGTCGGCCTCGCCCGCCTGGCGGCGGTGGCGCCGGGCCTCCTGGACGCTCCCGACCCGGCCGCGTCGATCGCCGACCTCCTCGGCGCCGACTCCGGCGACGACGTCGCCGTGGTCGTGGTGCGCCCCGACCGCTGACTACTGCTGCACCAAGCCGACGGGGTTGCCCTCGGGGTCGGCGATGAATGCGAGCGTGGGCTGGCCCTCGAGCTGGAACGGTTCGGCGGTGATGGTGCCGCCGAGCTCGACGGCCCGGTCCAGGGTCTCGCGCAGGTCCCGGACCTGCACGTAGAGGCTCACCCGGGCCGTGTCCGAGGCCTGGATGTGGCCGGCCGGGCCGGGCTCGGGCCCGCCGAATCCTGCCTCGATCGGAGCGAAGCCGCCCTCGCCGATGTCCCAGCTGAACAGCGACCGGTAGAAGGTGCGCTGGGCCTCGACGTCGCGAGCCTCGATGGCCCAGTGCACGACGGGCCGGGGCCAGTCCCGATCCCCGGGTGCAGCCGTCACGGGCGTCGGGCGTGGACGGCGGCGTTGTGCCGGGCCAGCGCAGCCGCGTACTCGGGGTGCGCCCGCGTGATGGTGACCCAGCGACCCGACCCGTCGAGCTGGAGGTCGATCCAGCGGAACGGGGCGACGATGCTCGCGCCGAGCCACACCAGCACGCCGATGCCGACGACGGCACCGATGGCGACGATGGCCGGGGAGCCGCCCCCCTGCCAGGCGATCCAGCCGATCCAGCCGACCAGGGCGAGGCCGGTCGCGACGATGGCCCGCTGGGCGACGGCGACAGCGGCGTTGTAGCGCTCGAGCGCCGGCGGCGAGATCGGGAGCACGCCCGACACCCGGCTCGTCCGGCGGCCCATGCCGGCCAGCACGAGCAGGGCGATCCACCCGATGGGCCCGAACAGCACCAGCAGGAGCCACCAGGCCTGGAACCCGCCCTCGCTGGACGAGACGCCGACCCAGTGGTCGGTCGGGACGCCCGTGATGGCGCACACCGCCGGTCCGGCGCCGACGGCGAGGTCGTCGACGTGGATCCGAGCCGTGGCGTGCGGGCGGTGCCGGCCGCGGAGGAAGACGAGGGCAGCCACGACCGCGATGACCACGAACCCCAGGACGAGCACCGCCATGGGCCGACGGTACTCCCGGCTCGACCTGCACGCCCGGAGCGGGCGGCCGGGAGGGCCGGTACCGTCGCCGCATGGCCTCCGAGACCCGCACCGAGACCGACTCCATGGGCGGCATCGACGTCGCATCCGACCGCTACTGGGGAGCGCAGACCCAGCGCAGCATCGGCAACTTCCCGATCGGCCGCGACCGCTTCGTGTGGGGCCGGCCGATCATCGAGGCGTTCGGCCTGGTCAAGTGGGCCGGCGCCCGGGCCAACACCCAGCTCGGCGAGCTCGACGAGGAGATCTCCGAGCTGGTGCAACGGGCCGCCGACGAGGTGATCGCCGGCGACCTCGACGACCACTTCCCGCTCGTGGTCTGGCAGACCGGGTCGGGCACGCAGTCGAACATGAACGCCAACGAGGTCATCAGCAACCGGGCCATCGAGATGGCCGGGGGCGAGATCGGGTCGAAGGCGCCCGTGCACCCGAACGACCACGTCAACCGCGGCCAGTCCAGCAACGACACGTTCCCGACCGCCATGCACGTCGCCATCGTCCTGGCCCTGCACCGCCAGCTCTACCCGGGCGTCATGGCCCTGCGGGACACGCTGCGGGACAAGGCCGTGGAGTTCGCCGACGTGGTGAAGGTCGGCCGCACGCACCTGCAGGACGCCACCCCCATCACCATGGGCCAGGAGATCGGCGGGTGGGTCCACCAGATCGACTGGGCCCTGGAGCAGGTCCGGCGCAGCGAGGACGGCCTGCTCGAGCTGGCCATCGGCGGCACCGCCGTCGGCACCGGCCTCAACGCCCACCCCCGCTTCGGTGCGGTGGCCGCCGCCGAGCTCGCCGAGCGCACCGGCCACGAGTTCCGCGTCGCCGGCAACCGCTTCGCCGCGCTCTCGGCCCACGATGCGCTGGTCGCCACCAGCGGTGCGCTGCGCACCTTGGCCGGCGCCCTGATGAAGATCGCCAACGACGTGCGGTGGGAGGCGTCGGGCCCCCGCAACGGCATCGGCGAGCTGCGCATCCCGGAGAACGAGCCGGGCTCGAGCATCATGCCGGGCAAGGTGAACCCGACGCAGTCCGAGGCCCTCACCATGGTGGCGGTGCAGGTGTTCGGCAACGACGCCGCCGTGGCGTTCGCCGGCTCGCAGGGCAACTTCCAGCTCAACGTGTTCAAGCCGGTCATGGCCCACAACGTGCTCGAGAGCATCGCCCTGCTGGGGGACGCATGCCACTCCTTCGACGAGCAGTGCGCCCGCGGCATCGAGCCGGACCACGAGCGCATCCGCCACAATCTCGAGCAGAACCTCATGGTCGTGACCGCCCTCAACCCCCACATCGGCTACGACAAGGGCGCCCAGATCGCGAAGAAGGCCCACGCCGAGGGCACGACCCTGCGCGAGGCCGCCATCGCCTCCGGGCACCTGACCGCCGAGGAGTTCGACCAGTGGGTCGACCCGATGGCGATGACCCGGGCCGACTGAGCGCCCCTGCGACGGAGCAGCTGCCAGTTCGGCGTGCCTGCGACGGAGCAGCTGCCAGTTCGGCGTGCCTGCGACGGAGCAGCTGCCAGTTCGGGTGGACCGTTCTGGCAGCGCTCCCGTCGCAGCCACCGAGCGCTCAGCGCAGGAGCTCGTACTCCGGCGAGGTCTTCTCCGCCGCCTCGGGCGGCAGGCCGCACTGCAGGACCGGGTAGCGACGTCGGATCCCGACCCGCGCCGTGCGCTCGCCCTCGCCGGCGCCGCCGTCCCAGCGCACCGTGACCGTCGCCGCCCCGCCGTCGGGGTCGACCTCGACGTCGGCCTCGAGCCGGTCGACGTCGAACGCGGACCAGCCGTGCTCGGACAGACCGACGGCCTCGACGACCTGGGCCCAGGCGTCCAGGGCGACGTGGCCGCGGTAGTGGTCGCGGGCCTCGACGGGGTGCAGCGTCTGCTCGACGATGCCCGCGAGCACGTCGGCATCGAGGAACGCCCAGACCCGGCCGTCGGGCATCGACAGGGCGGTGGGGGCGAAGCGGTGGCCACCCAGGTGGCTGGTGCGCCGGACCCGGATCCCGGGCAGTGCCGCTCGCGCCTCGACGGCGAGCCTGGTGCCCGAACCGCCGCAGCAGCGGTCCCGGGAGCCGTGGCCGCAGACGAGGACCTCGTCCGGGGCGGCCGTCCCGGGTTCGGCCGGGTCGTGACCGGCGGCGACGACCTCGAGGACGGTGGGGACGTCGACGGCCGGCACGGACCAGTCGGTGCCGGCGAAGCGGGCACCGTCCTGCTCCCACCGCGTGACGAGCACGGTGCCGTCGGTGCGGGCCACCTCGGGGACGATGGCCTGCACGCGGGTGCCCGGGTCGAGCGCCAGGTCGGCGATCCAGGGCAGGTCGCCCACGTCGGCCGGCCACGGGAGCGGCACCTCGACGGTGACCAGCCGACTCAGCTCGACGGCGGACCCGATCGGATCGACGCCGAGGTCGAGGGTCCACGGGGCGCAGCGCAGCTCGAGGGGGCCGTCGACGGAGGGGGTCACCTCCGCAGTATGCCCAGGCGCGAGCGGCCGGCCCGAGCGGCGGATCGATGGTCGGCCGCGGGCCCAGGGCGCACCCGACCGGGGGCGGGCAGTCCGGCCGGATGCGCCCTCGACCCGCGGCCGAGGGGAGCGCTGCTGGATCAGACGTGGTGGCGGAGTCCCCCGCGGGTGCGGCTGCGACGCCCGCCCCGCATGGCGCGCACGACGAGGAGGAGCGCGACGGAGCCGACGATGGAGCCGAAGAACCCGCCCATCTGGACGGCGCCGTCCTCGATGTCGGCGCCGAGGAGCGCGTAGCCGAGGAAGCCGCCGACGAAGGAGCCGGCGACGCCGAGCGCCCAGGTGCCGACGAGGCCGAGGGGGTCGCGCCCGGGCACCAGCAGCCGTGCGATGGCGCCGAACACGATGCCGAACACGAAGAGCACGAGGACGAACCAGAGCATGCCGGTCCCTTCCCGCCACTGCGCGTGGCCAGACCGTGCGGACCCGTCAGTCGGCGAAGCGGGCGACGATCTCGAGCACGTCGTCGCCGTAGCTCTCCAGCTTGGAGGGGCCGACGCCCTTGACCCGGCTGAGGGCTCGCAGGTCGGCGGGCCGGGCCTTGGCGATGTCGCGCAGCGGGGCGTCGCCGAAGATGATGAACGCAGGCCCGCCCTGGCGCTTGGCGACCTCGCTGCGCCAGCGGCGCAGCTCCTCGAACAGGACGAGGTCCTCACCCTCCAGCTCGGGCTCCGCCGCCTTCGCCTTCCCCGATCGGGCGGGGCCGGCGGCCCCGGCGCGCGGCGTGGCGGCCGCCGTTCGGGCGGTCGGACGACGGGCTGCCTGCTTCGGCGCGGTGCCGTCGAGCTCACCCAGGAACGGGCTGGGCCGGTCGTCGTCGGCCAGCACCGTCACGGCCTCGATGCCGCGGGTGATGGCGACGTGGAAGACGCGCCGCTCCTCCTCCACGTCCTCGGCGAGGCGGTGGGGGAAGATGCCGGCGTCGGCACCGAACACCACGACATGGGGCCACTCGCGCCCCTTGACCCGGTGGACGGTGGAGAGCGTGACCCCGCCGGCGGCGCCGGCCGTGGGGTCGCCGTCGGCGGCGCGGGGTCCGTCGAGGGAGCTGCGCAGCCAGGCCTCGAACCGCTCGGGATCGGGCTGGAGGTCGGCGACCTGCAGGAGGGCGTCGAGGTCGTCGAGGTGCGACGAGCCCTCCGCGCCCGGTCGGCCGTCGAGCAGCTCCATGGCCCCGCCCAGGCCGATGTCGTCGCGGATGGCCTGCAGGATGTCGCGCGTGGTGGCGCCGCGGGCCAGGTCGCCGAGCCGGTCGATGTCGGCGGCGAGGTCGAGCAGCTTGTCGGCCACGCGGGCGTCGTCGATGCGCTCGGCCGCCTTCGCCACCTCGTGGCCGGACCGGCACCGGCCCAGCCACTTGTCGATCCAGTTCGGGAACCCACGGCTCGGGCGGCGCCGGATCTCGGCCAGGTCGTCGGGGGAGATGGCGCCGGGGTCAACGGCGATGCGCAGCCACGCCAGGGCGGCGCGCAGGCCGACCCGCTGGAGGACGTCGCGGCGAAGGACGGAGACGATGGGGATGCCGGCACCGTGGAGCGCAACGTGCGGCGCGAGCAGCAGGGAGTTGGTGCGGGTGAGCACGGCGACCTGCCCGGGGTCGCCCGCCGCCTCGACGGCGGCCCGCACGACCTCCACGACGCGAGTGGCACCCTCCTGCGGCGGGTGCTGCACGACCGTCAGCGAATCGCCGGGACCGGCGGCGCGGGCCGCGGTGATGGTCTTGGCCACCCGCTGATCGTTGTAGCCGAGCAGGTTGCGGGCCGCCTCCACCACCGCCGGCGGGCAGCGGTAGTTGACCTCGAGGGCGTGCTCCCCGGCGCCGGGGAAGAGCTCGGTGAAGTGGATGAGGAACTGCGGTGAGGCCCCCGAGTGCTGGTAGATCACCTGGTCGTCGTCACCCACCCCGAAGACGTCGTAGGTGGGGGCGGCCAGCAGGCGCAGCAGCAGGACGTGGGCGGGCGTGAGGTCCTGGAACTCGTCGACCAGGAGGTGGCGGTGGCGGTCCTGCTCGCGGCGGCGGAACTCGCCGTCGGACAGCAGGAGCTCGATGGCGTGCACGATCTGCTCGTCGAAGTCGAGGACGCCGTCGCGTCGCAGGCCCTCGCGGTACGGGTCGACCGCGGCGGCGAGCCCCGGCGCGTCGGCCTCGAGCTCGACCTCGTCGGGGTCGCGCAGGCCGAGGCGGATCACCGACAGACCCTCGAGGTACGGCGCCATGGGGTCGGTGTTGAGCCGGTGCTGCAGCTTCGGCAGGTGCGGCTCGAGGCGGCGGCGGATCTCGCGCTCGTCGAGCAGCTGGGGCCGACGGCCGGCATGGCGCCCGATGAGCTCGTAGCCGAGGGCGTTCAGCGTCTGGATGCGGGCGCCGAGGCCGCCCGTGCGCGCCGCCATCTCCTCCTGGGCCTTGCGGTTGTAGGCCACGGCGAGGAGCAGGTCGCGCTCGTGGCCGCGGTCGGCGAGCAGGTGCCGGAGCCGCTCGGTGAGGACGCGGGTCTTGCCCGAGCCGGCGGGAGCGATGATGCGCGCCGGGCCACCCCGGTGGGCGACGGCGGCGAGCTGGTCGGCGGCGAGCTCGGCGCCCGGCTCGACCCGCGCCGGCACGGTCCGGAGGTGCCCGACGTCGACGGACTCGGCGCGGATCAGCACGGCCGGCGCCAGGCTCGCCGGGTCGACGTCGTCAGGCGGGCCACCGTCGATCCAGGCCACGGTGCCGTCGGGGAGGAGCAGGTCGCCTGCGACGGGTGCGGTGCCGTCGGGCAGCTCGTCCGTGGCCGTGCCGCCGAGGCGCGCCGCCTTGCGACCCCACCACCAGATGGGCTCGCCACCACGGGCGTCGTAGCTGTTGTGCCAGACCAGGAAGTGGAGCCGGTCCAGCCAGGGCTCGAACGAGGGTGCCAGGTCCCACGGCACGACGCGCCAGGTCTCGGGGCGGCGGAAGAGGACCGGATCGACCCCCAGCTCGATCACGGCGCGCCGCCGGCCGGCCCACAGGGCGTGCAGTCGCCGAACGACGGGGCCGGGGTCGGCGAGCGCGGCCTCGTCGACCACCACGACCTCGGCGCCGGCCCAGGCGGCGGGTGCGACGGCGCCGGCGGCGACCACCACGTTGCGGGCGAGCGCGTCGGGTCCGGGAGCGGTCATCGGACCGAGGCTACGGACGGGCACCGACAGCCGGAGCGGGAGAGGGCCGAACGCACGTTCGGCACCCTAGCGCGAGCGCCACAAGTCGGTTTCTCCACGAACCGCTGGAACAACGGGACCTTGGACCCACGGCGGCAGGCCTTTGTCCTCGCCAGCCGGGACAGGCGCCCGGGACACGATCAGGAGCAACACAGGCTTTCCCTTCCGAGGAGCTCAGATGAGCATCGAACTGAAGCAACACGAAGAGACCGCCGAGCGAGACGGCTGGTTGGTGCTGGTGGCCGGGTTCACCGCACTCGCCATGATCGTCATGCTCTTCGCGGCGGGCGTCGCCGTGCGGGGCGGCGGAGACGACGACAGCGCCCCGGTGTCCGCCGAGGCCATCGACGTCACCCTCGGCGACCTGTTCGTCGAGCCCTCGAACCTCACCATGCCCGCCGGTGCCCAGCTCACGCTGAACGTCACCAACGACGGCGCCATGCCCCACGACCTGAAGGTCGGCGGCACCGACGGCACGGCGCTGCTCGACCCGGGGGAGTCCGAGACCATCACGATCGGTCCCTTCGACGCCTCCACCGAGGCCTGGTGCACCGTGCCTGGCCACAAGGAGGGCGGCATGCTCATGGCGATCACCGTCGAGGGTGCCGCACCCGCGGAGGTCGCCGCCGGCGGCGGGGCCCCGGCGCAGGCGTCCGGGGCGGAGATCGACTTCGCCGCCGAGCCCGATGCCGACTGGACGCCGTTCGACCCCAAGCTCGCCCCCGCCCCTGGTGGCACCGAGCACGAGGTCACCTGGCACATGACCGAGGAGGTCATGGAGATCGCCCCGGGGGTCACCCAGCAGGTCTGGACCTTCGACGGCCAGGTGCCCGGACCTACCCTGCGGGGCAAGCTCGGCGACATCTTCACGGTCACGATCGTGAACGACGGGGAGATGGGCCACTCGCTCGACTTCCACGCCAGCAAGGTGGCCTGGGACGACGAGATGCGCACGATCCAGCCGGGTGAGTCGCTCGTCTACCAGTTCGAGGCCAAGCACGCCGGTGCGTTCATGTACCACTGCGGCACCTCGCCGACGCTGCACCACATCGGCAACGGCATGCACGGTGCGATCATCATCGACCCGCCCGCCCTGGCCCCGGTCGACCACGAGTTCGTCTTCGTCCAGAGCGAGTGGTACACGGGCGACGAGGGCCAGCCCGGCGACCTCGGCAAGATGCAGGACGAGGCCTGGGACGCCGTGGTCTTCAACGGCTACGTCAACCAGTACGCCCACAAGCCAATCGACGGCATCCAGGTCGGCGAGCGGGTCCGGGCCTGGGTGGTCGACAACGGCCCCTCGGAGAACAGCTCCTGGCACGTGGTCGGGACGATCTTCGACACCGTGTTCAAGGAGGGCGCCTACCAGCTGCGCCCCGACGACACCCGGGGAGGCGCCCAGGCGCTCGACCTGCAGCCCGCCCAGGGCGGGTTCGTCGAGTTCACCTTCGACGAGGACGGCCTGTACCCGTTCGTGACCCACAAGTTCGCCAACGTCGGCAAGGGAGCGCTGGGGCTCTTCGCCGTCGGTGACGTGGACGCCAGCGAGGCCGGAGGCCACTGACCCCGGAAGGGCGCTTGCGGCCCCGGTCCGACCGCTGCGGCGGGAGGGCCGGGGTCGTGGCGCGTCCGGCTACAGGTGGGCGATGCGGGGCGTGGGCACGCCCGGCCCGAACCGCTGGATCCGGTGGCCGCTCAGGTGCACGAGGCGCTCGACCCGGCCTCGCTGGCCGACCCAGCGGTCGACGAGCTCGAGCATCTCCTCGTCGGAGCCGCGGGGGCGACCGGTGAAGAACGAGCAGACCGTGTGGCTGATCCAGTAGTCGCCGAGGACGATGGCGTCGGGATCGCCGAGGGCCACGCGGGCGACGCCGTTGACCGTCCAGGGTCCCAGGCCGGGGATGGCCCGCATGCGTCCGTAGGCCTGGGGGAGGGGCAGGTCGACCACCTCGGCCAGCCGGCGGGCGTGGCGGCACACGGCCACGATCGTGCGGGCCCGCCCGCGCTCGACGCCGCGCTGGTGGAACCACCACACCGGCATCTCGGCCAGGCGCTCGTGGTCGGGTGGGAGCAGCAGGTGGAGCGGCCCGGGGGCCGGACCGCCCAGCTCCCGGCACATCGCGTTCCACGAGCGGGCGGCCTCGGAGGTCAGGACGCGCTGGCCGAGGATGCGGGCGATGAGGCCGTCGACGACCAGGCCGGCGGGGGCGTGGCGCATGCCGGGGTTGCGCCGGTTGGCCTCGTCCAGCACCGGGTGCTCGAAGCGCAGGGCGCGGGGGTCGTCGTGGCGGGCGGCGAGGTGCTCGAGGCGACCGACCATCCAGTCGGCGCCGGCGCCCCAGGCGTCGAGCAGGAGGTGGCCGTCGACCGCCCGGGCACGCAGGGCCACCGGGCCCTCCGGGGTGCGGCCGGCGAGCTCCACCCGGTGCCGGTCGCCCCGCCAGGTCGGGTCGCTGGCGGTGCCGAGGCAGGGCAGCGAGAGCCCGACGTCGTAGGGCCCGTCGAGCTCGACGGTGCCGTGGGCGTCGGGGGTCATGCGGCCACGACGCTAGCCGTTGGGGGGTAGAACGTCTGCCATGGCCGACGAACTGACCGCATCCGCCACGACGCACGTCGACGCGACCGCCGCGGAGGTGTTCGACTTCATCCGCCGCCCCGCGAACCACGCCGAGATCAGCGGCGACGGCAGCGTGAAGGGCGACCGCCACGGCGCCGAGGTCCTGTCCGCCGAGGGCGACAGGTTCGGCATGTCCATGAAGATGTACGGCCTGCCCTACCGCATCACGAACACGGTGGTGGAGTACGAGGACGGCCGTCGCATCGCCTGGTGCCACCCGGGCAAGCACCGCTGGCGCTGGGAGGTCGAGCCGGTTGCGACCGGCGGCTGCAACGTCACCGAGACCTTCGACATGTCCACCTCGCCCGCCAAGCCGGTGCTCAAGCTGATGGGCTTCCCCGGCAAGCACCAGAGCAACGTCGAACGCAGCGTCGTGAACGTGGCGAAGCACTTCGCCGACTGATCCTGGCGCCGCGCGCCGGTCGACGGCATCCCCGACCGCCCGGGAGGCCGTCGGTACCGTTCGACCGGTATGTCCGGCCTCGGTGACGCGGGTGGCGACCCGCCACGACGCCCCGGCATCGGGCGCGCCCGGGCCCTCGTCGTCGCCGGTGCCGCAGCGGTCGTCGCCCTCGGCCTCGCCGGCCAGGGGCTCCTGGTGCCGGCCGGCCCCGGACCCACGCTGGTGCGGGTCGGCGGCGCGGTGGTGGCGCTCGGGGCGCTGGCCGTCCTCGTCCGCCTGGACGGACCGGTGCTCGCCAGCCGCACCCTCGCCGTGGTCGCCGCCGCCGGTGCGCTGACCGCCCTCGCGACCCTCCCCGCCTCGCCCGTCGCGCTCGGGGTCCCGACGCCGCAGGCCCCGCTCGGCGACGGCGCACGGGGGGACGGGACCAGCACGATCCTCCTCGACCAGGTCCAGCCCGGTGAGGCGACCGAGGCCACCCTCGAGCTGCCGGCGGGCATCGAGCCCAGGGTCGAGGACGGCCGGGTCGTGGTCGACGGGCCGGACGGGACCACGACGATGCTGGCCCCCGGTCAGCGGGTCGCCCGCGCCGACGGCAGCGTCGTGGTGGTCGGATCCGGGACGGTGCTGGCGGTCCCCGACCCGCTCCCCGCCGGGCCCGAGGACCTCCAGGACCGGCTGGCCCGGGGCGTCGAGGGCGTGCTGGCGCTGCTGCTCGGCTGCTTCGCCCTCCTCGCCTTCGCGCCGCCCCTCGTGCGCGTCGCCGAGCGCGGCAGGGTCTCGCCGCCCGTCGAACCGGTGCCGGCTGCCCCGGCGCCGAGCCGCCGCCGCACCGTCGAGGCGGGCCTGGCGGAGGTCCTGCGGGCGATGCTCGCCGACCCCGACCCTCGCACGGCCGTGATCGGCGCCTACGCCCGCCTGCTCGCGGCGCTCGAGGAGGTCGGCTTCCCCCGGCGCGCCGAGGAGGGGCCGCACGAGCACCTGTGGCGCAGCCTCGGCCCGCTCGGGGTGCGCCGGCCGCCCGTGCACCGCCTGGCCGAGCTGTTCGTGCGGGCCCGCTTCACCCCGCACCCCGTCACCGACGAGCACCGCCGCGCCGCCATCGCCGCGCTGGCCGACGCGGTCGCCGACCTGCGCCTGCGGGCCGACGACGTCGAGGTGCTGGCCGGAGCGGGGGAGCAGCGGTGATCCGCCGGCTCCGGTCCGCGATGGCCGCCGCGCTGGGCCTTGCGGCCGTCGGGGCCGTGCTCGTCCCCCAGCACGCCGCCAGCCTGGCGCTGCTCGCCGGCGGCACCCTCGTCGTCGTCGCTGCCGGGTACGTCCTCGTCCTGTCCGGCCCGCTCGTCGCCGCCGAACCACCGATGACCGGCCTGGACGTCGAACCCGGCGCCGGCGCCCCCACCCTCGAACCGCAGGGTCTGCGCGATGCCCGCCGAGACCTGGCCGCCAGGACGCAGGCGGGCTCGCTGCCGGGAGCCGTGCACGACCGGTTGGTGGCGGCCGGCGTCCTGGCAGCGTCGGCTCCCCGGCCTGCGCTCGGCGAGTCCGCCGACCCCGCCGCCGCAGCCGCCCTCGTCCACCGACTGCTCGACGACACCTTCGGAGGAACCCGATGACCGCCATCGACGACCCGCGACACGCGCCTGCGGGGGCGACCTCGGTCGTGGCCCTCGCCGGCCGGATCGTCGACGAGGTCGAGCGGGCTGTGATCGGCAAGCGCGACGTCGTCGACCTGGTGCTCGCCGCGATGCTCGCCGGCGGCCACGTGCTGCTCGAGGACGTCCCCGGGGTGGCCAAGACCCTGCTCGCCCGCAGCATGGCGACGGCGTGCGGGCTCGCCTTCTCCCGCGTGCAGTTCACGCCCGACCTGCTCCCGTCGGACATCACGGGCTCGTTGGTCCTCGACCTCGGCACCCGCACGCCGACCTTCCGGCCCGGCCCGGTGTTCACCGACGTGCTGCTCGCCGACGAGGTCAACCGGGCGCCCGCCAAGTCGCAGTCGGCGCTGCTCGAGGCCATGCAGGAGGGCCAGGTCACCGTCGACGGCACCGCCCACCCCCTCGGTCGGCCCTTCGCCGTGATCGCCACCCAGAACCCGATCGAGGCCGAGGGCACCTACCCGCTCCCCGAGGCCCAGCTCGACCGCTTCCTCGTGCGCGTCGCGCTCGGCTACCCGAGCGAGCAGGACGAGCTCGGCATCCTCGGTGGGCGCCTGGCCCGGCGGCAGCCCGACGTCGAGGTCCATCCCGTCGTGTCCCGCCAGACGTTCGTGTCGATGCAGGCCGCGGTCGAGGACGTCCACGTCGACGACTCCCTCGTGGCCTACGCGCTGTCGCTGGTGCGGGCCACCCGGGACGAGACCGACATCGCCATCGGGGCCAGCCCCCGCGGCTCGCTCGCCCTCGTCACGCTGTGCCGTGCCTGGGCCCTGGTCCGGGGGCGCGACTACGTCGGCCCGGACGACATCCGGGCCCTCGCCGTCCCGACGCTCAGCCACCGCATCACCCTCGACGACGACGCCTGGGTGCGCGGCACGCTGGCCGACGACGTCGTCCGCCGGGTCATCGACCGGGTGCCCGCACCGACCTGGTCGTGAGCGCCCCCTCCCGGAACTGGCAGCTCCCTGGTCGCAGCGCCCGCCGGAACCGGCAGCTCGCACGTCGCAGCGAGGCGCCTCGCCGGGCACCGGGGACGGTCACCTCGTCGGTGGTGTCCGCCGACGCCCGGTTCGGGGCCCACGTCGTCCTCGTCGCCACCGGCGCCGTCCTCGCCGTCGTGACCGGGCAGGTGGCCTACGCCGCCGTCGCCGTGCCGCTCGCGCTGGCGCTGGTGCGGCGAGCGGGCCGTCCGCCCGGAATCGCCGCGTGGGTGCACGAGCCGCCGGCCCGGGTGCTGGAGGGCAGCCGCTGGGAGCTGGTGGTCGACCTGGCGTGGTCGGGACCAGCCGAGGTCGACGTCGTGCACGAGGGTGTGGGCGGCCACCGCGTGATCGGGGCGCCGGGGGGAACCATCGACGCCGAGGGCGGGGGCCGGCTGCGCGTCGCCCTGGAGGCGCAGCGGTGGGGCCGCCACCCGGCCGGGCGCCTGGTGGTCCGCGCCCGCCGGCCCGGCGGGATGCTCGTCCACGACCTCACCGTCGACCTGCCCGGCGTGGTCCGGGTGCTGCCGGCCGCCAGCCCGCTCGACGCCCTGCTCCACCCGGCCCGGCCCCGGGCCGCCGCCGGCGCCCACGCTGCCCCGACCCGCGGCCCGGGGACCGACTTCGCCGACCTCCGCCCCTACGTGCCCGGCGACCGCCTGCGAGACCTGTCCTGGGCGGCATCGGCCCGCAGCGAGGACCCATGGATCGTGGTCCACCACCCCGAGCGCACCGGCACCGTCGTCCTGCTGCTCGACGGGTTCGTCGAGGCCGGGCTGCCCGCCGGCGCCCTCGACCGTGCCGCCAGGGTCGTCTGGTCGGTGGCCCGGCACCACCTCGCCAACGGCGACCGCGTGGGCCTCGTGGCCGCCGGCCCGACGCCCCGCTGGCTCCCGCCCGTGGCCGGCCGCCGAGCGCGCTGGGAGGTGCTCGACGCCCTGCTGCGCGTCGAGGCCATCACCGCCGGCCGGGTCCCGCACCGCCGATCGGCCGCGGGCGCCCGCCGCCAGGACGAGGCGGTGCCCGCCGACGCGTTCGTCGTCGGCGTCAGTGCCCTGCAGTCCGACGCCTTCGTCGCCGCGGTCGCCCACCACCGCCGGGTCGGGCGGCCGACCGCGGTCGTCGGGGTGGAGGTGGCCGATCTGCTGCCGCCGGCCGCCGGCGAGGTCGAGCGGGCTGTTCGCCGACTGTGGCGCCTGGAGGGCGACGTCCGCCGAGCGAAGCTGTCCCGTGCCGGCGTGCGCACCCTCCTCGTCGCCGACGACGTCACCCCCGCCATCCGGGCCCTGTCCTCGCTCCCGCACCGGTCCGCCCGGTCCTCGGCATGACTCGTGCCGCTGCGATCCGGACCGCCGGCACCGTCTGCGCCCTCGCGGTCCTGGTCGCCGCCGGGTCCGTGCTCGGCGGACGCTGGTGGCTCGTCGCACTCGCGGGTGCGGTCGGGGCGCTCTCGGGACGCACCGGCTCGCTCGCCCACGCCGTCGCCACCCTCGCCCTCGCTGGCGCGGCTGCCGGCGCCGACGTCACCTGGCTCGTCCCCCTGCTCGTCGTCGGCGTGGTGGCGTCCGTCGAGGCCGCTGCGCTCCCGGCACGCGCCACCCGGGTCCGGACGCACGTGCCCGTCGGGCCGGCCGCAGTGACGGTGCTCCTCGCCGGCGGGGTGTCCGCCGCCGTCCTCGCCCTCGCTGCCCTCGCTCCCGCCGCGACGGTCCCGCTGGCCCTCGCCGCCACGCTGGCCGCCGGCGCCCTCGTCGCCACCGCCCGCCCCTGAGCACCGTCGACGTCAGGCGTCGGCGAGCGTGGTGTCGACGGTGAGGGCGGAGCCCTCGGCGGTGTCGAGCGACAGGACCTTGCCGGCGTCGGCGACGTCGGCCTTCACGCGGTCGAAGGCGGCGAGGCGCTCAGGGGTGTCGGTGACGGTGGCGGTGGCGATCTCGGTGCGCATGGAGACCTTGGCGTCGGACTTGGCCTTGCGCAGCAGCGAGAGGACCTCGCCGGCGACGGCGAGCGAGAGGGCGGCGTCCGCGTCGGCGCCGCCGGCAGCGGTGCGCAGGTCGTCGGCCACGGGCCAGGGGGCCCGGTGGATCGAACCCTCCTGCCACCACGACCAGACCTCCTCGGTCGTGTAGGCGAGGAAGGGGGCGAAGAGCTTGAGCAGCGTCTCGAGCGCGAGGCGCAGGGCGACCTTGGCCGACTCGGCCTCCGGCCCGTCGCCGTACGAGCGGCCCTTGACCAGCTCGAGGTAGTCGTCGGTGAAGGTCCAGAAGTAGGTCTCGGTGCGCTCGAGGGCCCGGGCGTAGTCGTAGTCCTCGAAGACGCGGGTGGCCTCGTCGACCAGGTCGGCCAGCGAGAGCAGCATCGCCTTGTCGAGCGCCTCGGTGACGGTGGCGCCGTCGGCCGGTGTACCGATGCCGAGCGCGAACTTCGAGGCGTTCAGCAGCTTGATGGCCAGGCGCCGGCCGATCTTCATCTGGCCCTTGTCCATGGCCACGTCCCGGCCGGGACCGCCGCCGCAGGCCCAGTAGCGGACGGCGTCGGCGCCGAACTCCTCGAGCAGGTCGAAGGGGCCCTCGGCCGCGTTGTCCTTGGACTTGGACAGCTTCTTGCGGTCGGGGTCGACGACGAAGCCCGAGATGGCGGCGTGGGTGAACGGCAGGTCGTCGAACAGCTCGTGGGCCTTGACGACCGTGGAGAACAGCCAGGTGCGGATGATGTCGTGGGCCTGGGGGCGCAGGTCCATGGGGTACACCCGGTCGAACAGGTCCGG
>JAKFET010000103.1:0-16655 GCA_036675575.1 Acidimicrobiaceae bacterium
GGACCGGGCCTGCCCGAGGCCGTCGACGCCGCTGTCGCCCAGCTGATCCGCCGGCGCGACCGCCTGGACGTCGCCGACGGCGAGGCGGCCCGGCTGGCCCGCCGCATCGGCCGCACGATGGTCCTGGTCTGCGCTGCCGGTCCCCTCGGCGCCGTCGCCGCCCGCCGCTGGAAGCAGCAGGTGAACGACAACGTGAAGGCCCCGGCCTTCGACGTGGCGCTGCCCGAGGCCCTCGCCCACGAGCTGTCGGGCTGGGGCCAGCACGGCGACATGACGCGCCAGGTCTTCTCCATGGTCGAGCTGCGCCACGACCACGAGCACGCCGACGACGCCGAGCGCTTCCCCGCGGTCGAGGCGATGCTGGAGGAGGTCGTGCACGCCCGCCACGAGGTGCACGCCGAGGGCGACGGGCCGCTGGCCCAGCTGCTCGACCTGGTCCTCGTCGGCGACCTGGTCACGTGGCACCTGGCGCAGGAGAACGAGATCGACCCGGGTCCCCGGGGCATCGATACCCTCGGCGCATGACGCTGCTCGACCCCCGGCACCGGATCTCGATCGCCTTCTGCGTCCCCTGAGACTACGTACCCAGGGCCGTCGGTCTGACGGACGAGCTGCTGCGGGGCTGGGCCCCGATCATCGAGGTGCTGGAGCTGGTGCCGGCGGACAAGGGCCGCTTCGAGGTCACCCTCGACGGTGAGCTGATCTTCTCCAAGGCCGAGCTCGGCCGCCACGCCGAGCCGGGCGAGGTCGTGGCCCTCGCCCGAGCGCGGATGGGTCCCGAGATCGAGCGGGGGTCGAACTAGCGTCGAACCCGATGGCGACCCCCGTGCAGCGCAGGTCGCACCGCGCTGCATGGGCCGTCGTCGGTGTGGCGACCGTCGCATCGCTGGTGGTCCGGCTGCTGCTGGCGCGCACCGTCGTGTCCCCCTTCATCTTCCAGGACGAAGGCGGCTACGTCGGCGTGGCCCGACTCCTCGCCGGCGACGCGCCGGCGCTGTACGGGCCGACCTACCTGCCGGGCTGGGGCTCGCTGCTGGCCCCCGCAGCCGCCGTCCTTGAGCCGGGCGCCCTGCAGAACGCCGCGCAGGCGCTCAACGCGGTCGCGGCCGCCGCCGTGATCCCGGTCCTGCACCTGCTGGGCACGCGCCTCGCCCGCACCCGACCGCTCGTCAGCGCCGCCGCTGCCGTCGCCGGCGGGCTCATGGCCGCCTCCATCCTGCAGGCCACGATGCTGCTGCCCGAGGCGCTGCTGGTGCTCGCCGTCGCAGTCGGCGTGCTGGCCGTGCACCGGGCGCTCGAACGCGGGACGCCGGCGTGGTCGGTCGTGGCCGGTTCGGCCGTCGGCCTCTCCTACGCCGTCCACCCCCGCTCGATCGTGGCGGTCGCCGCCGTCCTGGTCGTGGCCGGCTTCGCGTGGCGGCTGCGCGTGGTGCCGCTGGCCTCCGCCGCCTCGCTGGCAGGGGCCGCCGTGCTGGTCGTCGCCGCCACCCAGGTCCTGCACGGTGTGGCGACCGACCGGCTGTACCCGGCCGGGACCCAGCCGTCGCTGGCCGGCTCGCCGCTGGGCGCACTCGCGGAGCCGGTGGGAGCCACGGTGATCGCCGCCGGCCAGAGCTGGTACCTGCTCGTGGCCACCCTCGGGCTGGTCCCCCTCGGCCTCGTCGCCGCGGCACGGGCGGGCTGGACCGACCGGGCCACGCCGCGGGGGATGGCCATGGCCTTCGTGATGCTCGGCGCGATCGGCAGCCTCGCGCTCGGGACGATCGGGTCCTACGAGGTCGGGCTCGGCATCGATGTCAGCCGGGCGGACCTGCCCGTCTACGGGCGCTACCTGGAGCAGTGGGTCCCCGTGCTCGTCGTGCTGGCCCCGTCGCTGCGGCGGCGTTGGGCGTGGCCGACCGTCGTGGGTGCAGCCGGGGCCAGCGCGGGCCTCGGGCTCGCGATCGACGCCGTGTACCCGGACGACGTCTGGGCGAAGCCCGTCGCCTGGCACAACATCGCGTCGCTGCGCGTGCCGGTCGACGTCTTCGGGCCGGACCACGTGGTGGCCACCGGCCTGGCCGCCGCAGCTGCCATCCTGGTGCTCGGGGCCGTCGCGCTGTCCCGGTCCGACCGACTGGGCTGGATCGCTCCGCTGGCGGTCGTCGCCGGCGTCAACGTCGTCAGCGGGGTCACGCTGGTCGACGAGTGGGCCGCGCCGGCGTCGGAGGCCTGGGCGGCGCGGCACCGGTTGGGCCCGGTGCTGGAGGCCGAGGCGGAGACCGTGTGGGTGGACCTCGACGAGGACCTCCGCGTCTACTGGGCCTACAACACCCAGTTCTGGCACCCCGACGTCGAGGTGGCGTACTACGAGGGCGACGTGCCGGCCCGGGCCGGCCTCGTGGTGGGCGACGACGTCGAGCCGCCGCTCCCCGGCGCCACGCTGGTCGGCACCGAGCCCGACGGCGACCTCGGCCTGTGGGACGTGGGCGCTCAGCAGCCCAGGTCGTAGACGACGCCGGGGAACAGGCCCACCTCGACGACGCCGGCCAGCCCCTGGTCGTCGGCGAGCTCCGGCGGGCCCACCGTGTACGGCGACACCGCGCAGGAGGGCGGATCGGTGAGCTGCACCTCGGGGTAGCCCAACCGGTAGTGCAGGACGTTGCGCGACTCGTGCCGGAGGTGGGGCGAGTACTGCAGGACCGCCACGTCGGCGTCGCGCAGCAGGTCGGCGGCCGCACGGCCGGTGGGCTCCCACTGGTCGACGAACGGTCGCAGGTTCCCCGCCGACCCGGCGGCCACGGTCACCCCGCAGGCGGCGACGACGGCCGCAGGTCCGAGCCACAGGCGCCACGCCGCGGAGGCGGCGATGACCGCCACGGTCACCAGGACCACGGCGGTGATCGGGAGGACGTGGATGCCGTCGGTGAAGGGTTCGCCCCAGCCGGTCACGACCATGTCCAGGCTGGTCAGCGTCGGGGTCGTGTACTTGTGGACGTTTCCGGTCAACCGGGAGTCCTGGAGCGAGATCGAGAGCGCGGCGCCGCTGGCGAGCAGCGCGCCGGCGGCGCCGAGCAGCCACCACCGGACGGGCGCCAGCCGCCGCGCCAGGGCGCCTGCGCCGAGGGCGACGAGCACGGGTGCGGTGGCGCCCGTGTAGCGCTCGTACACGAGCTGGTCGGCCCGGATGCCGTTGGCGAGGAAGAGCACCGAGGTGGCGGCGACGCCGGCGACGGCCAGCAGCAGCACGGTGGCGAAGACGGCGTCGCGCCCGCGGCGCACCGACCAGAGGAGGTACAGGGCGCCGACGCCGGCCAGGACGAAGGTGGTGGCGAGCAGCGACCACAGGTGGCCGAGCGCCGCCGGGATCCAGGCGGTGGAGAGCAGGTTCTCCGCCTTGTCGAGCCGGCTGCCCGACGTCCTCCCGTCGTAGAGCCGGTCGACCACGTGGGCGTCGAGGGCCAGGGCGGCGGCAGAGGTGGACAGCCCGGCGACCTCCGCGAGGACGAACGTCCGCCACGGGACCGCGCCGGTCCGGGCGCGCAGCGGCCCCTCGCCCCGCAGCAGCGGGAGGAGCGAGCAGACGGCGACGGCAGCCAGCGTGAGCACGACCACCGCGCTGGCGCGGCGGTGCACGCCGAGCATCGCTCCGGACGCGATGGCGAGCGGGATGGCCCCGACGGCGGGGCCCCGCCGGCTGTAGCGGAGCAGGAGCCACGCCCACACCGTGAAGATCAGGGCCGTGCACACCTCGGCCCACGCCCGCGGGGTCTGGAACACGACCGACGGTGCCGCGGCGCCGGCGATGGCGACCGCAGCGGCAGCGACCCCCTCCAGGCCGAGGAGCCGCCGGACGAGGGAGTGCAGGACCGGTCCGAGCGCGGCGAGCAGCACCACGTTCGTGGCGACCGCCACCGTCCACGGGTCGAACGGGGTGACGCTCAGGGGCAGGGCCAGCAGCGCGGGGTACCCGGAGGAGTAGAAGGGGATCCCGGCGAGCAGCGGGTCGGCGCCGTCGCGGGTCGAGAAGTGGACGGCCTCACCGAGGAAGCCGAGCTCGTCGTCGAACATCGTGACGCCGCTCGCCCGCTGCAGGGCGACGGTCGCGAGGCCGAAGACGAAGGGCACCACGGCCGTCGAGGCCCACAGGAGGCGGTCGCGCACGACGGGCGACCCTATCGGTCACCGTCCGTGCCACAGGATCGGTGGGTGCCGGTCCGGCGCTCCGACCACCTAACCTCGGGGACCGGCCGGCTGTCACGAGAGGCGCCAGTTGCGTCCAGCCGCCCAGTCCTTCCCGAACACGAACGCAACGAGGAGCTGGCGCGCCATGACGACGCTGGAGACCACCGACGGTCGCGACTTCAAGGTCGCCGATCTGTCGCTCGCCCCCTGGGGCCGCAAGGAGATCGAGCTGGCCGAGGTGGAGATGCCCGGCCTGATGTCGCTGCGGGCCGAGTACGCCGACGCCCAGCCGCTCGCCGGTGCCCGGATCATGGGCAGCCTGCACATGACGATCCAGACCGCGGTCCTCATCGAGACCCTCACCGCCCTCGGCGCCGAGGTGCGCTGGGTCAGCTGCAACATCTTCTCCACCCAGGACCACGCGGCCGCAGCCGTCGCCGTGGGCCCCACCGGCACCGTCGACGACCCCCGGGGCGTCCCCGTGTTCGCCTGGAAGGGCGAGACCCTCGCCGAGTACTGGTGGTGCACCGAGCAGGCCCTGCGCTGGCCGACCGGTCCCCACGGCGAGACCGGCCCGAACATGATCCTCGACGACGGTGGCGACGCCACCCTGCTCGTCCACAAGGGCCTCGAGTACGAGAAGGTCGGCGCCGTGCCCACGGCCACCGACGACGACTCCGAGGAGTGGGCCGAGATCCTGGCCCTCCTCACCCGGCTGCAGGCCGAGGACCCCAAGCTCTGGCACGGCATCGCGCCCGACATCAAGGGCGTCACCGAGGAGACCACCACTGGGGTGGCCCGCCTCTACCAGATGCACCAGGCGGGCCAGCTGCTGTTCCCGGCCATCAACGTCAACGACTCGGTCACCAAGTCCAAGTTCGACAACCTCTACGGCTGCCGGCACTCGCTGATCGACGGCATCAACCGCGCCACCGACGTGATGATGGGCGGCAAGGTCGCCGTCGTCTGCGGCTACGGCGACGTCGGCAAGGGCTGCGCCCAGTCGCTGCGCGGCCAGGGTGCCCGCGTCGTCGTGACCGAGGTCGACCCCATCTGTGCGCTGCAGGCGGCGATGGACGGCTACGAGGTGACCACCCTCGAGGACGTCGTCGAGCGGGCCGACATCTTCGTCACCGCCACCGGCAACAAGGACATCATCCTCGCAGGGCACATGGCGAAGATGAAGCACAACGCCATCGTCGGCAACATCGGCCACTTCGACAACGAGATCGACATCGCCGGCCTCAACCGGATGAGCGACGTCACCAAGACCGAGATCAAGCCCCAGGTGCACGAGTACACGTTCCCCGACGGGCACTCGATCATCATGCTGGCCGAGGGTCGCCTCCTGAACCTGGGCTGCGCCACCGGCCATCCCAGCTTCGTGATGAGCTGCTCGTTCTCGAACCAGGTCGTGGCCCAGATCGAGCTGTTCAACAAGACCCAGGACTACGCCCTCGGCGTGCACGTCCTGCCCAAGCAGCTCGACGAGAAGGTGGCCCGGCTGCACCTGGACAGCCTCGGCGTCAAGCTCACCACGCTCTCGACGGAGCAGGCCGACTACCTCGGCGTCCCGGCCGAGGGCCCGTACAAGTCGGACCACTACCGGTACTGATCCGATCAGCGCCTGATCAGACCTCGTCGGTGACCTCGTCGGAGGTGCGGTGCTCGACCCTGCTGTCGGGCGCCGCATCCCGCGAGGCGGTTCGCTCGTCGGACTCCTCGAGGATGGCGCGGGCCTGGGCCTCCGGGTTCTCGCTGCCGACCGCCTGCTCCTCGGGGAGCAGGACGGCACGGTCGGCCACGCGCTCGTCGTCGACGTCGGGACGCTGATCTCTCGGCACCGTCGGGCCCTACCCGGGGCCCCCTGCCGCCATGCCGGGCACCGGGGTGGGCCGACCTCAAGGTCCAGCGGGAACTGCCGATACCTGCGGGGATGACCGATGTCGTGCGCGCCGAGGGAGCGGCCGCCGAGCGCCTCGCCCGCGAACGGTTCATCTGGCGGTTCCGCCTGGCCGCCTTCACGTTCGCAGCGCTGCAGAGCGTGGTCGAGCCGGGCGACGACCTGGCGGTGACGTGGATCAACGTCGCCATCTTCGGCGCCAGCGTGCTGTGGACCGCACTCGCCCTCCGGGGCGACGGCCACCAGGACCACGTGGTGCGCCGGGTCGGGGTGGTGGCCATGGCCACCGACGTCGCCGTCGTCGTCCTGATCCTGGCCAACAACCTGACCGACCCGTCCGAGCCCATCTACCTCATCGGCGTGCTCGGGTTGCTCGAGGCCACGATCCGCTGGCCCGGACGCGGCGGGGTGATCGGCGGTGTCGCGGCCGGCTTGGCCGCGGGTGCGTGGACGGTGGCGGTCGCGAACCGCACCGTCGGCCAGTTGCACGCCGACTACGCCTCCATGCGGGCCGGCACCATCATCGCCCTGGGGATCTTCCTCGGGTCGCTGCTGCGTCGGATGGCGGACCAGCACGAGATGCTCCGCGGCATCCTGGACACGACCCGGGACCTCATCGTGGTGCTGGGTGCCGACGGCACGATCCTGTCGATCAACGCCGCCAGCGGGCCCATGCTGGGGTACGCGCCCGGCGAGATGGTGGGGCGGCACTTCAGTGACTTCCTGCACCGCGAGGACATGGGGTCGGCGCCGGGGAGCCGACCGAACATGCCCACGGAGGGGCCCCGCCTGATCGAGCGGCGCGCCGTGTGCCGGGACGGGTCGCTGCGGCTGCTCGAGCTGAACACCGCGGCCATCCCGGGCGGCAACACCCTGCACGTCGCAGCCCGCGACATCACCGACCGCATGGAGGCCCGGCGCCGCATCGAGGAGAGCGAGCAGCGGTTCCGCTCGCTCTTCGAGCACAACACCGACGCCGTGTACGCGCTCGACCTGGAGGGCCGGTACACCATGGTGAACCCGGCCTCCGAGCGCCTCACGGGCTACGGCGCGGAGGAGCTCATCGGCTCCCCGTTCGCCATGCTCATGCACCCCGACGACCTCGTCCGCACGTCGGCGCACTTCGGCCGGGCCGCCGCCGGGGAGGCCCAGGAGTACGAGATCCGGGTCATGGACCGCCACGGCCAGCACCTCGACCTCGACGTCGCCAACACCCCGA
This sequence comes from Acidimicrobiaceae bacterium, assembly GCA_036675575.1. Lineage (GTDB taxonomy): Bacteria > Actinomycetota > Acidimicrobiia > Acidimicrobiales > Salinilacustritrichaceae > Salinilacustrithrix. Next base: position 7,287 of record JAKFET010000103.1, read on the forward strand.
TCGTCGTGGACGGCGAGATCGTCGGCGTGTTCGGGATGGCGAAGGACGTCACCGACCGGCGCCGCCTCGAGCGCGAGCTCGGCCACCAGGCGACCCACGATGCGCTCACGGGCCTGCCCAACCGGTTCCAGCTGGAGGCGGCCATCGAGGCGGCGGCGTCGGGGCGGGGGGACCGCACGCTCCTCTTCATCGACCTCGACCGCTTCAAGCTGGTCAACGACTCGCTCGGCCACCGCACCGGCGACGAGGTGCTCGTCGTCGCGGTCGCCCGCCTGCAGCGCAGCGTGCGGGGCTCGGACCTGCTGGCCCGCTGGGCGGGCGACGAGTTCTGCGTCCTGCTCGCCGACAGCACGTCGCCGGAGACCGCGCTGGTGATCGCGGACCGCCTGCGCGCCGTGCTGGCCGAGCCGTTCCACGTGGCCGGGCGCGAGGTGTGCCTCTCGGCCTCGATCGGCGTGGCCCGGTCCGAGGGCGGCACGGGTGAACGGCTCGTCCAGATCGCCGACCAGGCCATGTACGCAGCCAAGCGCGCCGGCCGCGACCGCATCTCGGTGTACGTCCCCGGCACCGAGCCGATGGGGACCACCCAGCTGGACCTCGAGGTCGAGCTGCGCCATTCGATCGAGCAGCGGGCGCTCGAGCTGCTCTACCAGCCGATCGTCGAGACGGGGTCCGGCCGCGTGGTCGGGCTCGAGTCGCTCGTCCGCTGGCCGAGCGCCGACGGCAGCCTGCGCCTGCCCGACCAGTTCGTGCCCCTCGCCGAGGAGAGCGGCCTCATCCGACCCCTGACCCGCTTCGTGCTCGACGAGGTCTGCCACCAGCTGGCCCGTTGGGACCGGGAGATCGCCGGGTCGGGCCGGTTGCAGGGGTGGATCAACATCAGCATGCCGGACCTCGAGGACGAGGACTTCGCCGGCGAGGTCGTCGCCGCGGCCGCTCGGGCTGGGATCGCAGCGGACCGGCTGGTGCTCGAGGTGACCGAGACCATGCTCATGCGCGACGTCGACCAGGTCGACCGCACCATCGCCGACCTCCGCAGCGCCGGCGTGTCCCTCGCCATCGACGACTTCGGCACCGGGTACTCGTCGATGAGCCAGCTGCACCGGCTCGAGGTGGCGGCCTGCAAGATCGACCGCAAGTTCGTGAACGGCGCGCCGGACCGGCCCAACGACGCCGCCATCCTCCGCGCCCTGGTCGAGGTCAGCACCGCCTTCGGCCTGCCCGTGGTGGCCGAGGGGGTCGAGCGGCCCGAGGAGCTGGCCGCCGTCCAGGCGACGGGGTGCCCGCTGGCGCAGGGCTACCTGCTCGCCATGCCCGCCCGGCCCGAGGAGCTGGTGGAGCTGCTCGAGTCCGGATCGGTCCTGCTGCCGGGAGCGGTACCTTCTGGCCGATGATGGCCAGGATCCGACCAACCCGCCCCCGCCTCGAGCCCCTCACCCCCGAGGAGATGGACGACGAGACCCGGGCCACGATGCCGGCCGGAACGCCGCTGAACATCTTCGCCACCCTCGCCCGGCACCCGAAGCTGCTGAAGCGCTGGCTGGTGTTCGGCAACCACGTGCTGGCCAAGAGCACCCTGCCCGAGCGGGAGCGGGAGCTCGCCATCCTGCGGGTCGGGTGGCGGTGCGGCGCCGAGTACGAGTTCGGCCAGCACACCGTCATCGGGAAGCGGGCCGGCATCACCGACGACGAGGTCGCCGCCCTCACCCTCGACCTCGATGCGGGAGGTTGGAGCGAGGCCGATCGCACGCTGCTCGTGGCCGTCGACGAGCTCCACGACGACCAGTGCATCACCGACCAGACGTGGTCCGCGCTGGCCCAGCGCTGGGACGACCAGCAGCTGCTCGACCTCGTCTTCGCCGTCGGCCAGTACACGATGGTCTCGATGGCGCTGAACACCCTCGGCGTGCAGCGCGACGCCGGCGTCCCCGGGTTCCCCGACCGTGGCTGAGGGTCGCCTGGAGGGGAAGGTCGCGCTGGTCGTCGGCGGCGGCCAGACGCCGGGGGAGACGATGGGCAACGGCCGGGCCATCTCCCGCCGGTTCGCCGCCGAGGGCGCCTCGGTGGTGGTCGTCGACCGGGCGCTCGAGCGGGCCGAGGAGACCGTCGCCCTGATCGAGGCCGACGGGGGCAGCGCCCTCGCCGTCGCGGGCGACATCACGAGGAGCGAGGACTGCGCCGCCATGGTCGCCGCCGCCGTCGCCGCGCACGGGCGCATCGACGTGGTCGTCGACAACGTGGGCATCGGGGCCGGCGACGACGGCGGCCCCGTCAGCCTCGACGAGGCGCTGTGGGACCGCATCCAGGCCGTGAACCTGAAGGGCGCCTACCTGCTCTGCAAGCACGCCCTGCCGGTGCTGCGCGAGCAGCGGTCCGGGTCGATCGTGCTCGTCTCGTCCGTCGCTGCCGTGTGCTCCACCGGGATGCTCGCCTACACCACGTCGAAGGCGGCGCTGAACGCCCTGTGCCACGAGGTCGCCATGGGCAACGCCGCCCGCGGCATCCGGTGCAACGCCGTCATGCCCGGCCTCATGGACACGCCGATGGCCGTCGACGCCCTGGCGGGCGCGCTGGGCGTCGACCGGGCCGTGGTGTCGGAGCGACGGGACCAGATGGTGCCGCTGGGTGGCCGGCAGGGCACGGCCGACGACGTGGCCAATGCCGTGCTGTTCCTCGCCTCCGACGAAGCGAGGTTCGTGACCGCCGCCATCCTGCCCGTGGACGGCGGCCAGTCGGCCCGGATCGGCTAGCCGCCCACGACCCGGCGGGCGGCGTCCAGGGCCGCCTCGACGTCGTCGGCGGTCACGTCGAGGTGCGTGCAGAGCCGGTTTCGCGCGCCGAGGGTGCTGATCTCGACCCCCTGCTCGCCCATCGCGGCGGCGAACGCGACGGCGTCCTGGCCGACCGGGCGCGGGTCGACGTAGACGAGGTTGGTCTCGGGCGGGGTGACGGCGAAGCCCAGCTCGGTGAGCCCCTCTGCCAGGCGGGCGGCGCCGGCGTGGTCGTCGGCGAGCCGCTCGACGTGGTGGTCGAGGGCGTGCAGGCAGCCTGCGGCCACGATGCCCGCCTGGCGCATGGCACCGCCGAAGCGGTGCTTGAGCAGCCAGGCGCGCTCCATCACGTCGGCGGGGCCCGCCAGCACGGCGCCGGTCGGGGCGCCCAGGCCCTTGGTGAAGTCGACCCAGATGGTGTCCACGGGCGCAGCCCAGGCGGCGGCGTCGACCCCGGAGGCGACGACCGCGTTCATGAGGCGTGCCCCGTCGGTGTGGACCGCCACGCCCTGCTGGCGGGCGAGGGCGGCGACGGCCTCGTACTGCTCCCGTGGCCAGACGGTGCCGCCGGCGAAGTTGTGGGTCTGCTCGAGGCACACCAACCGGGTGGGGGGCACGTACTGGTTGCCGGGCGTCAGGACCTGGGCCAGCTGCTCGGGGGTGAAGAACCCCCGGTCGCCCCGGATCGTCTCGATGACGCAGCCGTTGACGGCGGCGGCACCGGAGGTCTCCGAGCGCAGCACGTGGCCGCTGTGCTCCAGGACGATCGAGTCGCCGGGCCGGGTGTGGGCCCCGACGGCGACGAGGTTGCACATGGTCCCGGTGGGGAAGAAGATCGCCCGCTCCTTGCCCAGGAGCTCGGCCATCCGGTCCTGCAGCAGGTTCACCGTCGGGTCGGCCCGGCGCTGCTCGTCGCCGACCTCGGCTGCGGCCATGGCGGCGCGCATCGCGTCGGTGGGACGGGTCTGGGTGTCGGAGAAGAGGTTGATCGATCGCTCGGTCACCGAGCCATGGTGTCAGGGCGGAGCGCTCAGGAGGTGAAGGGGGTGAGGCGGACCCGCACCGCCGATGCCTGGGTCACCTGGCCGTCCTCCTCGGAGCGGATCCGGTAGACGATGACGCCGGCGACGGGCTCGGGCGGCGCGCGGAACTCGACGGGGCCCCGGAACGGCCCGGGGGGCGGCGAGCCGCTGCCGGTGACGAAGCCCTCGCCGAGCGGGGCGGGGTCGTCCTGGGACAGCACGACCACCTGCACCGTCCCCTCGAAGGCCAGCGCCTGGCCGCTGGTCTCGAACGGGGAGGCCAGCGAGGTCCCGGGCGCCGGCGCGTCCACCGTGATGTCCTCGGTGCTGGCGTCGAGCGCGTACCACGCCCCGTCCTCCATCCGCTGCAGCGACACGACCGTGTCGGGCCCGCCCTCGCGCTGCTGGACCGGGACTATGGCGGTCCCCTCGCCGGTCTCGATCGGCCCGCCGAGGACGAGCTCGGTGAACCCCAGGACGTCGGTGGCGAACGCTCGGGCGGCGGCGGCGGGCTCGTCGAAGCGGCGGCTGTCGTCGGGCGCCGGGAAGGCCACGGCGAACGGGTCGACGACGGGGGCGAACGTCGTCGTGGTGGTGGTCTCCTCCGGCGCCTCCGTGGTGGTCGTCGTCTCCTCGGCCGGTTCGCTCGTGGAGGTGGTGGACGAGCCCGTGGCCAGGTCGGCGTCGCCGTCGTCGCCGGCCGAGACGACGAGGAGCGCCACGACCAACAGGGTGGCCACGGCAGCCACGCCGGCGATCGACCACCGCTGCGCGTCGGTGAGTGTGGTGCGGGCCATGAGTCGCTCCTCGATGTGGTCGAGCCCGTCGGGCCCGGGGTGGATGGTCTCTGCTCGGGCGGCCAGCGCTCGCCGGAGCCGCTCGGTCGTCTCTCGGTCCTCGGTCACGGGGCCTCCAGGATCCGGGCCAGGGCGGCGGTGCCGCGGTGCGCGTGCGTCTTGACCGACCCGGTCGAGATGCCGAGGGCGGCAGCGATCTCGACCTCGGAGAGGTCCGCCCAGTACCGCAGCACGAGCACCTCGCGCTGGCGCCCGCTCAGGCGGTGCAGGGCGGCGAGGACGAGGCGGGCGTCCTCGTCGCGCAGGAGGTGCTGGTCGGCGCCGGGGCTGCTCGCAGGGGCGTCGACGCTGCGCAGGTGGCGTCGCCGCACGCGCCGCCGGCGGAGGGCGGATCGGGCGCCGTTGAGCACGCTGGTGCGCAGGTACGCAGCCGGGTCGTCCAGCCCGTGCGGGCCGCGGCGGGCGAGGGCCACGAACGCGTCCTGCACCACCTCCTCGGCGCTGCCCTGGTCGTCCACCAGCAGCGTCGCCAGGCGCACGAGGTCGGCGTGGTGCGCCCGGTACAGCGCCACGAGCCAGGGCTCGGCCCGCTGGCGGGGTGGTGCCATGGTGGCCATCATCACCCTCCTGGACGTCCGGGCGACGGATGGGTTGACGTCTTGGGACAGGTTCCTGTCGGAGGGGTGTCCCTACGGTCCCGGTCGTGGAGCTGCTGCGGGGTGGGTGCGTGGTCTGTCGGGGTCCAGGTCCGGCCCTGTGCCCGGCGTGCCTGCGCGCCACGGTGCCGCCCCCTTCGACCCGGGCGCGCGGGCTCGCTCCGGTGCACGCCCTGTTCGCCTACGAGGGCCAGGGCGCCCGCATCGTCCAGGCGCTCAAGTACCGCGACGGCCGCCGGCTGGTGGCGCCGCTGGCCGACCTCCTCGCCCGCCGCTGGGCCGAGGTCGCCCCGGCCGCACCCGGCCTCGTGATCGCCTGGGTCCCCACCTCCGGACGGCGCCGTCGCCAGCGCGGGTTCGACCAGTCCGAGCTGCTGGCCCGGGCGGTGGCCCGGCGCATCGGCGCCCACGTGCGGCCGGTCCTGCGCCGCCGGCCGGGCCCCGCCCAGACGGGCCTCGGCCGGGACGAGCGCGAGGCCTCGGCGGGCTACGTCGCCATCGCCCGGACGGACGCACCTGTGCTGCTCCTGGACGACGTCTGCACCACGGGCTCCACGCTGCGTGCTGCTTCCGCCGCCCTCGCCGGCATCGGCGCCGTGCCGATCGGGCACCTGGTCCTGGCCCGGACGCCCTGACCCGTCCGGGCGTCACCACCCACCCGGACGGGCGGACTGGGTACCATTCGCCACCTAGCGCGTTCGGAGGATCTGCGATGAGCGATTGGGACAGCGGCGAGCCGTCGAGCGACGACATCCGGGTCATGATCTGCGACGACCACGCACTGTTCCGTCGGGGCCTCATCATGGTCCTCGAGGCCGAGGACGACATCGAGGTCGTCGCCGAGGCCGAGGACGGCGAGGACGCCGTGGAGAAGGCCGCGGAGTTCGTGCCCGACGTCGTGCTCATGGACGTGCGCATGCCGGGCGTCGACGGCATCGAGGCCACCCGCCGCATCGCCGAGAAGGTCCCCACGGCCAAGATCCTCATGCTCACGGTCAGCGACGAGGAGGAGGACCTCTACGAGGCCATCAAGGCCGGCGCCACGGGGTACCTCCTCAAGGAGGTCTCCATCGAGGAGGTCGCCCCGGCCGCCCGTGCCGTGGTCGCCGGCCAGAGCCTCATCAGCCCGTCGATGGCCTCGAAGCTGCTCGGCGAGTTCTCGAACCTGGCCAAGCGGGCCGAGGAGCGCACCTCCGTGCCCGCCCCCCGCCTCACCGAGCGCGAGCTCGAGGTGCTGCGCCTCGTGGCCCAGGGCAAGTCGAACCGCGAGATCGCCGGCGACCTCTACATCTCCGAGAACACCGTCAAGAACCACGTGCGCAACATCCTCGAGAAGCTGCACCTGCACACCCGGATGGAAGCCGTGATGTACGCGGTGCGCGAGAAGCTCCTCGACATCCCCGGGACCTGAGCGCCCCGGTCGTCGCACGTCGCCGTCAGCCGCCGGCGGTGCGCACGACGAGGTCCCGGTAGACCTCCTGGCCCCGCCGGGTGAGGTGCACGCCGTCCTCGATCAGCAGGCCCGGCTCGCTGGCCGACACCGTGTTCCAGTCGGCGAGCACGACGTTGGGGTGCGCCGCCACCGTCCGCAGGACCTCCTCGTTGACCTGGCCCTCCCAGCGGCGGGGGACGCGGACCGACACCAGCACGAGGCGACGCTCGGGCCCGACGGCGGCGACCACCCGGTCGAGCGCACCCGGCGGCGCGGCCCCGTTGTTGCCGAGGTGGACCACGACCACGGGCGTGAGGCGGCCCTCGGCGGCGAAGGCCTCGATGGCGGCGACGCCCTCGTCGAACTGGCGCGACTCGACGGCGTCGATCTGCACGGTGTGGCCCCAGTGGCCCTGCAGGGCAGGCGCTGCCCCGAGGGTGACCGACTCCCCGATGACCGTCACGGGGTAGAACGCCGATGCCGGCAGCTCGGGCGGGGGCGGGGCTGGTGCGGCGACCGTGGTGGTCGGTGCCGGCGCGGTCGGGGCCGGCGCGACGGCTGGGGCGGTGGCGGCCGGTGGCACCGTCGTCGGCGGCGGAGCCGTGGTGGTGGGCGTCGGCGGCACCGCCGGCAGCGTCATGGCCGTTCCCGGGCCCACCGTTCCCACCGCGGTCTCCGATCGGGGCCCGGCGGGGGCGGCGATGACGGCGACGGCCAGGGCGAGGGCGGACAGCGCCGCGATCCCGACGGCCCGGCGGCGACGCAGCACGGCGACAGGTGCGGGCACGGTGGCGCCGGTCAGCCAGCGCTGCAGCGTGCCGTCGCGGACGGGCTGCTCGACCAGGCGGTAGGAGGCCTCGGCGAGGACGGCGACGAGCACCAACCGCCCGACCAGCGCCCCGGGGCCGGTGAGGCCCCAGTCGACGTCGGGCCGGGTGAACACGATCACGGGCCAGTGCCACAGGTAGATCGAGTACGAGCGCCGGCCGAGCGCCTGCAGCGGGCCGCATCCCACCGACCGCTCGAGCCGCGACGCAGGGTGGGTGACGGCGACGATGGCGACCAGGGTGAGCACGTCGACGAGGAGGAAGCCCCACGGGTAGGTCCAGGCATCGAACTCGCTGCGGCGCACGTGCTGCCAGGCGAGCAGGACGAGGGCCGCCACGCCCGCGACCTCGATCACCCGGCGGGCGGCGTGACCCACGTCGGCCCGGGCGCGCTGGGGGCGCCAGGCGAAGGCCAGCAGGGCGCCGCCGAGGATGCCGAACAGGCGCGTGTCGGTGCCGTAGTAGGCCCGCTCGGGAGCGGAGATGTCGGCCGTGGCGGCCATCAGCAGGGCGGAGAGGGCGACGGCGCCGGCGACCGCGGACACCGTGCGGCGCCGGCCGAGGCGGCGCAGCCCGAGCGGCAGCAGCACCGGCCACAGGAGGTAGAACTGCTCCTCGATCGCCAGCGACCAGAGGTGCCGCAGCGGTGACGGCCGCCCGAACGCCTCGAAGTAGGGCTGCTCGGTGAGCACGGCGTGCCAGTTCTGGACGTAGAGGAGGCTGGCGATCCCGTCGCCCCGGAAGCGGCGCAGCTCGCCGGCGGGCAGGACCACGGCGGCGTAGGCCAGGACCAGGCCCACCAGCACGAACACCGCCGGCAGCAGCCGCCTGGCCCGCCGCTTCCAGAAGGCGAGCAGGTCGATGTCGCCGCGCTCCCGGTGCTCGGCGAGGAGCAGGCTGGTGATGAGGAAGCCGGACACGACGAAGAAGACCTCGACGCCGAGGTACCCGCCGGCGGCCCACGGGGCCTCGAGGTGGTAGGCGAGGACCGCGAGGACGGCGAGGCCCCGCAGGCCGTCGATGCCCGGGAGGTACCCGACGCCCCGCCCGAGCGACGGTCCATAGGTCGGCGACGGCTCCTCCAGGCGCAGCGGCCACTGCATGCGGCGGGGCGGTGCGAGGTCGGTCACGGCGTGCAGTCGCAGCGGACGTGGGCCGAGACGAGCTCGGCGAGCGCCGCCTGCCCCTCGTCGTCCGGGTGGACGTTGTCGACCAGCCAGCCCCGGTCCGCGCTGGCCGCGAACCAGTCGATGACCCGGGCCCGGGGGTCACGGGCGGCGAGGTCGGCGAGCAGCTGGTTGTTGGGGTCCTGCCAGCCCCGACCGTCGACCCTGGTCGTGACCCACCAGACCCGGGGGAGCGCGCCGAGGGCGGCCATGGCGGCATCGAGGTCGGCGCCGTCCAGGGCGGCGTTGTTGGCGATGACGACCACCGCCGCCGCGCTGGCCGGGTCGTCGAGCATGCCGGCCGCCGGCGCCAGGCCCTCGACGCCGCTGGTCACCTCGATCCCGGCCGGGACGCCGCCGCACGGGCCCTCGAAGCCCCGGTCGAGGCGGCGGCAGTCCACGGCGTCGACCACGAGCGGGGCGTCGAGCGACGCAGCCAGGTCGTCGGCGACGAGGAGCGCCACCGAGTCGCCGTAGAGCAGGACCTCGTGCTCGAGGGCGTCGCGGCGAGCATCGTCCGGCGGCGCGACGTCGGCCCGGAGCGCGCCACCCACCGGGGGCGGCACCGTCCGCACCGTCGGTGCTGGCGTGCTCGGCGGGCCGTCGGGCGCCGCAACCTCGCTGCTCGACGTGCAGGACGCGCCCAGTCCACCGGCGACGGTGAACGCTGCGATCAGGCCGCAGCGCGCCAGCGTGCG
>JAKFET010000308.1:0-16480 GCA_036675575.1 Acidimicrobiaceae bacterium
CGCGACGGTGGACGAGGCCGTGGCGGTCGTCGCCGCCAGCCGCCCCACCGCCGGCCCCGAGGCCGGTGCGCAGCGAGCCCTCCTCGAGGCGCTGGCCGCCGGGACCTAGCCCTTCCGCTTCTGGATGTTGGCCCACTCGTCGCGGAGGCCGACGGTGCGGTGCAAGGTGGTGGGGTCGGCCGGGTCGGCGGCGAAGTAGCCGAGCCGCTCGAGCTGCACCACCTGCCCGGGCGCCAGCTCGGCCAGCGCCGGCTCGGCCTTGGCCTGCACCGTCTGGCGCGAGGCCGGGTTCAGGGAGTCGAACGCGTCACCGTCCGCGCCGGGGTGGGAGTCGGTGAACAGCCGGTCGTAGAGGTGGACGGTGAGGTCGACGGCGTGGGCCGCGGAGACCCAGTGGATCGTCGCCTTCACCTTGCGCCCGTCGGGGGCCTGGCCGCCGGCGGTCTCGGGGTCGTAGGTGGCACGGATCTCGGTGACGGTGCCGTCCGGGTCGGTGACCGCGTCGGTGGCCGTGATGAAGTAGCCGGCGCGGAGGCGCACCTCGCGCCCCGGGGTGAGGCGGAAGTACTTGGGCGGCGGGTCGGCCATGAAGTCGTCCCGCTCGATCCAGAGCTCGCCGGCGAAGGGCACCTGGCGGGTCCCGGCCGACTCGTCCTCGGGGTTGTTCACCGCGTCGACGTGCTCGACGTGGCCCTCGGGCCAGTTGGTGATGACGACCTTCACCGGATCGAGGACGGCCATGCGGCGCAGCGCGTGGGCGTTGTGGTGGCGGCGCACGTGGGACTCGAGCAGCTCGATCTCCACCGTGGAGTTCGTCTTCGCCACCCCGATGTCGTCGATGAAGGACCGGATCGCCTCGGGCGGGTAGCCCCGCGTGCGCATGCCGCGGATGGTGGGCATCCGGGGATCGTCCCAGCCGTCGACGACGCCGTCCTCGACGAGGCGGCGCAGCAGCCGCTTCGACATCACGGTGTGGGTGAGGCCGAGGCGGGCGAACTCGGTCTGCTCCGGCTTCTCGTGGGGGAGCTCCAGGTGCTCGAGGCACCAGTCGTAGAGCGGCCGGTGGTCGGCGAACTCGAGCGTGCACAGCGAGTGCGTGACGCCCTCGATGGCGTCGGACTGGCCGTGGGCCCAGTCGTAGGTCGGGTAGATGACCCAGCGGTCCTCGGTGCGGTGGTGGGGCAGCCGGCGGATCCGGTACAGCACCGGGTCGCGCATGGCCATCACCGACGCCGACATGTCGATCTTGGCCCGCAGGACCTTCTCGCCGTCGGCGAACGCGCCGTCGCGCATCTGGCGGAGCAGGCCGAGGTTCTCCTCCGGCGTGCGGTCGCGGAACGGGCTCGCCGTGCCCGGCTCGCCGAAGCCCCCGCGCTGGGCCGAGATCGTCTCGGCGTCCTGGTCGTCGACGTAGGCGAGGCCCTTGCCGACGAGCTCCTCGGCCCACTCGTAGAGCTGGTCGAAGTAGTCGCTGGCGTGCACGACCTCGGCGGGCTCGAAGCCGAGCCAGCGGATGTCGTCGATGATGGCGTCGACGTACTCGGGGTCCTCGGCGACGGGGTTGGTGTCGTCGAAGCGCAGCTTGCACGGTCCGCCGTACTGCTCGGCCAGGCCGAAGTTGAGGCAGATCGACTTGGCGTGACCGATGTGCAAGTACCCGTTCGGCTCGGGCGGGAACCGGGTCTGCACCCGCTGGTAGCGGCCCGCGGCGAGGTCGGCATCGATCTTCTCCCGGATGAAGTCGCTGGGACCTTCGGGTGCGTTCGTCTCGTCGTGGGGGGACGGGGTCACCTGCCAATGCTGGCACCTAGCCTGCGGGCACCATGCTTCCCGCCGATCTGCTCGACCGACTGCTGCCCGACACCGAGCCCACCGAGCGCTGGGAGCGCGAGAACCCGCCCCGAGACCTGCCCGCAGGGGCCGAGGTCACCCGCTTCGCCCCCAGCCCGACCGGCTTCCTGCACATCGGCGGCGTCTACGTCGCCAGCGTCGCGAAGGAGCTCGCGCTGCGCAGCGGGGGCAGCTACTTCGTGCGCATCGAGGACACCGACCAGGCCCGGGCCGTCGAGGGCTCCGACGAGCAGTTCGACCGGGCCTTCGCCCACTTCGGCATCGAGCCGACGGAGGGGCCGGACGGGGCGTGGGGCCCGTACCGCCAGTCGGAGCGCGCCGAGATCTACCGCAGCTACGTGCGCGCACTGCTCGACGCCGGCCACGCCTACCCCGACTTCGCCACCAAGGAGGAGCTGGCCGAGATCGCCGAGCGCCAGCAGGCCGCCAAGGTCGACCTCGGATACTGGGGCGAGTGGGCCGTGTGGCGCGACGCAGAACCCGACCGGGTGGCAGCCGCACTCGACGGCGGCCTCCCCTTCACCATCCGCTTCCGGGCGCCGGACGCGCCCGGCCGGGTCGCCTTCGACGACGCCATCCGCGGTCGCATCGAGGCCGACGACAACCGCAACGACGTGGTCCTGCTGAAGAGCTCGGCCGAGCCGCTGCCCCTGCCGACCTACCACCTCGCCCACGTCGTCGACGACCACCTCATGCGGGTGACCCTCGTGCTGCGCGGGGACGAGTGGATCTCCTCGGTGCCCCTCCACCTGCAGCTGTTCGCCGCGCTCGGGTTCGCACCGGTCCGCTACGCCCACGTCGCCCCGCTCATGAAGGGCGAGGGCAAGAGCCGCCGCAAGCTGTCCAAGCGCAAGGACCCGGAGGCCTCGGTCGACTTCTGGATGGCCGAGGGCTACCCCGTCGGCGCCGTGCGCCACTACCTGCGGGGCCTGGCCAACTCCCGCCTGGCCGACCTGCCCTTCGAGGAGGCCGCAGCCGAGCCGCTCCGACTCGAGGAGTTCGGCGCCTCCGGTCCCCTGGTGGACATCCCCAAGCTCGACGACATCTCCGCCGACTTCGTCGCCCAGCTGCCGGCGACCGAGATCCGCGACCACCTGCTGGCGTGGGCCGACGAGCACGACACCGAGCTCGCCGGGCTCCTCCGCGACGCCGGCGACGGGCTGCTCGCCATCATCGACGTCGACCGGGTCGACACCGACCGGGTCCGCAAGGACATCGTCAAGTGGTCGGTGTTCCGGGAGCGCTACGGCTTCTTCTTCCCCGAGCTGTTCGACCTCGTGTCCGACCCCGCCGACGAGCGGTTCCTCGGCGTGCCGCCCGAGGTCGTGTCCGCCTTCGCCGCCGACTTCGTCGCCGGCTACGACGCCGACACGGCGTCGCCCGCATGGTTCGACCAGGTGCGCGACCTCGCGGCGCGCCACGGGTTCGCCCTCGACCGCAAGGCGCACAAGGCCGACCCCGACGCCTTCCACGGCACCATGCGCGAGGCGTCGAACATCGTGCGGGTCACCCTCACCGGCTCCGGCCAGAGCCCGAGCCTGGACCAGATCGCAGGCCTCCTCGGCGCCGACGAGGTGCGCCGCCGGGTCAGCGCGCCGGCCCGCTGAACCAATGGACCTCTCCCCCGACCCCGACCACGCGGCCATCGCCCAGGCGGTGGACGCCGTCTGCGCTCGCTTCGACGACACCCACTGGTCCGGCCTCGACGAGCGCCACGAGTTCCCCTGGGACTTCTACCGGGCCATGGCCGAGGGCGGCTGGGTCGGCATCTGCATCCCGGAGCGGTACGGCGGCGGCGGCCAGGGCATCGCCGAGGGCGCCATCGTCCTGAACCGCGTGGCGGCGTCGGGTGCGTGCATGAACGGCTCGACGGCCCTGCACCTCACCATGTTCGGGTTGAACCCCGTGGTGCGCTTCGGCAGCGACCGGCTCAAGGAGGCGTTCCTGCCCCGGGCCGCGGCCGGCGATCTGCACGTCGCCTTCGGCGTCACCGAGCCCGACGCCGGAACCGACACCAGCCGCATCGCCACCCGCGCGGTCGACGACGGCCGGGGCGGCTTCGTCGTCTCCGGACGCAAGATCTGGACCTCGAAGGCCCTCGAGTCCGAGGTGTGCCTGCTGCTCGCCCGCACCGACGGCACGCCCGGCTCGTTCGACGGGCTCTCGCTCTTCCTCGTCGACCTCGACCCGGCCCACTGCGACATCGCCGCCATCCCCAAGGTCGGGCGCAACGCCGTGGCGTCCTGCGAGGTCGCCTACGACGAGCTGCCGGTCGAGGGGTGGCGCCTCGTCGGCGAGCGGGGCCAGGGCTTCCGCCACATCCTCCACGGGCTGAACCCCGAGCGGATCCTGCTCGCCGCCATGGCGTGCGGCATCGGCGAGGCCGCGCTGCGCCGCGCCGTCGCCTACGCGGGCGAGCGAGAGGTGTTCGGCCGCCCGATCGGCGCCAACCAGGCCATCGCCCACCCGCTGGCCCAGGCCCACATGCAGCTCGCGGCGGCGAAGGCCGTCATGCGCGAGGCCGCCTGGCGCTACGACAACGACCTCCCCTGCGGGGAGCACGCCAACACGGCCAAGTACCTCGCAGCCGAGGCCAGCTGGTTCGCCGCCGACCAGGCGGTCCAGACCCACGGCGGCCTCGGCTACGCCTCCGAGTACCACGTCGAGCGCTACTGGCGGGAGGCCCGGCTCCAGCGCCTGGCGCCGGTGAGCCAGGAGATGACCTGCAACTTCATCGCCCAGAACGTGCTGGGGCTCCCCCGCAGCTACTGATCAGGTCGTGTCGGCGCCGACGGTGGCCACGATGCGAGCCCGTCCGAGCGGCACGGGCAGCCGATCGGCCTCGACCGGCTCGAAGGTGGCCTCGCCGAGGCCGAGCTCGGAGGCCAGTCGCACGGCCTCGGCGCAGTACCCGTCCACGTAGCCGAACACCGACGTGCGGTTGCGCCCGCCGTTGCCCGGCACCGTGGTCGGGTACCCGAGGGCCTCGATCTTGGTCACCATCGCCGCGCCGTGGCCGGTGCGGCTGGTGGCGTTGAGCACCAGGACGGCGGTGTTGTCCTTGTCGCGCAGCGGGGACGCACCGCGGTCGTCGCTCGTGCACTGCGCGGGCGGCGGCTCGCCGGCGACGGACACCGGGTCCTGCGGCGCGGTGGTCGTCGTGGTCTCCACGACCTCCTCGGCCTCCGTGGTGCTGGTGGTCGTCGCCGCCGTGTCGACGTCCTCGTCCTCGTCGCCGCCGACGGACAGGAGCAGCGCCAGCACCGCCAGGACGCCGATGGAGACCGCCAGCACGACCGCGGCCCGGGTCCGCTCGCCGGCGGAGGGGTGCCAGCGGCCGTCGCGGCCCACGTCGACCCACGTGCCGTCGTCGAGCACGATGCCCTCGCGCTGGGTCTCCTGCTGCCGTGCCACCGGTCCCGACACTGCCACCCCGAGGCCGGTCCGTGGTGGCATCGGCCGTCGGAGCGGTGGGTAGCCTCCACGGACGTTGCGGCCGGCCGGCTGCACCCCACGTCGACGACGGAAGAGCCCATGAGCAACGCGACCCCGAAGATCATCTACACCTACACCGACGAGGCGCCCGCGCTCGCCACGCACTCGTTGCTGCCGATCATCGAGACGTTCGCCAGCGCTGCTGGCGTCGAGGTCGAGACCCGGGACATCTCCCTGGCGGCCCGCATCCTCGCCGTGTTCCCCGACGCGCTCACCGAGGACCAGCGGGTCCCCGACGCGCTCGCCGAGCTGGGCGAGCTGGCCAGGACGCCCGAGGCCAACATCATCAAGCTGCCCAACGTCTCGGCGTCGATCCCGCAGATGAAGGCGGCCATCAAGGAGCTGCAGGCCAAGGGCTACGCCCTCCCCGACTACCCCGAGGACGCGCAGACCGACGAGGAGCGCGCCGTCCGCGACCGCTACGACTCGGTGAAGGGCAGCGCCGTCAACCCGGTGCTGCGCGAAGGCAACTCCGACCGCCGCGCCCCCAAGGCCGTCAAGGAGTTCGCCCGTAAGAACCCCCACCGCATGGGTGCGTGGTCGGCCGACTCCAAGACCCACGTCGCCACCATGGGCGAAGGCGACTTCCGCTCCAACGAGCAGTCCGTGACCATCGACGCCGACACCACGCTGCGCATCGTGCACACCGCCGACTCGGGCGAGGAGACCGTGCTCAAGGACGGCATCGCCGTGCTCGCCGGCGAGGTCGTGGACGGCACGTTCATGAGCGCGTCCCGCCTGCGCACGTTCCTGGCCGAGCAGATGGCCGACGCCGATGCGCAGGACGTCCTGTTCTCGCTGCACCTCAAGGCCACGATGATGAAGGTCTCCGACCCGATCATCTTCGGACACGCCGTCGAGATGTACTTCGCCGACGTGTTCGCCGAGCACGGCGAGGCCCTGCGCGCCGTCGGCGCGAACCCCCGCGACGGCCTCGGCGACGTCCTCGCCGCGGTCGAGCGGCTCGACGAGACCACCAAGCTCGCCGTGCAGACGGGCATCGCCGCCGCCCTCGCCTCCGGCCCCGACCTGGCCATGGTCGACTCCGACCGGGGCATCACGAACCTGCACGTGCCCTCCGACGTCATCATCGACGCCTCCATGCCCCCGATGGTGCGCGACTCCGGGAAGATGTGGAACCCGGCCGGCGAGCTGCAGGACACGAAGGCCACGATCCCGGACTCGTCCTACGCCGGCGTGTACCGGGCCGTCATCGACGACCACAAGGCGAACGGCGCGCTCGACCCTCGCACGATGGGCACGGTGCCGAACGTCGGGCTCATGGCCCAGAAGGCCGAGGAGTACGGCAGTCACGACAAGACCTTCGAGATCCCGGCGGCCGGGACCGTCCGGGTGCTCGATGCCGCCGGCACCCAGCTCCTGGAGCACCAGGTCGAAGCGGGCGACATCTGGCGCATGTGCACGGTGAAGGACGCCGCGATCCAGGACTGGGTGAAGCTGGCGGTCAACCGGGCCCGGGCCACCGGCTCGCCCGCCGTGTTCTGGCTCGACAGCACCCGCGCCCACGACGAGCAGCTGATCCGCAAGGTCCACCAGGCCCTCGAGGACCTCGACACCCACGGCCTCGACATCGAGATCATGGACCCCGCCTCGGCCACCACGTACTCCCTGCAGCGCATCCGCAAGGGCGAGGACACGATCTCGGTCACCGGCAACGTGCTGCGCGACTACCTCACCGACCTGTTCCCGATCCTCGAGGTCGGCACCAGCGCCAAGATGCTCTCGATCGTGCCGCTCATGAACGGCGGTGGCCTGTTCGAGACCGGCGCCGGCGGCTCGGCGCCCAAGCACGTCCAGCAGTTCACCAAGGAGAACCACCTCCGGTGGGACTCCCTCGGGGAGTTCCTGGCCCTGGCCGTCTCCTTCGAGCACCTGGCCGAGCGCTTCGACAAGCCCCGCGCCCAGGTCCTGGCCGACACCCTCGACGCCGCCACCGGCGCGCTGCTCCAGAACGGCAAGAGCCCGTCCCGCAAGGTCGGCGAGCTCGACAACCGCGGCAGCCACTACTACCTGGCCCGCTACTGGGCCGAGGCCCTCGCGGAGCAGACCGCCGACGCCGACCTGGCCGAGCGGTTCGCCCCGCTGGCCCAGGCGCTGGCGGACGAGGAGCAGACGATCCTCGACGAGCTGAACGGCGCCCAGGGCAGCCCGGTCGACACCGGCGGCTACTACTTCGCCGACCGCGACCGCCTCGACGAGGCCATGCGCCCGAGCGCCACCTTCAACCGGATCATCGACGCGGCGCGCTGACGGAGGCCGAACCGGCGGGCATGGGGCCCGAGGCCCTCGGGAAGGGACCGGGCCAGCACCCACCACGCCAGGAGGCACCCCATGGCCACCGACCAGACCGACAGCGATCTCGACGAGATCCAGGACCGGGTCGACGAGATCCGCGGCCGCCTCGCCGACAACCCCGGCCTCGACATGGTCGACGACGACGACGTCCCGGCGTACTTCGACGACGGCGACATCCCGGCCGAGGGCGTCACGTCCGAGGAGGCCGCCCGCCGGGACGACCCCGAGGACCACCAGGGCCACGCCCCGGGCTGACGCCATGCGCCGGCACCGGTGGCATCCTGCCCGCCCTCAGGGGGCGGGCACGGGCACCGGTGCCGGCGGGCCCACGTAGCGGCTGCTGGGACGGATGAGTCGGCCCCCGTCCGCCTGCTCCAGCGCGTGGGCGCACCACCCGATGACCCGGCTGGCCGTGAACGTCGGGGTGAAGAGCGAGCGGTCCATCCCACAGGCCGCCATGACCACGGCGGCGTACCACTCGACGTTGGCCTTGAGGCCCCGTCCGGGCTTCAGCTCGTCGAGGGCGGCCTCGACCTCGCGCTCGACGGCCACGGCCCGGGCGGGGAGCTCCCCGCCGAGCGCGAGGGCGATCTCCCGCAGGAGGACGCAGCGGGGATCCTCCGTCCGGTACACGGCGTGGCCGAAGCCCATGATGCGACCGCCCTCGGCCACGGTGCGCTGCACCCACGCGCGGGCTCGCTCCGGGTCGCCGATGGCGTCGAGCGTGTCGAGCGAGCGGCTCGGCGCACCGCCGTGCAGGGGTCCGAGCAGCGCTCCCAGGGCGGCGACGAGGGCGGAGCCGAGGTCGGTGCCGGTCGAGGTCACCACCCGGGCCGTGAACGTCGAGGCGTTGAAGCCGTGGTCGAGCCCCAGGATGAGGTACTGCTCGATCGCGCGGGCGTGCTGCGGGTCGGGTTCGCTGCCCGTGAGCATCCACAGGTAGTCGGTGGCGAGCGGCAGGTCGGTCCGGGACGGCACCGGGTCGAGCCCGTGGCGGAGGCGGTGCAGCGCCGCGACCATCGCCGGCACCGGCGCGCTGAGCGCGAGCGCCTGGTGGCGGCGCTGGTCGGCGCTGCAGTCCATGGAGGGGGCGAGCCCGAGGGTGGCGGCGTGGTGGGACAGCGCCGTCCGCAGGCCGGTGGCCACCGAGTCGCTGTCCGCTGCGATGGCCGGGAGCGCCCGCAGCAGGGCGGGCGAGAGGTGGCGGAAGGGGGCGAGCTGGTCGGCGAACTCCGTGCGGCGGGCGGGCCCGGGGAGGCTCCCGTCCAGCAGCAGGTGCCAGACGTCCTCCAGGGAGCGGCGGCGGGCGAGGTCGGGCGCTGCGTACTGGCGGTAGTGGTAGAAGCCCTCGTCGCCGCGGACGTCGCCGAGCGCGGTCTCGGCCACGACGAGGCCCTTCAGGCCGGGCGGGGCGTCGAGCGGTGCGGCGCCTGGGGAGGTGGTGCTGGGCATGCACCGATCGTCCCGTCGGCTGCGGACCACATCAACGTTGATCGCATCAATGTGTCGTGCGGGTACCGTACCTGCATGGCCCGACCGCAGTGGATGACCAGCGAGCAGGCGTCGCGTCGGCTCGGGGTCAAGCCGGAGACCCTCTACGCCTACGTCAGCCGAGGTCTCATCCGCAGCGAGCGCGTGCCTGGCCAGCGGCGGAGCCGGTTCCTCACCGCCGACGTCGAGCGGCACGCCGCCCGCAGCCGGGTCGGCGGTCGTGCGGGCGGTCTCGAGGTCGTGGTCGAGACCCAGCTCACGCTGCTCGAACCCGAGGGTCGGCTGTCGTACCGCGGGTGGGACGTGGCAGACGCCGTGGCCACCGCCACCTTCGAGGAGGTCGCGTCGTGGCTGTGGACCGGTGAGCGGGCGACCACGACGTTCGAGGCGACCGACGGGGCACTCGCGGCGGCGCGCCGCGTGCTCGCCGCGACCACCGCCCTGCCGCCCGTCGACCGCTGGCGCACCGTCCTCCCCGTCCTGCGCAGCGCCGACCCGCTGCGGGGCGACCGCCGGCCCGTCGCCGTCCAGGCCACCGGGCGCACGCTGGTGGCCACCCTGGTGCAGTGCCTCGAGCTGCTGGGCGATGAGCCCGCACACGACCGGAGCATCGCCGCCCGCCTGTGGCCCCGGCTCACCGCCGCCCCGCCCAGCCGCCGGCGCATCGCCGTCCTGGACGCCGCCCTGGTGCTGCTCGCCGACCACGAGATGGCTGCCTCGACGCTGGCGGTCCGGGTCGCGGCGTCGACGTGGGCCGATCCGTACCTCGTCGTGCAGGCGGGGCTCAGCGCCCTCGGCGGGCCGCTCCACGGCGGCGCCAGCGAGGGCGCCCGGGCGCTGCTCCGCGACGCCGGGCCCGACGGGCGCGACGCGGCCACCGCCGTGGGCGTGCGGCTCGAGCGGGGTGAGCGCCTGGCCGGGTTCGGCCACCGCGTCTACGAGCACCTCGACCCCCGGGTCGCACCGGTGCTCGAGCGCCTCGACGCCGCCGGCGACACGCCGCCCGCCGTGCAGGCCGTGCTCGACGTCGTGGCCGGACGGGGCCTGCCGTTCCCCAACATCGACTACGCGCTGGCCGCGATGGGCGAGGCCTACGACTTCATCGACGGCGCCACCGAGTCGGTCCTGGCCACCGCCCGCATGGTCGGGTGGCTGGCCCACGCCATCGAGGAGTACGAGCACTCGCTGCGGTTCCGCACCCGCGCCGCCTACGTCGGACCCCGTCCACCCGGGTAGCACCCCTCCCGAACTGGCAGCCCTCCCGTCGCACCGCTCTCCGGAACTGGCAGCTCTCCCGTCGCACCGGTCTCCGGAACTGGCAGCGCTCCCGTCGCACCCGTCTCCGGAACTGGCAGCGCTACCGTCGCAGTCAGCGTCGGAGCCGGTCGACGAGGCCCTCCACCTCGGTCACCAGGTCGACGCGATCGCGATCGCGCAGCCAGTCCCGGTTGCGGCGGTGCAGGTCGTCGTCCGGGTCGTGGCGGTTGAGCAGCACGACCACGGGGAGCGGGGCGAGCGAGTCGACGGCAGACCGGACGGCGTCGATCGTCCCGAGGCCGGCGTCCGCCACCAGCACCACGACGTCGACATCGAGCGCCCGGACCAGGTCTCGACTGTCGCCGTCCTCGGCCAGCGGCGAGCGGACCCCGCCCACCGTCTCGACCAGGCCGACGTCGACCGCAGGATCGGGCCAGGTGAGCGACACCACCACCTGGGAGAGGGTCGGACAGCTCCGGCCGAGCGCCGCTGCCGCCATGGGCGGGGCCATCGGGATCGGGTACCAGCCGCCCGAAGGGCACACCGCGTCGATCGTCTCCCCCGTCGCAGCAGACAGCACCTCTGCGTCCGTCGCCGCCTCGTCGGCCGGGTCGAACGACTGCAGCGGCTTGCGCGCCGCAACGGTCCGACCGGCGGTGCGGAGCGACCGCGCCAGCTCGGCGCTCGCCCACGTCTTGCCCACCTCCGTGGCCGTCCCGCAGACCCCGACGAGCAGCGTGGGTCGGGTCACCGCAGGTCCCCCGCTGCGACGGCAGCGCTGCCAGTTCCGGAGACCGCTGCGACGGCAGCACTGCCAGTTTCGGAGACCGCTGCGACGGCAGCGCTGCCAGTTCCGGAGACGGGTGCGACGGGAGCGCTGCCAGTTCGGAAGGGGGTGAGGGCGGCGATCAGGGCGCTGATCTGGTCGTCGGTGTGGGCGGCGGACAGGGCGATGCGCAGGCGGGAGGTGCCGGGCGCGACCGTCGGCGGTCGGATCGCCGGTACGAGGAGCCCCTGGGCGAGGAGGGCTTCGGCGGCGTCGAGGGCGGCCTGCTCCTCCCCCAGGACGAGGGGCACGATGGGCGACGGGTGGCCGGGGCGGAGGCGGTCGACGTGGCCCCGGAGCCGGGCGACGAGGGCGTCCCCCTCGTCGCTGCGCACGATGCCGACCGCGGCGAGCCCGGCTGCTGCGTCCGCCGGCGACAGCGCGGTCGTGAAGATGAAGGGGCGAGCCCGGTTCACCACCAGGTCGACGACGTCACGGCTCCCCACCACGGCGCCGCCGAGCGACCCGAGCGCCTTCGAGAGCGTCAGGACCCGGACCAGGTCGAGGTCCTCCACGCTGTCCAGGTCGGCGTGGGGCCCGAGCACGGCGTGGGCGTCGTCCAGCACGAGCACGGCGCCGTGGCGGGCGCAGCACTCGGCCAGCGCCCGCACCGGCGCCTCGTCCCCGTCCATGGAGAAGACCGAGTCGGTCACCACCATCGAGCGGTCGGTGGTCGAGGCGGCCAGGAGCTGCTCGACGTGGTCGACGTCGCCGTGACGCGCGATCGCCACCTGCGAGCGGCCGAGCCGGCACCCGTCGATGATCGAGGCGTGGTTGAGCTCGTCGCTCACCACGAGGCAGTCGGGGCCGCCGAGGGCGGTGAGCACCGCCAGGTTCGCCGCGTACCCGCTGGGGAGGACCGCTGCCGCCTCGGCCCCCTTCCATGCGGCGAGGGCGTCCTCGAGGTCGTGGTGGACGGGCCGGGAGCCGACGACGAGCCGACTGGCGGTGGCGCCGGTGCCCCAGCGGTCGATGGCGTCGCGGGCAGCAGCGGCCACCGCAGGGTGCGCCGACAGGCCGAGGTAGTCGTTGGAGGCGAACGAGACGACCGTTCGGCCCTCGATCGTCCCGAGCGGACCCCGGGCGTCGAAGGGTCGGGTGCGCCGCCACCGGTCCTGGTCGCGGATGGCGTCGAGCTCGGCGCGGACCCACCGCCGGTGCGACGTCACCCGACCACCGCCCGCATCGCCGTCGTGATGGCGGCCACGTCCTCGTCGGAGCTGATGAACGGCGGCATGGTGTAGAGCAGGCGGCCGAACGGACGCAGCCAGACCCCGTGGTCGAGCAGCGTGCGCTGCGAGGCGGCCATGTCCACCGGCTCGTGCAGCTCGACCACGCCGATGGCGCCGAGCACGCGCACGTCGGCGACCGCGTCGTGGTCCGAGAGCCCGGCCAGGCCGGCCCGCAGGCCGGCTTCGATGCCCCCGACCTCGGCCTCCCAGTCGCGCGACAACAGGAGCCGCACCGAGGCGAGGGAGACCGCGGCGGCGAGCGGGTTGCCCATGAACGTCGGGCCGTGCATCAGGGCGCCGGACTCTGCCGCGCTCACGCCGGCGGCCACCTCGGGCGTGCACAGGACGGCCGCCATCGTCAGGTACCCGCCGGTGAGGGCCTTGCCGAGGCACATGATGTCGGGGGTCACGCCGGCGTGGTCGCACCCGAAGAGCCGGCCCGATCGGCCGAAGCCGGTCGCGATCTCGTCGGCGATGAGCAGCACCTCGTGCTCGTCGCACAGGCGCCGCACGCCGGCCAGGTACTCGGGGGCGTAGAAGCGCATGCCGCCCGCCCCCTGCACGATCGGCTCCAGGATCACGGCGGCGACCTCGTGGGCGTACTGCGACAGCAGCGCTGCCAGTTCGGAGAGGTGGTCGTGGGAGAACGGCTCCCCGTAGGCCGGCGAGGGCACCGGGGCGAACAGCTGGGACGGCAGCACGTCGGCGAACATCGAGTGCATCCCGTTGACGGGGTCGCACACCGACATGCAGCCCAGCGTGTCGCCGTGGTAGCCGCCCCGCACGGTGAGCAGCCGGGTGCGACCCGGCCGCCCGGTGCCCCGGGCGTGCTGCAGCGCCATCTTGATGGCGACCTCGACCGAGACCGATCCGGAGTCGGCCAGGAACACGTGCTCGAGACCGGCCGGGGCGATGTCGACCAGCAGCTCGGCGAGCTCCACCGCGGGCGCGTGGGTGAGGCCGCCGAACATCACGTGCGCGGTGGCGTCGAGCTGGGCGCGGACCGCGTCGTCGAGCACCGGGTGGCGGTAGCCGTGGATGGACGCCCACCACGACGACATCCCGTCGACCACCTCGCGCCCGTCGGCGAGCACGAGACGGGTCCCGTGCGCGCCGGCGACGGGGACGGCGTCCACCGCCGCCGGCATCGGGGCGTAGGGGTGCCAGACCCGCGACCGGTCCCGCTCGACGAGCGAGGCGGGGTTCGGGTCCGGCGTCGACATCCGGGCGAAGGTACCGAAGCCCCGGCGACCGTCCCGAAGGTGCTCGGGTGAACAGCGCCACACGCCGTCGGGTTGACCGCCGTCCAATAGCCTGGCAACATCCGTTGCCAGGCGTCGCACTGGGGGTAGCCATGGCCAGCGAACGGGTGATCATCGTCGGAGGGGGCGTGGGCGGCCTGACCGCCGCGCTGGGGTTCGCCCGGGCGGGCCACCCGGTCGACGTGCTCGAGCGCGACCCCCTGCCCGACGTCACCGACGTCGAGGCCGCCTTCGACGCCGAGCGTCGCGGGGCGCCCCAGGTCCACCAGACGCACGGCTTCCTGGCCCGCCTCGTCGTCGAGCTCCGGGAGCGCTTCCCCGACGTGCTGGCTCAGCTGCTCGCCGCCGGCTGCGTCACCATGCCCACCACCGCCCAGCTCGGCGATCCCCGCCCCGGCGACGAGGACCTGCAGGTCCTGGTCGTGCGCCGCACCACGCTCGAGTGGGTCCTGCGGCGGGCCGTCACGGACCAGCCCGGCGTGACCCTCCACACCGGCGTGGCCGTCCAGCGCCTGCTCGGCACGCCTGCCTCCGACGGCATCCCGGCCCTGGTCACCGGCGTCGTCACCGACGACGGGCGCGAGCTGGAGGCCGACCTCGTGGTCGCCGCCACCGGCCGACGCGGACCGGTCCCCCGCTGGCTCGAGGAGCTCGGTGCCCCGGTGCCCGAGACCGTCCACGAGAGCGGCCTCATGTACCTGTCGCGCTGGTACCGCTTCGCCGACGGCGTCGTGCCCGAGCTCGACCCCAAGCTCGGCGGTGACCTCGGCTTCGTGAAGTACCTCGCCGTTCCCGGCGACGGCGGCACCCTGTCGATCACGCTGGCCGTGCGCACCGACGACGCCGAGCTGCGGGCCGCCCTCTCCGACGACGACGCCTTCGAGCACGCCTGCCGGATCCTGCCCGGCCCCGACCGCTTCGTCGGCCGCTACGAGCTGACGCCGCTCGGCGGCGTCCGACCCATGACCGGCCTCCTGAACCGCATCCGACGCTTCGTGGACGACGACGGCGCCCCGACGGTGCTCGGCTTCCACGCCATCGGCGACAGCCACACCTGCACGAACCCGCTCTACGGGCGCGGCTGCTCGCTCGCCGCCGTGCAGGCCATCCGCCTCGTCGACGCCACCGCAGAGCACCCGGGGGACGCCACCGGCCGAGCCGTCGCCTACGAGCAAGCCGTCGGCCGCGAGGTCGAGCCGTGGTTCGAGATCTCGGTCCAGATGGACCGCATGGGCGCCGATCCGGCCGGCCTCGCCATCGGCGGTGGCGACGAGGGCGGCGGCAAGGCCATGGCCGCGCTGTTCGCCGCAGCCGCCACCGACCCGATCATCGGGCGGGGCATGTCCCGCTTCTGGAACCTCCTCGCCCTGCCCGGGGACCTCATGGGCGACCCCGAGCTCATGGCCCGCATGGCCGAGGTCATGGCCGACCCCGACGCCTGGCCCACCCCGCCCGCGGAGGGCCCCACCCGCGACGAGCTGCTCGCCGCGCTCGCCTCCGTGCCCACCACCCCACCGACCGAGGAGCACGCCGTGCCCGCAACCACCGACCGAGCCGCCTCGTGAGCGCGCCGCTGCCCGAGGGCGTCACCGAGCGCACCGTGCGCGTCGGCGACATCGACATGCACCTGCTCCAAGCCGGCAGCGAGGGACCGCTGGTCGTCCTCGCCCACGGCTTCCCCGAGCTGGCCTGGTCCTGGCGCCACCAGCTGCCCGCCCTCGCCGCCGCCGGCTACCGGGTCGTCGCGCCCGACCAGCGGGGCTACGGCGGCACGACCCGCCCCACCGCGGTGGAGGACTACGACATCCTCCACCTCACGGGCGACCTGGTCGGCCTGCTCGACGTGCTCGGCGAGGACCGGGCGATCTTCATCGGCCACGACTGGGGGTCCATGGTCGTGTGGCAGCTCTCGCTGCTGCACCCTGAGCGGGTCATGGGCGTCTGCGGCATGAGCGTGCCCTTCGTGCCCCGGGCCTCGGCGCCGCCCATCCAGATCATGCGCGCCGTGTTCGCCGACCAGTTCTTCTACATCGTGTACTTCCAGGAGCCCGGCGTCGCCGACACCGAGCTGGGCAGCGACCCGGCCCGCACGATGCGGCGGCTCCTGGCCGGCCTGGCCAAGCCAGGCGAGCTCACGCCCGATGCCGCTTCGGCGATGGCGGCGAACGACGGACAGGGCTTCGTCGACCGCATCCCCGAGCCCGACGGGCTCCCCGACTGGCTCAGCCAGGGCGAGCTCGACCACTACATCGAGGTCTTCGCCGAGACCGGCTTCACCGGCGGCATCAACTGGTACCGCAACTTCGACCGCAACTGGGAGCTGACGCCCCAGCTGGACGGCGCCAAGGTCGAGGTGCCCTCGTTCTTCGTCGGCGGCGCCGACGACCCCGTCCTCACCATGTCGCCGCCCGCCGGCCAGGAGGCCTGGCTCACCGACCACCGGGGCAGCGTGATCATCGACGGCGCTGGCCACTGGGTCCAGCAGGAAGCACCCGAGCAGGTGAACGCAGCGCTGCTCGACTTCTGTGACCAGCTGCGTGAAGGGACCCCCCGATGAGCTCCACCGACAGCCGCCTGAAGTTCGGCGCCTTCTTCGCCCCGTTCCACCCGCCCGGGCAGAACCCCACCCTCGCCCTCGAGTACGACCTCGAGCGCGCCGAGGCCCTCGACCGCTTCGGCTTCGACGAGGTCTGGTTCGGCGAGCACCACTCCGGCGGCTACGAGATCATCCCCTCGCCCGAGGTGTTCAT
>JAKFET010000159.1:0-2450 GCA_036675575.1 Acidimicrobiaceae bacterium
GACGCTGACCGCCTGGCGCGTCTCATCGCCGAGCTGCTCGACGTCGCGCGCATCGACACCGGCCGGCTCCAGCTCTATCCCAGGCCCTCGTCCGCCGAGGTCCTCGTGGGCCGAGTCGTCGCCTCGATCGAGGCAGGCACCGCCCGCACGATGAACTTCGAGGTCGAGGACGACCTGCCGGAGATCTTCGCCGACCCCGACAAGTTCACCCAGGTCGTCACCAACCTCGTGGAGAACGCCGTACGCCACGGCCAGGGGACTGTCACGGTCCACCTGCTCTCCCTCCAGGGCGACATCCAGGGCGTGCGACTGATGGTCGACGACGAGGGTGACGGAATCCCGACCGAGCTGCGGCGCCGCGTCTTCACCAAGTTCTGGACCACGGGGGAGTCGGGCGGCAGCGGCCTGGGCATGTACATCGTCGGTGGCCTGTCCCGGGCACACGGCGGCCTGGTGACGATCACCGAGGCGCCCGGGGGAGGAGCCCGCGTGATCGTCGATTGGCCCTCAGCCGACCACCGGCCCGTCTGACCTCCACAGAACCTTCACGAGTCGTCCCCAGCTCCTGCGCTCCCGGACTCCTAGGGTCGTGCCATGACACCGCGCACCGTTCTCGTCGTCGAGGACGACCGCACCATCAATGACGCCCTGGCGCAGCGCCTGCGCGCCGAGGGCTACGCCGTCGAGCAGGCCTTCGACGGCCCGACGGCGGTCGAGGTCGCCACCAGCGCCCGGCCGGACGTCGTACTGCTCGACGTGATGCTGCCCGGCTTCGACGGTCACGAGGTCTGCCGCCGGATCCAGGCGGACCGGCCCGTCCCAGTCCTGATGCTCACCGCGCGCGACGACGAGGCCGACGTGCTGATCGGCCTCGGCGTGGGCGCCGACGACTACCTCACCAAGCCCTTCTCCCTGCGCGAGGTCGTCGCCCGGGTGGCCGCCCTGCTGCGCCGGGTGGACCGGGCGGCGGCCCTGGCCGCCGATCCGCCCGCGGCGGTGAGCGTGGGCGCCGTGTCGATCGACGCCGGCACCCGTCGTACGACGCTGGCGGGGGAGCCGGTCCACCTCACCCCGACCGAGTTCGACCTGCTGCTCTGCCTGGCCCGCGAGCCGGGCCAGGTGCTCACCCGCGAGCGGCTGTTGCGCGAGGTCTGGGACTGGGGCGACGCCTGGGGGAGCGCCAGCGCGGCTCGCACCGTGGACAGCCACGTCAAGGCGCTGCGGGCCAAGCTCGGTGCCGCGCGGATCCGCACGGTGCACGGCGTCGGCTACGCGCTGGAGGAGCTCGAATGAACCTCACCCCACAAAAGTCCTCGCTGCGCTCGTACTTCCGCGGGGACCCCGAATGAGCACGCCTCTCGACGCCGTGTCGAGCCTCAAGGTGAAGCTCGGCCTCCTGGTCGTGGCCTCCGTCGTGGTCGCGGTCCTGCTCACCATGCTCGGCTCGGCAGCCAACGTCTCCTCGCTCCTGGTCCTGCCGGTGACCGTCGCGCTCGCGCTGGGCGTCACCCAGCTGCTCGCGGCCGGCATGGTCGCCCCGCTGCGTCAGATGACCGAGGTGGCCGGGGCCATGGCCCGGGGTGACTACTCGGGTCGGGTCCACACCACCGCGACCGACGAGGTCGGCCAGCTCGCCCGGGCCTTCAACCAGATGGCCGAGGACCTCGCGACGGTCGACCGCGAGCGCCGCGAGCTGATCGCCACCGTCTCCCACGAGCTGCGCACGCCCCTCACGGCGATGACCGCGTTGCTGGAGAACCTCGCGGACGGAGTCGTCCCGGCCGATGCCGAGCACCTCGGCGAGGCCCTCGACCAGGCGCAACGGCTCGGAGCCCTGGTCACCGACCTGCTCCAGCTCTCCCGGCTCGAGGCCGGCGTGGTCGACCTCGAGCGACACCCCGTCGATCTCGGCGCCCTCGTCGAGGCGTGCGTCGAGCAGGTGCGCTCCGCCGGTCGCACGGGCCCGTACGACGTCCGCGTCCCGGCAGACCTCGAGGTCCTTGCGGACTCGGCGCGCCTGCGCCAGCTGCTGGTCAACGCACTCGACAACGCCGGTCGCCACAGCCCACCCGACGTACCCGTCCGGGTCACCGCCGGCTCCAGTGTCGACGGCTGGTGGCTCGACGTGGCCGACGCCGGTCCCGGTGTCAGCCCCGCCGACCGCGAGCGTGTCTTCGACCGGTTCGGCACCGACGGGGCCGGCGGCACCGGCCTCGGCCTGGCCGTCGCTCGCTGGGTGGCCCAGCTCCACGGCGGCACGCTCCGCTTCGTCGACCCACCCGGTGGCACCGGAGCCCGCCTGCGCCTGGACGTACCCGTTCCGCACGCCCGTCCCACCGACAGCCCTTCCCCGCTCGAGGAGGCCACCATGACCACGACCCCCACAGCACCCACACCCATCCCGCCCACACCGGCTCCCGAGCCCGTGCACGGCCAGGCCGGGCTCGACA
>JAKFET010000074.1:0-2436 GCA_036675575.1 Acidimicrobiaceae bacterium
AAGGACCTGGCGCCGGTGTCGCTGGTGGCCTCGACGAGGTCGCCGGCGCCGACGACCGGCTGCCCGGTGATCTCGGCCAGGTGCGCCACGGCGCGCCGTCGGTACTCCGGGTGCGCGGTGATGCCGGTGCCGATCGCGGTGGCGCCGAGGTTGATCTCGCACAGCAGCCCGCGGGAGTCGTCGAGGCGGGCCTGCTCCTCGAGCAGGGTGACCGCGAACGCGCCGAGCTCCTGCCCGACCGTCATCGGTACGGCGTCCTGGAGCTGGGTCCGGCCCATCTTGGGCACCGTCCGGAACTCCGCCGCCTTGGCGGCGAAGGCCGCTGCCAGGTCGGCCGTCGACACGGCCAGCCGCTCGATGACGGTCAGCAGCGCAAGGCGTACGGCGGTCGGGTAGACGTCGTTGGTCGACTGGCAGCGGTTCACGTGGTCGAGCGGGTGGATCTCGTCGTACCGGCCCCGCGGCAGGCCGAGGATCTCCAGGGCCCGGTTGGCGATGACTTCGTTGGCGTTCATGTTCGTCGAGGTCCCGGCACCTCCCTGGATGACGTCGACGACGAACTGGTCGTCCAGCTTCCCCGTGCGTACGTCGTCCGCTGCCGCCGCGATCGCTTCGAAGCGGCGGTCGTCGAGCAGGCCGAGCTCGTGGTTCGCCCGCGCAGCGGCGAGCTTGACGGCACCGAGGGCCGCGACGAGCTCGCGGTGGACGCCGACGGGCGTGCCGCTGATCGGGAAGTTCGTCAGGGCACGGGCGGTGTGGACGCCCCAGTAGGCGTCGGCCGGCACCTCGTGCGGGCCGAGGGAGTCGTGCTCGGTGCGGGTCGCGATGGTCATCGTTGGTGCTCCTCGGCGATGTCGAGCGCTGTCCAGGCGAGGGCGGTCGCGGCGTCGAGCAACGCCTTCTCGGCGTCACCGCCGACGCAGTGGGCAGCGAACTCGGGTTGGTGGTTGAGGGCAGGGAGGGACCCGATGCCGATGTAGGGGTGGATGGCCGGCACGACCTGGGACACGTTGCCCATGTCGGTCGAGGCGCGGTTCATCCGCCGGGCGGGCGTGCCCGGGTCGAAGACGCGCCCCAGGCTCTCGGCGTTGCGCACGTAGGCGTCGACAGCCGGCTGGAAGGCGCGGAACTCGGCGTACGGCTTGCTCTCCGGGGTGATGTCGAGGCTCGCACCGGTGGCGAGGGCTCCCGCCTCGAAGCACCGCCACACCTTCTCCTCGGTGGTGGCGAGCTGGTCGAGCGACTCCGCCCGGACGTACCAGCGGCCCTCGGTGCGGGCGGGGATGGCGTTCGGCGCCTCTCCCCCGTTGGTCATCACACCGTGCACGCGCACAGTAGGTGGCAGCTGCTGGCGCAGTAGGCCGACGGCGACCTGCGCGATCGTGAACGCATCGGCGGCGTTGATGCCCTGCTCGGGATAGGCGGCCGCGTGGGCGCCCTTGCCCTGGTAGGTGACGTGGGAGTGCGACACCGCGAACGGCTCGGCCTCCGCGACGTCGACCGGCGCCGGGTGCGCCATCATCGCCAGGTCCAGCCCGGCGAATGCGCCGCGCTCCAGCAGCTCGATCTTCCCGCCACCACCCTCCTCGGCCGGCGTGCCGTAGACCTCGATGGTCAGGCCCGCCGCATCAGCCAGCGGCGCGAGGGCCCGCGCGGCGCCGACCGTGATGGCCGAGATCAGGTTGTGCCCGCAGGCGTGCCCGAGTCCGGGAAGGGCGTCGTACTCGGCACACAGACCCAGGCGGAACGGGCCGCTGCCGTAGGTGGCCAGGAAGGCCGTCTCCAGCCCGAGGTACGACGGCGTCACGGTGAAGCCGGCCTCGTCGAGGGCGTCGGCGACCCAGCGGGACGAGTTGTGCTCCTCCCAGGCCGTTTCCGGGTTCGCGTGCAGCAGCTCGGAGAGGTCGATCAGTCGACCGGCATCGGCGGCGATGGCGCCGGCGGCCAGGTCGTGCGCGGTGCGGGGCATCGTCACTCGTCCCCGGGGACGCCGTACGACGGTGCGGCGGTCGGGTCCAGCCCGCGGGTCACGTAGTCGTCGCGCTGCGGGAGCCAGACGTCGAGGAGGGCAGCGAGGTCCGCGATCGGCTGCTCGCTCCAGTCCACGCGCAGGTCGGTCACGCGCCAGGCCACGTCGCGCACGACGGAGAGACCGGCCGAGTGGACCGGCCCCGCTTCGCCGCCGGCCTCGAGGCCCGCGACGAGTGCGGCCAGCAGGCGCTCCTCGAGCTCGCCGTCGGCGGACTCGAAGCCCTTCGCCACGGCATCGATGACGTCGGTGCTGGCGAGCATGTTGCCCGCGGCGACCACGCCGGCGCCCACGACGTCGTGGTGGATGCCGAGCGACTCGGACCCGGAGAAGGCCGCGCCGTTGCCGTTGAGCTCGAGGACGGTGAGCTGGCGGTACTCGACCAGCTCACGGTCGTCGACGACCGC
>JAKFET010000231.1:0-2434 GCA_036675575.1 Acidimicrobiaceae bacterium
TCGGGTGAACGCTCCAGCTCGGCGAACGGCGCGATCGCCTTGCGGGCCTCGAGCGCCGACGGGTGGTCGACCTCCAGCAGGAGGGTCTTGTCCGACTGGACGATCAGCGGGCCGTCATTCACCGAACCAGCCTACGGGCCGGGCGTCGGGCGCCGCGCGCTGATCAGCTGGCGGCGGCCTTCTGCCGGGCGCGGTAGGCCGCGACGTTGGCGCGCGAGGAGCAGCGGTCCGAGCAGTAGCGCCGCGACTGGTTGGGCGAGGTGTCGACGAAGACGTTCTCGCAGCGCGGCTCGGAGCAGATGCCGAGCCTGGTCGCACCGAGGTCGCAGACCAGGTTGGCCAGTCCCATGAGCGACTCACCGATGAGCAGCTCGGCGACCGAGGCGGCCTTGTTGGCGACGTGCATGTGGAGGTGCTCGGGGTCGTGGTCGCTGATCATCGGGGTGACCGGGTGGGTCGCGAGCAGGTCGTTGAGGGAGCTCACCACGAGGCGGACGTCGTCCACGTCGGACGCCTCGAACACGGGCCGCAGCTCGACCTGGAAGGCCACGAGAGTCGGCACGTCCTCGTCGGTGATGGACCGGTGCAGCCAGGACCGGTCCGCGAGGTGCTCGCGCAGGGCCGCCTGGTCGGGCAGCTCGGCGTTGACGAGCGCGGCCGAGCGCTCGGCGTACCGGATGAAGTCCACAGTGGCACTGTAATGCCGCTGACTGAGGCTTACGCGGGGTCCCCGCGGCGTTGTTCGGGGAGCGGAGGAGAAGAAGGTCGTGGGGTGCTCAGGCGGGCCGGACAGTGGTGATGCGGTGCACGGCGAACTCGCGGACGTCGTCGGCGCGGTGGTCGAAGGCCGAGAGCCGTCCGCCCTCCAGGCGTCGCGGGTCCACCACGCGCTCGCCGGTGGCTCCGTGGTTGTCGACGTAGCCGATCACGACGGAGGTGCCCGCCTCGATCGAGTCGCGCAGCGCGGCCAGCGCACCCGAGGGAGTAGTGGTCTCCGCGGTCGTGGCCGGCCGGCTCGACTGGGCTCGGTCACCGGCCCGGATCGCGATGGCGACGGCCTGCACCTGCGCCTCGCGTCGTGCGTCGACCGCGCCGGCCGGTCGTCGGCCTCGGCGCCGGTGAGCGCGTTGCAGGTCGGGCCGGCTCACCCGCACCGTGCCGTCGGGCGCCTCCACGACGGGCGCGGCACCCAGCTCCCGCAACCGCGGGAGCAGTACGTCGAGGGGGCTGGTGCTGATCACCACGGTCGGCGCGAGAAGGCGCAGGCCGAGGGAGCGGGCGCGGGGGTCGTGCACGAGCGCCGCGAGGGCGGCCTCGTCGTCGGCACGGAGGAAGGACTCGGCATGCCCGACGCGCACCACACCGAAGGTGCGGGCGACGTCGTCGACGAGGAAAGCCAGCGGTTGCGGGACGGGCGTGTGCGAGACGGACGCGAGGAAGTCCTGGACCTCCAGCGTCGACCAGCCCGCGTCGAAGGCGCGGCGGACCGACAGCGGCGAGAAACGATAGACGGTGGCGCCGCCGCGGGACTCGACGTCGGCCAGCAGGTGCAGCCGACGCGCCACCTCCGTCTCGAGGGGACCGGGTGCCACGGCGGTGAGGTCGGCCTGCAGCAGGACGTGGTCGACCGGGTGGGGCAGGTTGGACTCGATCTCCTTCGCTGCTGCGCCGAGGTCGCCGGCGGCGACCTGACGGCCGCTGGCCGGGAGTCCTCCGGCGCCGCTGACGCCCAGTGCCGCGGCCTCGGCCAGCGCTGCCGTCACGAGCTCGGCGAAGACCGTGGGCCGGCGCGGCCGCAACCACTCCACGCGCTGGACCAGCGAGGGGATGCCCGTGCCGGTGGCCAGCACCTCCCCGTCGGGCAGCTCGGCGAGCACCCGCAGGCCGAGGCGGCGGGCCTCCTCGGCGAGACCACTGGAGAGCTCCGGCGCGAGGGCGTTCCACGTCTTCCCGGCCGTGTCGCGCCGACCGACCAGCGAGGGGACCCGGCTGCTGGTCAGCCACGCGCCGACCAGCAGCGCCCAGCGCTCGGCGGTGGTCTGGGCGGACCAGAGGTCGAAGTCGTCGGTCGGCAGCCAGACCGGGTTGCTGTCGCTGTCGCTCGCCTCGGCGATGAGGCCGGCGGCGAGGGCGACCTCGACGATCAGGGCCGCGCCGGCCTCGTCCACGTGCAGCTCACGCGCCACCGCCTTGAGGTCCCGGACGGCCAGCCCGCCGCTGCGCAGCACGCCCGGGGGAGTCACGCCCCACTGGTCCAGCAACAGCTCCACGCGGCGTACGACGTCGAAGGCGGCGCCGGCCGCGGTCCGGGCCACCAGCGCCGGATCGCGTGGGGTCGAGGCCAGGTCGGGCGGACTGCCGACCGGCTCGCTCGTCGTGCGGCCGCCACGCAGGACCAGCCCGACCTCACCCGGCAGCACGACGGTGTCGCCGT
>JAKFET010000044.1:0-2413 GCA_036675575.1 Acidimicrobiaceae bacterium
TGGTCGGCGCTGCCTTCGACGGTGTGGTGGACGCGCTCGAGTCGGCCCTGGACGATGCCCGCCGGCAGGCGGAGGCCAACGAGCGCTTCCTGGCCGATGCCGCGCACCAGATCCGCACGCCGATCACGGCGATCCAGGCCGCGACGGAGTCCCTCTCGATGAACCTCGACGGGGCGGGACGCCAGCAGGCCACGGCGCTGATCGTCGGGCAGACGGAGCGAGCGGCGGCGCTGCTCGCCAGGCTGTTGCGGCTGACGAAGCTCGACATGGGCGAGGTGCCCCAGCAGGAGGTGGTGGATCTCGAGACCCTGTGCCGGATCGAGGTGCAGCGGGCCGAGCAGCTGAGCCCCTCGCTGCAGATCGCCTTCAGCGGCGACATGGGCGGGGCGGTGCCCATCGAGCTGGATCCCGCCTCGATGAGCGAGGCGCTCGCCAACGTGTTGGACAACGCTCGACGTCACGCCCGGAGCAGGGTCGACGTCGCGCTCGCCGTCGAGGGGGCGGACATCGTCGTCCGGGTGCGCGACGACGGCGACGGGGTCCCGGCGACCGCCGTCGACGACATCTTCGAACGCTTCGTGTCCCTCGACGGCCGGGGCGGCTCGGGGCTCGGCCTGCCGATCGCCCGGGCGATCGTCGAAGCGCACGGCGGGAGCCTCCGCTACGAGCGCGGTGCCTTCTCGATGCGCTTGGCGCGCGAGCGGCGACACCGTCCTCGCGCTGTCCGTGAGCCCATGAGGTGACCCCTCAGGTGGCGGCCGGGCTCACGTCGAGCGCGAGCGTGAGGCAGCGGCACCCGCCGCCGGCCTTCAGGAACTCGTCCACGGGGCAGACGACGACGTGGAAGCCCCACGCCTCGAGCTGGCGGCCGATCCGGGGCGGGCAGGTGGGCATGTGCACCACGTCGCCGACCACGACCGAGTTGGCGCAGAAGGCGAGGGCTTCGTCGTCGGTGAGCCACAGGGGCTCGGGCACGAGCTCCTCGACGACCTTGCGCCCCTCGGCATCCCAGCCGAGCGGCGCGCAGAGGGCGCGGCGGTCGTCGAGGGGGCAGAACGTGAGGTCGAGGTGGTACAGCCGGGGGTCCACCAGCTCCACCGTGCGCACGGGCACGTCGAGCAGGTCGGCGAGGAGCGGGGCCGCAGCCAGGTGGGAGCGGGGCTGGTAGCCGGACAGCAGGACCCCGCCGAAGGGCAGCGCGTCGCCGGCTCCCTCGTGCACCATGGCGTCCGGGAGCCGGGCGACGTCCCAGCCGTGCTCGGCGAACCAGGTCGAGAAGACCTCGGTCTCGGGCACCCGCTCGGGGTGGCGGAAGTGGCTGGGCACGAACCGGCGCGCCGTCGCGTCGAGGAGGCCGGCGTTGGCGGTGAAGACCAGGTCGGGCACGCCCTCGGGCTGGTCGATGGTCTCGATCTCCGCGCCGGCCTCGACCAGTGCGTCGTGCAGGCCCTGCCACTGCGCGAGCGCCACGTCGACGTCGACCGCGACGCCGTGCTCCATCCACGGGTTGATCTCGTAGAGGACGCCGAAGTGGCGGGGTGGGCAGAGCAGGTACCGGTGCCCCCAGGCGAGGCTGCTCACCGGCACAGCTCGCCGGTGAGCTGGCGGACGAACACGCCGATGTCGGTGACGATGCCGACCGCCTGGTGCGACCCCCGGTCGGCGAGCTTGGTGACGACGGCCTGGTTGATGTCGACGCAGAAGGTCTCGACCGATGCGGGGAGGATGTTGCCGGTGGCGATGGCGTGCAGCGTGGTGGCCAGCATCAGGGCGACCCGCACCCCGGGCACCTGCTCGCGCATGGCGTCGGCGGCGTCGGCCACGTCGGTCATGGTGTCGGGCAGCGGCCCGTCGTCCCGCACCGAACCGGCCAGGACGAACGGCACGCCGGCCCGGACGCACGCGTGCATGACGCCGCCGGTGACGTAGCCGGCGTCGACCGCGGCGGCGATGGAGCCGTGACGCCGGATCTCGTTGATGACCCGCACGTGGTTGGCGTGGCCGCCCTCGACCGGCACCCCGTCGGCCACACCGACGCCGAGGGAGGTGCCGAGCACGTTGGACTCGAGGTCGTGGGTGGCGAACCCGTTGCCGGTGAACAGGCAGCTGATCCAGCCCTCCTCGACCAGGGTGGCCAGATCGGGGCCGGCACCGGTGTGGATGGCGGCGGGCCCGGCGACGAGCAGCACCCGGGCACCGTCGGACCGGGCCGCCCGGATCCGCTCCGCGACCTGGCGGATCATCAGCGCCTTCGGCTTCTCCGACGAGACCTCGGAGTTCATGAACTCGAACGTGCCCGCCACGGCCCGTCGGTCGGGTGGGCGGACGCGCACGCCGTCCCGGCCCACCACGATGCGGTCGCCGGCGCGGACGCGGTGCATGGGGATCGTGCGCACCCGCACGGCGCCGCGCG
>JAKFET010000107.1:0-2392 GCA_036675575.1 Acidimicrobiaceae bacterium
GGGTGCCACGTACTCCTGGCGCAGCCCGGCGTCTCGCACCAGTCCGTCGGCGCGCTCCAGCAGCTCGACCGCTCGCGCCGGGTCGCCCTCGTGGAGCCGGCACAGCGCGGCTGCGGTCAGCACCTCGGCGGCCGTGTGGGCGTCCTCGGAGAGGTCGGCGACCTCGGCTGCGACCGCGTCGGCCGGGACGCGTCCGCCGGTGGCCTTGGCCCAGACGGCCAGCCCGATCCCCCGTGCCTGGGGGTCGCCGAGCTCGACACCGGAGCGGTGCACCGCCTCGCCCAGCGCGGCGGCGGTCGCCAGGTCGCCGCGCCGGTAGGCGCAGTAGCCGATGTGCCAGCGGGCCGTGTTGGCCTCCCACCGGTCGCCCGTGCGGTCGAGCAGGCGGACGGCCTCGCGGCAGCGCTCGGCTGCCTCCTCCCACCGGGACGCGGCGTAGAGGACCACGCCGAGGAAGTGGCGGGACTGGCCCTGCCCGTAGAGGTCGCCGAGCTCGGTGCGGATGGCGAGGCTGCGCTCGGCGTAGTCGATCCCCCGTCGGTACCAGGGCAGCAGGCTCATCACCGGGGCGTGCTCGGAGTACGCCTGGGCCCGTGCCTCCGACACCGGGTGGCGCTCGGTCAGGTTCATCCCCCGCAGGTGGACGAACAGGGTGGCGACCGAGCCGCGCTGGAACCAGAAGGTGTGCGCGAGGCGGCTGTAGAGCCGGGCGGCCAGGAGGTCGCGCTCGACCTCGTCCTCGTCGGCGGTCCGGTGCCCGGTCCTCCCCGGGCGCAGGGTGCGGGCCGCCTGCACCAGCACCTCCCACAGCGCGTGGAGGGTCCACGCGCGGGTCGGCATGCGCTGGCCGAGGGCGCGCACGGCGCGTTCCAGGGCGACGGACGAGGCGGCCATGTCCCCCCGCTTGAACGCGAGCTCGCCGAGCACCCCGTCGATGCGGGCGAGGGTGCCGGCGTCGTCGGCCAGGCGCCTGGCCTCGACGAGCTCGTCCTCGGCCTCCACGTACCGGCCGCGGAGCATGAGGACCCGGCCGAGCTCCTCGGCGATGTGGCGTCGTCGCACCAGGTCGGCCCCGACCCCGCGCTGGGCGATCCGGTACTGCTGCTCCACCAGCTCCAGGGACTGCTGGGCGCGAGCCTCCTCGGCGGCGGCGAGGGCGTAGGGCAGCGCCCGCTCGGGCTCGCCGGCGGCGTCGAGGTGGAAGGCGAGGTCGAAGAACCGGGTCGGGTGCCGGGCCTCGAGCAGGGTGGCGGTCTGCTCGTGCAACCGGCGCCGCTGCTCGGGGTCGAGGCGCTGCAGCAGGGCCTCGCGGACCTTGTCGTGCACGAAGCTGCAGCGGTCCGCCTCGGTGGTCCACACCAGGTGGCGCCGGCTCGCCTCCCGCACGGCGCGGGCCACGTCGATCGGGTCGACGCCGCCGAGCGAGGCGGCCACGGTGAGCTCGAACTCCTTGCCCAGCACCGCGCCGACGGCCAGCAGGCGGCGGGTCTCGGCCCCGAGGAGCGTGATGCGGTGGGCGAGGACGGTGGCCGCCTGCCGGGAGGAGCGCACGTCGGCCAGCGACGACGCGTCGACCCGCCAGCCCTCGGGCCCGAAGGTGAGCGAGTCGGCTTCGACCAGGCCCCGCAGGACCGCGGCGGCCATGAAGGGACTGCCCTCGGCGAGGCGGACCACGACCTCGACCGCCTCCGCTGGCACCGTGCCGGCCATGGAGGTGACGAGCGCCGCCACGTCGTCGTCGCGGAGCGGTGGCAGGACGACGCGCACCAGCGGGTCGATGCGGCGCAGCACCGACTCCACCGGCAGCTCGTCGCTCCGGTGGGCTGCCACGACGAGGGTGTGGCACGGCTGGGCGCGGGACGCCTGCCAGTGGGCCAGCACCCGCGCGCTCAGGTCGTCCGCCCACTGGCAGTCGTCGAGCACCACGAGCGCAGGAGCCTCGGCGCTGCCGACGGCGTCCAGGAGCGCGGCCAGCGCCTGGATCGTGCGGAACTCGCCGAACTGGTCCGGCCCGAGGTCGCGGGGTGCCGGGATGCCCAGCGCCTCGCCCAGCTCCGGGAACGCCACGGCCACCGCGGCGCCCTGCTCGCCCAGGCCGGCGCGCACGCGCCGGGCGAGGTCGTGGTCGGCGGCGGCGCGGGTGAGGTCCCGGGCCACGCCGGCCAGGACCTGGAAGGGCCGCTGCGCCGCCTGGTCGAGCCCCTGGCCGTGGAGGCACAGGACCCGGTCGGGCACCCGGCGGACCAGCTCGACGAGCAGCCGTGACTTCCCGCCGCCCGACTCGGCGGCCAGGAGGGCGATGCCGCCTGTCCCGAGCGCCGCGCTGCGCACCCGGTCGTCGAGCGCTCGCAGCTGGTCCTCCCGGCCGACGAAGCCCGGCTCGGCCAGCGTC
>JAKFET010000296.1:0-16172 GCA_036675575.1 Acidimicrobiaceae bacterium
GGCGTCGATCTCGGCCATCGCATCACCGGGCAGGTGCAGCACCAGGTTGCCCATCCCGTCGGCGTCGTCCCAGCGGCGCACGCTCCGCTGCCGGTGCAGGCGCCGGGCCCGTTCCTCACGGTCCTTGTCGGCCTTGGCTCGTTCCTCGGCCACCCGGCGCCGCAGATCGTGCAACGGCATGCGCTGCGCCGTGTCGAGCAGCTCGTCCTCCGCGTCGGGCGCAGCCCCGGCACCCTCGGACACCTCATCGGCCTGCTCCGGCGACACCCGACCCCGCCGCACCGCATCATCGGTCTTGGGCTGGGACCGCAACCGCTTCGACGTCGACAGCTTCCGCCGAGCACGGCCGGTGCCCGTGCCGGTCCTGCGGGCGATGTCGTCCTCCGGGGACCGGGCGCCGTTGCGCTTCCACGCACCCGCCTCCTCGTACCGGGCCGCCATCCGCAGCACCGTCCCGCTGGCCAGCCGCTCCAGCTCCGCGAGCCCGTCGAACACGTGCGGGACCTCGTGCAAGGCCACCGCCTCCGGCTCCAACCGGGCCGACAGGTCGCGCAGCACGTCCAATGCCACTGCGACCTCCGCAACCGTGACCGGTCCCCCAACCATGCCGCCACTCTACCGAACATCTGTTCGGAAGGCAACCAGGTCGCCCGGACGAAGTCATCCGGCGGGAACCAGCGCCGCACGGCAGGCGTCGGATGGGGGACGATGCAGCCGACGACGTGGGGAGCGCTCGCATGCCGCAGGACCGAAGGTGCCGTGCCCTCGTGGTCGCGGTCGTGCTGGCGCTCGTCGCGACGGCGTGCTCCAGCGGTGGGGGCGACGAGGCGGCGACGCCGCCGGATCCCGGTGTCACGGCGTCAGCTGCAGGCGGGTTCCAGCTGCTGCTGAGCACGGGCGAGGCGGCCCAGGCCGAGGAGGCCGTCGCCGTCGTCGAGGGCGACGCGCTGTCGGCGAGCGAGGTCGCCGCCGTCACCGACCGGCTCCCGCCCTTCGCCCAGGACCCCGACGACCAGGCCGGGTTCCGCCGACCGCCGGAGAGCCTCCCGCCGCCGCGCCCGGGACGGACCGTCGACCAGCCCTTCGGCGCCGGCGGGGGCGACCGGCCCAGCCAGCCGGACGCCGGCCCGCTCGAGGTGCTGCGGCACCAGCCGAACGGCGCCGTGACGGTCGCGCCCTCGCTGAGCGTGACGTTCAACCAGGCGATGGTCCCCATCGGCACGCTCGACGCCCTCGACGCGGAAGCGGTCCCGGTGCGGGTGATGCCGGCGGTCGACGGGCGGTGGCGCTGGCTCGGCACCCGGACCCTGCGCCTCGAGCACACCAGCGACGAGATCGATCGCCTCCCGGCCGCCACCGACTACGAGGTCGTGGTGCCCGCCGGCACCCAGTCGGCCACCGGCGAGGCCCTCGCCGAGGACTTCCGCTTCACGTTCTCCACCCCGCCGCCGACCGTCGAGTCGGTGGTGCCGGGCGGTGAGGTCGTCGACGTCCAGCCGGTGTTCGTCATCACCTTCGACCAGCGCGTCGAGCCCCAGTCCGTTCTCGACCGGATCACCGTCACGGCCGATGGCGAGCGCGCGGTCCGGCTCGCCACCGACGACGAGGTCGCCGCCGACGAGCAGGCCCGTGCCGCGGTCGAGCAGGCCCTCGAGGGCCGCTGGGTCGCCCTGCGCCCCGTCGAGCCGCTGCCCGGCGACGCTGCCGTGGTGCTCGAGGTGGGGGCCGGCACCCCGTCGGCCGAGGGGCCCCGCACCACCGCCGACCCCCAGGCGCACCGCACCCGCACCCGCGCCCCGTTCGCGGTCACGGAGACCACGTGCGGGTACAACGGCTGCCGGCCGGGCGACTCGCTCCTGGTCGGCTTCAACAACCCCCTCGACCTCGCCGCCTTCGATTCGGCGCAGGTCACCATCGAACCGGACATCGGGGCGTCGGTCACCGCCTTCGGCAACCAGATCGAGGTGCGGGGCGCCACCAGGCGCGGGACCAGCTACGAGGTCCGGGTGTCGGGCGCGCTGCGTGACGCCTTCGGGCAGTCGCTCGGCGAGGACCAGACCCGCACCTTCGAGGTCGGCGACCCGATGCCGATGCTGGTGCCGTTCCCGCGCGCCGTCATCACCACCGACCCCTTCCTCGACGAGCCGGTCCTGCCCATCGTCTCCACTGGCAACGAGACCCTCGAGGTCACCGTCCACGAGGTCACGACCGAGGACATCGGGGCCTACGTCTCCTACGTCCGCAACCGGCACCAGGAGGACCTCCGCGACCTGCCGGACTGGCCCGTGCTCGCCCGGCGCACCGTCCGCATCGACGACCCTGCGGCGCTCAACGAGACCGTCCTCGAGCTGGACGACGCGATCGGCGGTGGCGGCCACGTCGTGGTCACGGTCGAGTCCGACCTCGACCTGGACGAGGGATCCGAGGAGTACTGGAGCAACCGGCCGATCGTCGCCTGGGTGCAGTCGACGTCGATCGGCGTCGACGCCTTCGCCGACCACGACCGGCTCCTGACCTGGGCCACCGACCTGCGGTCGGGCGCGCCGCTCGACGGAGTCGAGGTGCGCCTCGGCCGCACCACCGCCACGACGGACGGCGACGGGCTCGCGTCGATCGACCTCGGCAGCGGCGAGTTCCTGGTCGCCGAGCGAGGCGACGACAGCGCGGTGCTGACCGCCGACAGCAGCGGCCGCTGGCAGTCGTACGACTCGGGTGGGACGACCCGCTGGTATGCGTTCGACGGGCGGGGGCTGTTCCGGCCCGGCGACGACCTGCGGGTCAAGGGGTGGGTCCGCCGTCTCGACCGGGGAGGCGACGGGCGGCTGGAGCGGGTCGGGCGCGACCGCACCGTCGGCTACACGGTGCGTGACGCGTTCGGCAACGAGCTGCTGACCGGCGACGCCGACCTCAGCGCGCAGGGCGGCTTCGAGATCGAGGGGACGCTGCCCGACGGCGCCGCACTCGGCGAGGCGCACGTCGAGCTGCGCCTCGGCGGCGACCAGGACCACGGCTACCACCCGTTCCAGATCCAGGAGTTCCGCCGTCCCGAGTTCGAGGTCGTCACCCAGCCGGTCGGTGCGGGCCCGCACCTGCTCACTGGTCCCGTCCAGGTCGAGGCGGCCGGCCGCTACTTCGCCGGCGGCGTGCTGCCCGACTCGCCCATCACGTGGCAGGTCACGACCGCCGCCACCACCTACTCGCCGCCGAACTGGCCGGCGTTCACCTTCGGGGTGGCGCCGCCGCCGTGGCTGGAGGGTGGGTTCGACGGCTCCGTCGCCCGCTCCGCGATGGGCGACGCGTCCGGGCCGTGCTGCATGCCCCCGCAGGAGACCGAGTCGTTCACCTACGACGCCCGCACCGACGCCGGCGGCCGCCACGTGCTGCAGATCGACTTCGCCGGTCAGAAGCCCGACGAGCCGGTCACCGTCAGCGCCAACGCCGCCGTCGAGGACGTCAACCGCCAGGCCTTCGCCTCGACCGTCGACGTGCTGGTCCACCCGGCGCGCCTCTACGCGGGGCTGCGGACGGAGCGGAACTTCGTGCGCCAGGGCGAGCCGCTGGTCGTCGAGGCCGTGGTCACCGACATCGACGGCCGCGCGGTGCCCGGTCGACAGGTCACCGTCACGGCGGCCCGTGTCGTCGAGCAGCTGCGCGGCGGCGAGCTGGTGGAGACCGACGTCGACGCCCAGGAGTGCGTCGTCGGGAGCGAGGCCGAGTCGGTCGGGTGCGAGTTCGCCACGCCGGTGGGCGGCCGACACCGCATCACCGCGGTCGTGCGCGACGACGACGGCGGCTCGAGCCGCACCGAGCTGACCCGGTGGGTGGCCGGCGCCGACGCCGTCCCGAGCCGGACGGTGCAGGCCGAGGTCGCCACCCTCGTGCCCAGTGCGACCGAGCACGTGGCCGGCGACACCGCCGAGGTGCTGGTCGTCTCCCCCTTCCCGGAGGGCCGTGGCCTGCTCACCATCACCCGGGCCGGGATCGAGGACACGCGGGTGTTCGAGCTGGAGGATGGCTCGGCCGTCGTCGACATCGAGATCACCGACGCGATGGTGCCGGGGGTGGCGCTGCGGGTCGATCTCGCCGGCGTGGCGCCTCGGGTGGGCGACGACGGCCGGGTCGCCGACGGCACACCGCCCCGACCCGCGCACGCCGTCGGCCAGCTGCCGCTCGCCGTGGGCGCGGCAAGCCGGACGCTCGCCGTCGCGGCCGAGCCGGCCGACGCCTCGCTCGAGCCAGGCTCGTCCACGACGGTGGGCGTGACCGTCGCCGGGCCGGACGGGGCACCGGTGGCCGGTGCCGAGGTGGCCGTCGCCGTGGTGGACGAGGCGCTGCTGTCCCTGACCGGCTACCGGGTGGCCGACCCGATCGACGTCCTCTACCAGGACCACGGCGGGTTCCTGAACGCCGACCGGTCCCGGGACGGGATCCTCCTCGCCCCGCCCCAGCGGTTCGGCGCTGACGGGTCGGCGCCGACCACCACGTCGCCCCCCGGCGGGGTGGCGGGCGAGGCCACCAGCGGCGCCACCCTCGGCGGGGCGGGCGGCGGCGGAGCCACCGACGACTCCGCCGAGCAGGAGGGCGGAGACGCGGCCGGCGCCGCCCCGTCCCCCGATTCCGACGAGGCCCTCCGGTCCAGCGCCGGCGCCGCCACGTCGCCGTCCATCGAGGTGCGCGCCGACTTCCGCGCCGTCGCCGCCTTCGAGCCGACCGTGGTCACCGACGACCAGGGACGGGCCAGCATCGAGGTCGCGCTGCCCGACGACCTCACCCGCTACCGGGTCATGGCGGTGGCGGCCGACGGCGACCGGTTCGGCACCGGCGAGTCGACCATCACGGCGAGCCTGCCGCTGCAGGTCCGCCCGTCACCGCCTCGGTTCGTCAACTTCGGCGACGCCTTCGAGCTGCCGGTGGTCG
The DNA here is from genome assembly GCA_036675575.1 of Acidimicrobiaceae bacterium. Taxonomy (GTDB): domain Bacteria; phylum Actinomycetota; class Acidimicrobiia; order Acidimicrobiales; family Salinilacustritrichaceae; genus Salinilacustrithrix. Next base: position 4,918 of record JAKFET010000296.1, read on the forward strand.
TGCACAACGGAAGCGACGAGGCCGTCACCGCCGCGGTCGTGCTGGAGGCGTCCGGCCTCACTCCCACCGGGTCGCCGGGCCGGCGCGTCGAGGTGCCCGCCGGCGAGCGGGTCGAGGTCCGCTTCCCGGTCGAGGTCGAGCGCGCCGGCACCGTGCGCTACCGGGTCACGGCCGTGGCCGGCGACCGGGCCGACTCGGCCAGCGGGGAGCTGCCGGCGTACACCCCCACGACCACCGAGGCCTTCGCCACCTACGGCGTGATCGACGAGGGCAGCGTCGCCCAACCGATGCGCACGCCCGAGGGCGTGGTCGAGGCGTTCGGCGGTCTGGAGATCGACACGGCGTCGACCAACCTGCAGGCGCTCACCGACGCGGTTGTCTACCTCACGGAGTACGACCACCAGTCGGCCGATGCCTTCGCCGCCCGGATCACCGCGCTGGTGTCCCTGCGCGGCGTGTTCGCCGCGTTCGACGCCCCGGGCCAGCCGACGCCTGACGAGCTCGACGCCACGATCCGGGACGACCTGGAGCGCCTCGCCGCCCTGCAGAACGACGACGGCGGGTTCCCGACCTGGCAGCGCGGCCGCCCGTCGGACCCGTTCCTCACCGTGCAGGCGACGCATGCCTTCGTGGTCGCGGGCGCCGACGGCTTCCCGGTCGACGGCGACGCGAAGGGGCGGGCCCTCGAGTACCTGCGCAGCATCGAGGACCGCTTCCCCGCCGGATGGCCGGAGGACGCTCGTCGTGCCGCCAGCGCCTACGCCCTCCACGTCCGCGACCTCGACGGCGACCGGGACCCCGGCAAGGCGGCGCAGCTCTTCCGCGCGGCGCCGGACCTGCCCCTCGACGCGCTGGCCTGGCTGTGGCCCGTGCTCGACGACGCATCGCTCAGGGCCGAGATCGCACGGACGCTCGCCAACCGGGTGACCGAGACGCCCTCGGCCGCGACCTTCACCACCGACTACGACGAGGGGGCGTCGGCGCTCGTCCTGGCCTCGGACCGGCGCACCGACGGCATCGTGCTCGACGCCCTCATCACCCAGCAGCCCGACAGCGACCTCGTCATGAAGGTCGTCGCCGGCCTCATCGGCAATCAGCGCCGGGGCGGACACTGGAGCAACGTGCAGGAGAACGGCTTCATCCTCCTGGCGATGAAGCGGTACTTCGACACCTTCGAGGCCACGACCCCCGCCTTCGTCGCCCGGGCCTGGATCGGCGACACCTACGCCGTCGAGCACGCGCACGGCGGCCGTTCGGTCGAGACCGTGCGGACCGTCGTCCCCATGGCCGAAATGGGCGGCGATCCCGACCTCGTCCTGCAGAAGTCGGGACCCGGTCGCCTCTACTACCGCCTCGGCCTGCGCTACGCCCCGGCCGACCTGCGCGTCGACCCACGCGACGAGGGCTTCGTGGTGGTGCGGACCTACGAGGCGGTCGACGAGGCCTCCGACGTGGTGCGCAACGACGACGGCTCCTGGACCATCGAGCCCGGGGCGATGGTGCGGGTGCGGCTGTCGATGGTGGCCGACTCCGCCCGCACCAACATGGCGCTGGTCGACCACCTGCCCGCCGGCCTCGAGGCGCTCAACCCGGCGCTGGCCGTGTCGCCCCGACCGCCTGCCGAGGAGCGTGTGGGCGACGACCTCCAGCCGGCGACCTGGCACGGGTACACGTGGTTCGACCACCAGAGCTTCCGCGACGATCGCAGCGAGGCCTACAGCTCGTACCTGCCCGCCGGCACCTACGACCACACCTACGTCGCCCGGGCCACCACGCCCGGGACGTTCATCGCCCCGCCGGCGAAGGCCGAGGAGATCTACGCCCCGGAGGTCTTCGGCCGCTCGGGCACGGACCGGATCACCGTCGGCTGAGCGTCAGGCGGCCGGGCGCGCAGGTCGCCCCGCGCGCCCGGCCGTGTCCTAGTGCAGGGCGTCCACACCCCGCTCGCCGGTGCGGATCCGCACCACGCGCTCGACGTCGGTGATCCACAGCTTCCCGTCGCCCGCCTTCCCGGTCCGGGCCGCAGCGACGATGACCTCCGCCAGCCGCTCCGCCTCGAACAGGTCAACCACGACCTCGATGCGGATCTGATGGGCGGCGTCGACCGTGTACTCCGCACCGCGGTACATCTCGGTGTGGTCCGGTCCGTCGGCGAGGCCTCGGACCTCGGTGGCGGTCATGCCGTGCACGCCGGCCTCGACGAGCGCGTCGCGCACCGCGTCCAGCTGGTGCGGTCGGATGACGGCCGTGAGGAGCTTGATCACGTGCGCACCTCTGCCCGCAGCTCGCTCGGGACGCCGGTCTCCCGGAGCCCTGCGGAGAGGTCGTCGTGGTACGCCTGCTCGGCGTGCTCGGGCAGGTCGAGCCCGGCCTGCTCGACGTCGTCGGGCACCCGCACACCGATCGTGGCCTTGAGCGCCAGCATCAGCAGGCCCGTCACCACGAAGCTGTAGATGATCGTCACGCCGTTGGCCAGGGCTTGCTCGAACAGCAGCTCCAGGCCGCCGCCGAAGAACAGGCCCTCCATGTTCTCGGTGCCGAAGAACTGCGGATCGGAGAACAGCCCGACGGCGAGGGAGCCGACGAGGCCGCCGACGAAGTGCACGCCCACGACGTCGAGGGCGTCGTCGTACCCGGCCCGGTGCTTGAGGCGGACGGCGTAGCAGCAGATGACCCCGGCGGCGAGCCCGATCAGGATCGGGGCCATGCCGGAGACGTACCCGGCACCCGGGGTGATGGCCACCAGGCCGGCGACGATCCCCGATGCGGCACCGAGGTTGGTGAAGTGGCCGTCCCGGACCCGCTCGACGAGCGCCCAGGCGAGCCCGGCGGCGGCGCCGGCGACGAAGGTGTTGATGAAGGCCTGGACGGCGGTGCCGTTGGCGGCCAGGGCGGACCCGGCGTTGAACCCGAACCAGCCGAGCCACAGGATCCCGGTGCCGAGCATCACGAGCGGCATCGAGTGCGGCGGGCTCCCGGCCGACGGCCAGCCGCGGCGCTTGCCGAGCACGAGCACGCACGCGAGGGCGGCGATGCCGGCGTTGACGTGGATGGCGGTGCCACCGGCGAAGTCGAGCGAGCCGCGCTGGCCCAGCCAACCGCCGTAGACCCACTTGAACACCGGCGCGAACACCAGCAGCATCCAGACCGGGGCGAAGATGGCCCACGCGCCGAAGCGCATCCGCCCGGCGACCGCGCCGGAGATCAGCGCCGGGGTGATCACGGCGAACATGCCGAGGAACACCATCACGAGGAGCGAGAAGCCGCCGTCCTCACCCGTGATGGGCATGTTCCGCAGGAAGGCGTTGTCGAAGCCCCCGATGAGGTCGTTCTCGAACGGCGCCTGGGCGAGCGAGAAGCCCACCACCACCCACAGCACCGGGATGGTGAGCAGGCACCAGAAGTTCATCATCAACATGTTGAGGACGTTCCGCGATCGGTCCATCCCGCCGTAGAAGAACGCCAGGCCTGGCGTCATGAAGAGCACGAGTGCGGCCGAGACCAGCACCCATGCAGCGTCACCGGTGTCCATCGATTGTCATCTCCTGCTTCGGGCACCGAGGTGGTGCAGCCGTACCCGACGGGATGCCGGGCACCCTCCGTGCGGAACCAGCCCCGCTACACGAAGTGCGCCCACTGTCCCGGACCGACGTTGCACGTTGATGGGCTGTCCGTGAACGGAACGTGAACCGGTTAGCGTGCGCACGCCGTCGTAGCGGGGCTGGAACCGCGGGGGTCACGGGCGACCGTGTGGACAGGGCCTGCGAAGGCCTCCAAGAAGCAGAGGATGGATACACGTGGAAGCTCTCCATGTCGCGCCTGGCGCGCTCCTGTACGCCGCCGAGGGCGGCTACCAGGCCTTCGAGCTCCGGGGCGGTGAGATCCTGGCGCTGGCCTTCTCGGGCTTCACCGCGCTGGCCGCCATCGCCGTCGGCTTCGCGCTGATGCGCGGGGTGCTGGCGGCGGACAAGGGGACGCCGGCGATGATCGAGATCGCCGACGCCATCCAGGAGGGCGCCGGCGCCTACCTGAGCCGGCAGTTCCGGACGATCGCCGTGATCGTCGTGCCGCTCGCAGTCGTGGTGTTCCTGACGTCCACGTCGGTCCTCAAGCCCGACGGCACGGAGGCGCTCAGCTTCCTGGAGTCCGGCCTCTTCCGCACGCTCGCGTTCATCGGTGGCTGCCTGATGTCCGGCCTCACCGGCTTCATCGGCATGGGTCTCGCGGTGCGCGGCAACGTGCGCACCGCGGCCGCCGCCCGCTCGGGTTCGCTCCCGGCGGCGCTGAAGGTGGCGTTCCGCACCGGCGGCGTCGCCGGCATGTTCACCGTCGGCCTCGGCCTGCTGGGTGCCACCGCCATCATCGCCCTGTTCCAGAACACGAGCTCGGCCATCCTGATCGGGTTCGGCTTCGGCGGCTCCCTGCTGGCGCTCTTCCTGCGCGTCGGCGGCGGCATCTTCACCAAGGCCGCCGACGTGGGCGCCGACCTCGTCGGCAAGGTCGAGGCGGGCATCCCCGAGGACGACAAGCGCAACCCGGCCACGATCGCCGACAACGTCGGCGACAACGTGGGCGACTGCGCCGGCATGGCGGCCGATCTGTTCGAGAGCTACGAGGTCACGCTCGTCGCGTCGATCATCCTCGGCGTGTCGGCCTTCGAGTCCATCGGCGCCAACCCGGCCCTCGGCTTCGTGTTCCCGGTCCTCGCCCGTGCCATCGGCGTGCTCGCCTCCATCGTCGGCGTGTACTCCGTGCGGGCGACGGACAAGGACAAGAGCGCCATGGCGCCCATCAACCGGGGCTTCGCCGTGGCAAGCGTCCTGACGATCCTCGGCACCGGTGCCGTCGCCCTCCTGTACGTCGGCAACGAGACCGACGCCAACGAGGGTTGGAAGGTCTTCGGTGCCGTGGTCATCGGCCTCGTGCTCGCCCAGGCCGTCAGCCGCCTCACCGAGTACTACACGTCGACCGAGACGGCGCCGGTGCGCGACATCGCCGAGGCCGCCCGCACGGGTCCGGCCACCACGGTGCTCTCCGGCATCGCCTCCGGCCTCGAGTCCACGGTGTTCGCCATCATCGCCATCGCCATGGCCCTCGGTGCCGCCATCGCCCTCGGCGACGGGAACATCGAGTTCACCTTCTACCTGGTGGCCCTCACCGGCATGGGCATGCTGGCCACCACCGGCGTCGTCGTCGCCGAGGACACCTTCGGCCCCGTTGCCGACAACGCCGCCGGCATCGCCGAGATGACCGGAGAGTTCAGCGGCGAGCCCGAGCGGATCATGGTGAGCCTCGACGCGGTGGGCAACACCACCAAGGCCGTCACCAAGGGCTTCGCCATCGGCTCGGCGGTGATCGCGTCGGTCGCCCTGTTCGCCTCCTACATCGAGACCATCGCCGACGAGACCCTCTCGGCGCTCCAGCTCGAGGAGCTCGAGGCGGCCGGGACGAGCGTGTTCGAGCTGTTCCCGATCAACGTCGCCGACCCGGCCACGTTCATCGGCCTCCTCATCGGCGGCTCGGTGGCGTTCCTCTTCAGCTCGCTCGCGATCCGCGCCGTCGGCCGCACGGCCGGCGTGGTGGTCGAGGAGGTGCGGCGGCAGTTCCGGGAGAAGCCCGGGATCATGGACTACACCGAGAAGCCCGACTACGGCCCGGTGATCGACATCTGCACGAAGGCCTCGCTGCGCGAGCTCGCCACGCCGGCCCTGCTGGCGGTGCTCACCCCCGTGATCGTCGGCTTCGGGATCAACGCCTTCGCCCTCGGCGCCTTCCTCGCTGCGGTCATCCTCACCGGCCAGCTGATGGCCAACTTCCTGTCCAACTCCGGCGGCGCCTGGGACAACGCCAAGAAGTACATCGAGGACGGCCACGAGGGCGGCAAGGGGTCCGAGGCCCACAAGGCCGCCGTCATCGGCGACACGGTCGGCGACCCCTTCAAGGACACCGCGGGCCCGGCGCTCAACCCGCTCATCAAGGTGATGAACCTCGTCGCCCTGCTGATCCTGCCGGCGGTGATCAACCTGTCCGACGACACGGCGGCGCGCCTGTCGATCGCCGGCCTGGCCACCCTCGTCCTGATCGGGGCGCTCGCGTTCTCGAAGCGCCGGGCCGAGCCGCCGGCGCAGGCACTGTCAGCGGCGGCCCAGCGGGTCTGACCCTGGACGAGCACGCACCCGGGCGGCGCCCCCCGACGGGGGTGCTCGCCCTGGGCGCGCTCGGGGTTGTCTTCGGCGACATCGGGACGAGTCCCCGGGTCAGGCCGCCCGGCGACGGTCGAGGAGGGCGCGCCACGCTCCGCTCGCCCACAGCGCCCAGGCCACGAGGAGCGGCTGGAAGAAGAGGCGGATGAGGCGGGCCCGGTCCGAGTCGAGGCCGAAGGCGTCGTTCCCCTCGACGTACTGGGCGATGTTGCCGGGGAAGACGGCGACGAAGAAGGCGGCGGTGACGATGCCGACCTCGGTCCGACGCGAGCGCCAGACGAGCAGCGCGACCCCGAGCGCCACCTCGACCACGCCGGAGCCGACCACGACGAGGTCGGCGTCGACCGGGAGCCAGTCCGGCACCTGGGCCTGGAACTCCTGGCGGGCCCACGCGAGGTGGGACACGCCGGCGTAGAGGAGGGCGAGACCGAGCAGCCATCGTCCTGCGGTGCGTGCACGGTCGGCGGCCATGCCCACCGTCTACTCGGACGGGGAGACGGTGGGGCCGCGGTCCCGTCAGGGCCCGGGTCGATGCACCGCGGTCGGGGCTCGCCAGCCGTGGCGCATGGCCAGGAGCCGCAGGGCCAGGACCGCGCCGGCGATGGCGAGCGCCTGCGGTGCGGCGAGGGCGTCGCGCGACCACACGGCGGCGGTGGCGGCCGCGCCGAGCGCGGCGGGGATGGCGTAGAGGGCGCTGTCGGCCTTGAAGACCGTCGGCACCTCGCGGGCCAGGACGTCGCGCAGCACCCCGCCCCCGACGGCCGTGGTCACACCCAGCAGGACCGAGGCCAGGACCCCGAGGCCGAGGTCCAGGGCCTTGGCCGAACCGACGACGGCGAACAGCCCGAGCCCGGCGGCATCGAACACCTGGACCGGCCGCTCGAGTCGCTCGACGGCGCGGTGCCCGACCAGGACCAGGACCGTGGCGGCGAGGGGCACGATCAGGTAGCGCTGGTCGTCGAGGGCCACGGGCGGCACGTCGCCGAGCAACGTGTCGCGCAGGATCCCGCCGCCGAGCCCGGTGGCGGTCGCCAGCACCAGGATGCCCACGAGGTCGAAGTGCTTGCGCACCGCGAGCGAGGCGCCCGACAGGGCGAACACCAGGACCCCGGTGAGGTCGAGGACGAGGCCGAGCGTGGGGTCGAGCCCGGTGAGCACTGTGGGAGGGTACGTGCCGATGACCTTCGGCCCTGACGTGCGGGCCCCATCGGCGGCAGGCTGGCGGGCAGCGAACCGTCCCGGAGGTGTCCCGTGGTGCCAGTGACCGAACGCATCCGCAACGTGGCCCTCGTCGGCCACGCCGGCAACGGCAAGACGACGCTCGCCGAGGCGTTGCTGCTGCGCGCCGGCGTGCTGAGCCGGATGGGGTCGGTCGAATCCGGCACGACCGCCTCGGACGTCGAGGAGGAGGAGCGGCACCGGCGCCAGTCGCTGTCCCTGAGCGTGCTGCCGTTCACGTGGGGCGACCACCACGTCAACCTCCTGGACACGCCCGGCTACGCCGACTTCGCAGGCGAGGTGGAGGCCGCGTTGCGGGTCGCCGACCTGCTGGTGTTCGTCGTCGACGCGGTGGCCGGCGTGCAGAGCGAGGACGAGCGCCTGTGGCGGGTCGCGTCCGAGCGGGGGATCCCCCGGCTCGTCTTCGTGAACAAGATGGATCGCGAGCGCGCCGACTTCGACCGGGTGCTGGGCGACATCACCGCCCGGTTCAGTCCGACGGGCATCGAGCCCGTCGAGCTGCCGGTGGGTCGGGAGTCCGGGTTCCACGGGGTGGCCGACCTCGTGACGGAGCACGTCTGGCTGTACGACTCGGGCCGTGCGGAGGAGCGCGACGAGCTGCCCGACGACATCGCCGAGCGCGAGCACGCGGGCCACGAGCACCTCGTGGAGGACGTGGTCGAACAGGACGACTCGCTGCTCGAGCGGTACCTCGAGGGCGAGCAGCCCACGGCCGAGGAGCTGGAGAGCGCGCTGCACGACGGCGTCCGCCGGGCCGTGGTCTTCCCCGTGCTGCTGGGGTCGGCCTCCGGCCCGGCCGGCCCCGTCGCCGTGGATCGCCTGGCGGAGTTCCTCTGCCACGTCGGCCCGTCGCCCGCCGAGGCCGCGCCCGTGCTGGCCGAGGCCGCGGGCGATGCCGTCGAGGTGCCGTGCGACCCCGCCGGCCAGCCCGTCGCCTTCGTCTTCAAGACCGTGACCGACCCGTACGTCGGCCAGCTGTCCATGTTCAAGGTCCTGTCCGGCACCGTTGCCGCCGACGACGTCCTGGTGGACGCCCGGACGGGGGAGAAGCAGCGGCTGCACGGGCTCGTCCGCGTCCGGGGCGCCGAGCACGAGCCCCTGGCGCGCGCCGTCGCCGGCGACCTGGTGGCGGTGACGAAGCTGACGGGCCTGGCGGCGGGCGACACGCTGACGGCCGACGGGTTCCCCGTCCGGGTGCCGGCGCTCGACCTGGCGGAACCGGTCCACGCCGTGGCGATCGCCGCCTCCAGCCAGGCCGACGAGGACAAGCTGGCGGTGGCGCTCCAGAAGGTGCTCCACGACGACCCGTCGCTGCGCGTGCTCCACGACGAGGAGACCGGCCAGACGGTCCTCCGGGGCGCGGGTGAGACCCAGCTGCAGGTGACGCTGGAGCGGATCACCCGTCGCCACGGGGTGTCGGTCGACGTGCAGCCCCTCGCCGTCGCCTACCGGGAGACGCTGGCTGCCCCCGTCGAGGTGGAGGGCCGGCACAAGAAGCAGTCGGGTGGTCGGGGTCAGTTCGGGGTGGTCACGGTGCGCTTCGAGCCCCTCGAGCGGGGCGCCGGCTTCGAGTTCGTCGACGCCGTGGTCGGCGGTGCCGTCCCTCGCAACCTCATCCCGGCGGTGGAGAAGGGCATCGTGGAGTCGATGCGACGGGGCGGGCCGCACGGGCATCGGGTCGTCGACCTGCGGGCCACCCTCCTGGACGGGAAGCACCACGCCGTGGACTCCGACGAGGCCAGCTTCCGGATGGCGGGCTCCCTCGCCCTGCGCTCGGCGTTCGAGCAGGGCGGCTCGTCCGTGCTGGAACCGATCTCCGCCGTCGACGTCATCGTCCCCACGGAGGCCCAGGGCGACGTGATCGGCGACGTGAACGCCCGCCGGGGCCAGGTCACCGGCACCGAGGCCGGGCCCGGTGCCGGCGAGGTCACGGTCCATGCCCTGGTGCCGGCCGCCGAGCTCACGACCTACGCCACCGACGTGCGCTCGATGAGCCACGGGCGTGGACGCTTCCGGGCGGCGTTCGACCGGTACGAGGTCATGAGCGACCACCTGGTGGCCCGCCTCGCCGATCGCTAGGCCCCGGCCCCTCCGCCCCACCGGCACGGCCATACTGAGCCGATGGCGTCGGGGGACAGGCTGCGGGTGGGGATCGTGGGGCTCGGCGTCGGCGCCGCCCACGCCGACGGGTTCGGCCGGCTCCCGGACGACTACGAGGTCGTCGTGGTGGCCGACCCCGACGCCTCCAGGGTCGACTTCGTCCGGAGCTTCACCGAGGCCGAGGGCGCGTCGAGCCTCGAGGACGTGCTGGCCCGGGACGACGTCGACGTCGTGAGCCTGGCCACCCCGCCGTTCCTGCACCTGGACCAGGTCAGCGCCATCCTGCGCGCCGGCAAGCACGCCATCTGCGAGAAGCCGCTCGTCGGCTCGCTGGCCCACGTCGACGAGCTGGTCGGGGTCGAGGCCGAGACCGGCCGCTGGGTGATGCCGATCTTCCAGTACCGCTACGGGCGCGGGCTGCAGAAGCTGCTCCACCTCATCGACGCCGGCGTCACCGGGCGGTGCCACACGGTGTCGGTCGAGGTCAGCTGGCGCCGACGCCCCGACTACTACGAGGTCCCGTGGCGGGGGAAGCACGCCACCGAGCTCGGCGGGATCCTGCTGTCGCACTGCGTGCACGCCCTCGACATGGTCACCCTCGCCGTCGGCCAACCGGTGCGGGCCTTCGCCCGGACGGCCACCCGCGTGAACGACATCGAGACCGAGGACTGCGCCTCGGTGTCGCTCGAGCTGGCCGACGGCGGCTTCGCCACGATGTCGGCCACCCTCGGGTCGCCCGACGAGATCAGCCGCCACCGGTTCTCCTTCGAGCGCCTCAGCGCCGAGAGCAACACCGCCGCCTACGAGAACCACCGCGACCCGTGGAGCTTCGTCGCGGACACCGAGGACGACCAGGCCGCGATCGACGCAGCCCTGGCCACCTTCGAACCCGGCCCGGAGCTGTACAAGGGCCAGTTCGCCCGGCTCGCCGCCGCCGTGCGGGCCGGTCACCGCCCGCCGGTCACGTTGGCTGACGCGCGGTGCTCGCTCGAGCTGCTCACGGCCCTCTACTGGTCGGCCGACCAGGACGTGGACGTCGCCCTCCCCGTCGAGCGCACCCACGAGCTCTACGGAGGTTGGCAGCCGTGACCGCGATCGCCCGCACGGACACCTCGGTGACGATCGGCGACCGGGTCACCTACCAGTGGGGTGCCCGGAAGCGGCCCCACGTCCACCCGCTGCGCACGCCCGCCGGGCACACCCTCACGCGCGACGCCCCCGACGACCACCCGTGGCACCACGGCCTCTGGTTCACGATCAAGTTCGTCAACGGGGAGAACTTCTGGGAGGAGTACGACGCCTACGGGGTCCTCCGCCACGACGCCGAGCCGACCGTCACGCAGGACGGCGACGTGGTCTCCGTGGCCGGCGACCTCACCTGGATCCGTCCCGACCGGGAGACCGTCGCCCTCCGCGAGCAGCGGCGCTGGACCCACCGCCCGCTCGCCGACGATGCCTACGCCCTCGACCTCGAGACCACGCTCGTGGCCCCGACCGACGTGGTGTACGACCGCACGCCGTTCACCACGTGGGGCGGCTACGGGGGCCTCGCGTTCCGGGGTGCGGGCGACTGGCACGACACCCGCCTCCTGCTCGACGACGGGGTCGAGCGCGAACGGGCGCTCGGCGAGCGCTCGGCCTGGTGCGCCCTCGACGGCCTCGCCGGCGACGCCGACCGCCCGGTCGGGGTGGCGTTCCTCTCGGCACCGGACA
>JAKFET010000036.1:0-16113 GCA_036675575.1 Acidimicrobiaceae bacterium
TTCTTCCTCGGTCAGCTGGTGAGCCAGACGGGCACCTGGGTCCAGTCGGTCGCCATCATCTGGGTGGTCCTGGAGATGACCGGCGACGGGTTCGCGCTCGGCATGGCCACCGCCGCCCAGTTCCTGCCGGTGCTGCTGCTCGGGGCGTGGGCCGGCGTGGTGGCCGACCGGGTCGACCGGCTCCGGTTCCTGCTGCTCACGCAGCTCGCGTTCGCCGTGGTGGCGCTGGGGTTCACCGCCCTCATCTTCACGGACCAGCTGGGCCTGCCGGCGATCTACGCGCTCGCTGCGCTCTTCGGCGTCGTCACCGCCCTCGACAACCCCGCCCGCCGGTCGCTGGTGGCCGACCTGGTGGCGCGGGACGACGTCCCCAACGCGGTCGGCCTGAACAGCGCCCTCATGACCGGCTCACGGGTGATCGGCCCGGCGGTCGGGGGCGTGCTCATCACCACGGTCGGTCCCGAGTGGTGCTTCGCCCTCAACGCGGTCACGTACCTCGCCGTCCTGGTCGCCCTCGTGCGCATCGACCGGACCGAGCTGCGCACGGAACCCCCCATCGCCAAGGCCAAGGGCCAGCTGCGCGAGGGCTTCCGGTACGTGTGGGCGATGCCCGAGCTCCGCCTCCCCCTCGTGCTCCTGACGGTGATCGGCACGCTGTCGTTCGAGTTCCAGGTCACGCTGCCCCTGCTGGCCGAGCGGACCTTCGACGGCGACGCCGGGACGTTCACCCTGCTGTACTCGGCGATGAGCATCGGCTCGGTCGTCGGCGCCCTCATGATCGCCCGCCGCACGCAGGCCGACACCCGCCTGCTCGCCCGTGCCGCGCTCGCCCTCGGCGTCTCCATGGGGCTGCTGGCGGTGGCGCCGGGCACGGCGTGGGGCCTCGTGGCGGTGGTCCCGGTGGGACTGGCGTCGATCTTCCTCATCTCCGGGTCGAACGCCGTCATCAACCTGCACGCCGACCCTTCGATGCGGGGCCGGGCACTCGCCCTCACCGCCGTGGTGTTCCTCGGCAGCACCCCCATCGGCGGCCCGATCGCCGGTGCCGTGTCCGAGCACCTCGGGCCGCGGGCGGGCATCGGGATGGGCGCGGTGGCAGCCGGACTCGCCGGCGCGTGGACCCTCCGGGCCCTCGGCCGTTCGGAGCGGACCGCCGGCATCCCCGTGGACGGCACCCTGGACGGCCCGGCGCCGGCGGTCGTGCGCACCTAGCCCGTCACCCTTGCCGCACCCGGCTCCGGTCGTTACCGTGCGTAACAGCAAGGCGAGCCGCCGCTCGCCGACCGTCGACACCGAGGAGAGTCCCGTGACGACCACGCTGGGGGCACCGCAGCACAAGGGTCCGGACGCACCGCTGGCCTTCGACATGGCCGACCGGGCGTTCCGGTCCGACCCGTACCCCCGCTATGCGGAGCTGCGCGAGTCCGAGCGGCTGCACCGCACGCCGGACGGCTTCTGGGTCCTGACCCGCCACGCCGACGTCCTCGCCGCCGTCCGGGACCAGCGGCTCTCCTCCAACCCGGTCCACGTCCAGCGCCCGCCCGGCAGCGCACCCGAAGCCGGGCTCCCCTTCCTCGGCGACATGGGGATCCAGCTGCTGCTGACCGCCGACGCGCCGGACCACACCCGCCTGCGCCGCCTCGCCAACAAGGCCTTCACGCCCCGTGCCGTCGAGCGGCTGCGACCCCGGGTCACCGAGATCGTCGATCGCCTCCTCGACGACGCCACGGCCTCGGGCACCACGTTCGACGTGATGGCCGACCTGGCGGAGCCGCTCCCGGTGATCGTGATCTGCGAGCTGCTCGGCGTCCCGGTGGAGGACCAGGCCCAGTTCAAGCCGTGGTCGTCCACCGTGTCCCGGGTCATCGACCCCGACGTCACCCCGGACATGATCGCCGACGCCGTCCCGTCGATCATGGGCTTCGTCCAGTACTTCGGCGGCCTGATCGAGGAGCGGCGGGCCGACCCCCGGGACGACCTGCTGAGCTCGCTGATAGCGGCCGAGGCCGAGGGCGACTCCCTCGGCCAGCAGGAGCTGATGGCGATGATCATCCTGCTGTTCATCGCCGGCCACGAGACGACCACCAACCTGATCGGCAACGGGACGCTGGCGCTGCTGCAGGACCGCGACCAGCTCGAGGCGCTGCGCAGCGACCCCGAGCTGGCCGTCACCGGCACCGAGGAGCTGCTCCGCTACGACCCGGCCGCCCAGCTCACCATCCGCACGGCCACCGAGGACCTCGAGCTGCACGGCATCCCGCTGGAGAAGGGCGAGAGCGTGGTGTGCGGGCTCGCCGCCGGGAACCGGGACCCTCGGGCCTTCGACGACCCCGACGTGGTCGACCTGGCCCGCGAGGACAACCACCACCTGGCCTTCAGCGGCGGGATGCACTACTGCCTCGGGGCCCCGCTCGCCCGGCTCGAGGGGCAGGTGACCTTCACCGCGCTGGCGCAGCGGTTCCCGGACCTGCGCCTGGCCACGGAGGCCGTGACCTACCGGGACCACTTCATCCTCCGGGGCCTCACCGAGCTCCCGGTGGCGACCTCCTGATCGTTCCCTGCACGCGGATCGACCATCACCGGTCGGATCGCGTGCAGCGAACGGCTCGCTACTCGGCGTTCCGCATGGCCTCGGCGGACATGGCGAAGTAGTCGCGCATCGCTGTCTCGGCCTCGGGGAGGATGTCGCGCTCGGCGACGAGGCTGTTCAGCGCCCGGAGCATGTTGCGGTACCAGGCGTCGCGCTCGGCCGGACCGATCGTGAACGGGACGTGGCGCATCCGCAGCCGGGGGTGGCCCCGCTCCTCGGAGTACGCCTGCGAGCCGCCCCAGAACTGGATCAGGAACCCGGCGAGGTGGCGCTTGGGCTCGGTGAGGTCGTCGGGGTACATGTGTTGGAGCAGCGGCTCCTCGGCCACGCCTGCGTAGAAGCGCTCGACCAGCTCGACGAAGAACTCGTCGCCCCCGACCGCCTGGTGCACGGTGACCTGGAACGTCTCCTTGGCCTCCGGCTCAGCCATCGACCACCGCCTCCGAGGCCTGCGCGGCGGTGCCGAAGATGCCCTTGGACATGAGCGAGGACTCGATCTCCCGCCGGCGCCGGTAGACCTCTGCCCGGCGCTCGTGCACCTCGGCGTCGGCCGGTGCGGCCTGCCCGGCCCACTCGGCGAGCTGGCACGCGAGGCGGAGGTCGCCGGCATCGGCCACCTCGACCGCCCGCACCGACAGGGCGGCGGCGCCGCCGGCCAGGCCGGCCACCTCAGCGGCCACCACGGCGTCCTGCGGCGGCTTCAGCCGGGCCGGGTTGCCGTCGTACCAGCCCCCGTACAGCCGCCAGATGTTGCGCACGACGAACTCGGGCTCGTCGTAGGTGGCCCGCAGGTACGGCAGCTCGGCGAAGCGCTCGGGCACCCGGACCGTGTGGACGATCTCGTCGAGCGTGGCGCCCTCGTTCATCAGCGCCACGGTGTCCCGGAGGAGGCCCTCGAGGGCGGTGGCGGTGTTGTCCAGCACGCCGGCGATGCGATCCCGGCCGGCGATCGGCAGGCCGTGGGCGGGCAGGAGCAGCTCGGGCCCGAGGGCGATCATCTTGCGCAGGGCGACGGCCCAGTCGGCCGCGTAGCGCTGCACCTTCTGGGGGTTGCCGGCGTTGGGGAACACCCAGATGAACAGGTCGCCGCAGAAGATGGCCTTGCGGTCGGCGACCCAGGACCAGGCGTGGTCGTCGGTCTCGCCCCGGTCGTGGTGCAGCTCGAGGACGGTGTCGCCGACCGTGATCGAGTGCGTGAGGTCGAACGTCTCGTCCGGCTCGACGAAGCGGTCGGGGAACTGCAGACCGCCCGGTCCGAACTGCCGGCCGTTGATCACGGCGTTGTAGCCGTGTGTCTCCCGGTAGCGGGCGAAGCGCGCCGGTGCGTTCTCGTGCGAGGTGATGCGGGGCCGGGCGTGCCCACGGGACTCGGCGTCGGCGAGGAACGCCGGCGCGCCCCCGACGTGGTCGACGTGGCCGTGGGTGTAGACGATGTCGGTGAGCGGGTCGTCGGTCCAGCGGCGCAGCGCATCGACCGCCAGGGCCCCGAAGGGCGCCAGCGACGTGTCGAACACGGCGAGCTCGCCGGCGGAGCGAAGCGCCCACACGTGGGAGAAGGCGGCGACCATGGCCACGCCGTCGGCGACCTCGTGGAACGAGGCGTCGGTGGGGTTGTTGGCCGCCGGCCCCTCGTAGGTGCCCTCGTCGATGTAGCGGGCGGACCGCTCGAGCAGCTCGGTCATGGGGCGAGTCTGGCAGCGGACCCCTGCCCGGCTCAGGTCCAGCCGTTGAAGCGGCCCTTCGGGCGGGCGTGCACGTGCCAGTGGCCCGGGATCGACCGGCGGTCGGGGTCGAGCCAGTGCTCCCCCACCTGCTGGTCGGCCACCGAGTGCAGCCGCTCGATCATGTGGGCCTGGTCGTGCTCGGACGGGCCGGTGCCGTGGGGGCGCCACACCACCATCGGGACGGCGCACGCCTCGCACTCGGCCACCCAGCACCGGTCGTCCTCGTGGAACCACGGCGTCAGGCGGGCGGCCTCGCAGAGCTCGCAGTCGGGGTCGTGCGCCATCTCGTCCATGGGGTGCCGAGCCTGCCACCCTGCGACGGGAGAGCTGCCAGTTCCGGTGGGGGGTGCCGGTAGCGTCGGGGTGTGGGTACCCCGACGTCCACCTCCGCCTACGCCGATGCGCCGAAGTCCGGGACCGGTCCCGGCGTCCTCGTCCTGCACTCCTGGTGGGGGCTCACCGAGACCATCAAGGACCGCTGCAACCAGCTCGCCGACGCCGGCTTCACCGCGGTGGCGCCCGACCTGTTCGACGGCGAGGTCGCCGTCGACGACGCCCACGGCGAGCGGCTGCTGGCCGGCGCCGACGCCAACCGGCTCGTGCTGGGCATCCAGTCCACCGCCGACGCCCTGCACCGCATGCCGGCGACCTCGGGCGAGCGGATCATGATCGTCGGCTTCTCGATGGGCGCCTCGCTCGGCCTGTGGTTCTCCGAGCGCTTCCCCGACCAGGTCGCCGCCGTGGTGGGCTTCTACGGGACCCAGGGCATCGACTTCCGCCAGACCGAGGCCGCCTACCAGCTGCACATGGCCGAGGACGACGCCATGCTCGACCCCGACGAGCTGGCGCTGATGGAGGCCAGCTTCGGCCTCGCCGGCCGCCCGGTGGACCTGCACACCTACGAGGGGGTCGCCCACCACTTCGCCGAGGAGGGCACGCCCAACTACGACGCGGACGCGGCCGACCTGGCGTGGCGGCGCACGATCGAGTTCCTGCGCTCGCACGCCTGAGACGTCGACCCCCGACCCGTTCACGACGCGCAGATCGACCGCCGACGGTCGGATCGCGTGCAGGGAACGGGGAGGTGGTGGGCCGGCGCTTCGTCAGATGGCGTCGAGGGCGGCCCGGAGGTCGGCCACGAAGGCGCCGGCGTCGAGCGCCGAGCCCCCGTCGAGCAGCAGGCGCATGATGGCGGAGGCCACGATGACGCCGTCGGAGGGGATCGCCGCCTGCACGGCGGTGTCGGCCGACGAGATGCCGAAGCCCATGACGACGGGGAGGTCGGTGACCTGCTTGAGCCGCCCGGCCAGGTCGGCGGTCCAGGCGCCGACGTCGGCTCGCTCCCCCGTCACGCCGAGCACGTTCACGCCGTAGACGAAGCCCTTGCTGCGCGCCGAGAGCACCGCGAGGCGCTCGGTGGTGCTGATCGGGCTGGCGAGCATGACCGTGTCGACGTCGGCGTCCCCGAGCGCCTGCTCCCACTCGTCGAGCTCCTCGAGGGGGATGTCGGGGACGATCGCCCCGTGCACCCCGGCGCGCACGCACTCGTCGACGAAGCGCCCGTAGCCCATGCGGAACGGGATGTTGGCGTAGGTCATGGCGATCAGCGGGATGGAGACGTCGAGCCCCTCCAGCTCGGACAGGATGCTGATGGGCGTGGCGCCGCCCCGGAGGGCCTGCTCGTTGGCTGCCTGGATGGTGGGGCCGTCCATGACCGGGTCGGAGAACGGGATGCCGACCTCGACCGCGTCGGCGCCGGCGTCGTCGTAGGCCCGGATGACGTCGAGCCAGTCCTCCGTGATCCCGCCGGTGACGTAGGGCATCAGCAGCTTGCGGCCGCTGTCGCGCCGCTGGCGGAGGTGCTTCTCGAGGGTGCCCATCAGAGCTCGCCCAGGATCTCGGCCACCTGCGCCACGTCCTTGTCGCCCCGGCCGGACAGGTTGAGCAGCACCGTCTTGCCGGCGAGCTCGTCGCGCGCCCGGCTGATCCAGGCCAGGGCGTGGGCCGGCTCGAGGGCGGGGATGATGCCCTCGAAGCGGGCGAGGAGCTGGAACGCGTCGAGGACCTCGGCGTCGGTGACGGACTCGTACCGGGCCCGACCCAGCTCGGCCAGGTGGGCGTGCTCGGGGCCGACGCCGGGGTAGTCGAGGCCGGCGGAGATCGACTCGGCCTCCTGCACCTGGCCGTGGTCGTCCTGGAGCAGGAACGACGTCGAGCCGTGGACGATGCCCGGCACGCCCCGGCCGACCGCCGCGCCGCCGGCGGGCTCCACGCCCACCAGCTCGGCGTCGGTGTCGACGAAGCCGGAGAAGATGCCGATGGCGTTGGAGCCGCCGCCGACGCAGGCTGCGACCACGTCGGGGACCCGGCCGTCGAGGGCGAGGCACTGCTCCCGGGCCTCGGTGCCGAGCACCCGGTGCAGCTCGCGCACCATCCACGGGTACGGGTGCGGGCCCATCGCCGAGCCGAGGCAGTAGTGGCTGGACTCGACGGTGGCGACCCAGTCGCGCATGGCTTCGTTCACCGCGTCCTTGAGGGTGCGCGACCCGGTCTCCGCCGAGCGGACCTCGGCGCCGAGGAGGCGCATCCGGAACACGTTGAGCTTCTGGCGCTCCATGTCCACGGCGCCCATGTACACCACGCACTCGAGGCCGAGGAGCGCCGCTGCCGTGGCGGTGGCGACGCCGTGCTGGCCGGCGCCGGTCTCGGCCACCAGGCGCTTCTTGCCCATGCGCTGGGCCAGCAGGGCCTGGCCGAGCACGTTGTTGATCTTGTGGCTGCCCGTGTGGTTCAGGTCTTCGCGCTTGAGCAGCAGGCGCAGCCCGAGCTCGTCGGAGAGCCGACCGCACACCGTCAACGGGCTGGGGCGCCCGGCGTAGTCGCGGAGCAGCCCGTCGAGGCGGCTCCGGAAGGCCTCGTCGGCCCACGCCGAGCGGAACTCGCGCTCGACCTCCTGGCAGGCGCCGACCAGGGTCTCGGGCACGAACTGGCCGCCGAAGCGGCCGAAGCGACCGTCGGTGACGTCGCCCATGATCGAGTCGGCCGGCGGGGTGGTGGGGGTCATGAGGTGGTCCAGGTCTGGGCGAGGGGCGGGTGGGATGCGGCGTCGGCCGGCAGCGGTGCGGCCTTGGCTGCGGCGACGAACGCACGGATGGCCCCGTGGTCCTTGCGCCCGGGAGCGGCCTCGACGCCGGAGGCGACGTCCACCCCCCAGGGCCCGACCGCGTCGATGGCGGCAGCGACGGTGTCCGGGCGCAGCCCACCGGCGAGCAGCACGCGGTGGCGACGGGTCAGGTCGCCGACGAGGGTCCAGTCGAAGGGCTCGCCGCCGCCCGGGGTGGGCGCGTCCAGCAGCACGACGTCGGCACCATGGCGATCGACGTCGCGCAGCTGCGGGTCGCCGGCCGCGAGGGCCCGGATGAGGACCGGGACGCGCTCGTGGACGGCCTGGCTGGTCTGTGGCGTCTCGGCGCCGTGGAGCTGCACGGCCCGCAGCCCGACCGCCTCGACGGCCTCGACCACCTCCCGGACCAGGTGGTCCCGGAAGACGCCGACCGTGAGCACGTGGTCGGGCACGGCGGCCACGATCTCCCGGGCCTCGTCGACGTCGACGTGGCGCCGCGAAGGGGCGAAGATCATCCCGATGGCGTCGGCGCCGGCGTCGACGGCGGCCTCGGCGTCCTCGGCGCTGGTGATCCCGCAGATCTTCACGAACACGAGCCCCGACCGTACCGGGGCCCCGGTCCCGATCCGCAGCGCGTACCCACCCACGCGCTCTGTCGTTCCTCCGTCAGGAGGGTCCTGACCGAGGAACGAAATTCCCGGTTGGGGGGAGGCCGGTCAGCCGGCGGCGGTGGCGGCGCGGAGGGCGGCCACGGCGGCGGCCGGGTCGCCGGAGGTCACGAGGGACTCCCCCACCAGGACCGCGTCGTAGCCGGCGGCGGCGAGGGCGGCGGCGTCCTCGGGGCCACGGACGCCGGACTCGGCCACGGAGACGACGTGGTCGGGGAAGGCGGCGGCCATGCGCAGGGCCCGCTCGTGGTCGACCTGGAAGGTGACCAGGTCCCGCTGGTTCACGCCGACGAGCGTGGCGCCGACGGCGAGGGCGCGGTCGAGCTCGGCCTCGTCGTGGACCTCGACGAGGGCGTCGAGGCCGACGTCGGTGGCCACGCGGTGGAAGGTGGCGAGCTCGTCGTCGTCGAGGGCGGCCGCGATCAGCAGCACGCAGTCGGCGCCCATGGCCCGCGCGTCGAGGACGTCGTGCACCGACACCGTGAAGTCCTTGCGCAGCACCGGCAGGCCGACGGCGCTGCGGGCGGCACCCAGGTCGGCGGGCGAGCCACCGAAGTGGTCGTGGTCGGTGAGGACGGACAGGCAGGTGGCACCGCCCCGCTCGTACTGCGCGGCGAGGCCGGCCGGGTCGAGGTCGGCGAACAGGTCGCCCTTGGACGGCGACCGGCGCTTCACCTCGGCGATGACGGCCAGGCCGTCGCTCCGGCGGATGGCGTCGGCGAAGCCCCGCGCCGGCGCGGCGGCGTCCGCAGCTGCTCGGAGCTCGGCTTCGTCACGGGCGTCGCCGGCCGCCGCCAGCCGGTGGGCGAGCAGGATCCCGTCGAGGTAGGTGGCCATGGGGCGGCGACCGGGGTGCTCAGTCGGGCAGGCCCTTGGCCTGCACGGGCGTGCAGATGTGCAGCTCCGGTGCGCCGGCGAGGAGGCCGCCGAGCTTGGCGCCGAAGGCCTTGAAGGCGTCGCTGCCGCTGTGGGCTTGGAGGGCGTCGCCGCCGGTATAGAGCTCGTAGACCCAGACAGAGGTCTCGTCGGCCGTGTCGGTGCTGATGGCGTACACCCGGGTGCCGTCCTCGGACTCGACCTGGGGGAAGTACTCGCGGAAGGCGTCGACGAGCTCGTCGCGCTTGCCTTCCTGGGCCTGGATGCGGGCGATGACCGTCAGCTGCGACATGGCGGGCGACGCTACCCGATGCCTGCGACCCGGCCGCTCAACCGCGGTCGGAGCGGCTGGCGTTGATGAGCGCCACGAACGGCAGGGCGAGGAAGCTCAGGCCGGACACCCCCAGCACGAAGAAGCCGGCGACGAGGATGCCCCCGTAGCCGAGGAACGCACCGCCGAAGACCATGCCGACGCCGACTGCGGCGAGGACGGCCGGGGCCAGGGCGAAGAGCCGTGGGATGCTCGGCGCACCGCTCGGCGTGTCGTCGAGCAGGCGCGGGTCGATGTCGTCGGACGTGTCGAAGGGCTGGAAGGTGCTGTCGGGGTCGCGGACGTGGGCGCCGCCGGAGGTGGCCGACGGGCTGGCGGTGCGAGCGTCGTACGCGGCGCGCCGGACGGGGTCGGAGAGCACGGTCCAGGCGGCGTTCACCCGAGCCATGCGGGCCGCCGCCCGCGCCCGGACGTCGTCGGCGGAGGTGCCCATGCGATCGGGGTGGTGCCGGCGGGCCAGGGCGACGTAGGCAGCCCGGATCTCGGCCGGCGACGCCGTCGGTGCGACGCCCAGCTCGTCGTAGTGCCGGGGCTCCCTGGCATCGTCCTGGTGGCCCATGAGCGGCCCACTCTAGGAGTGGCCTGGCGGGGTCGAACCCCGTCGCCGATCAGTCGTCGTCCGGCTCGGTGGTCGTCGACGACGACGTCGAGGTGGTGCCGTCGCCGTCCTCCTCGTCGTCGGGCTCGGTGGTGGACGTGGTGCTCGTCGACGTGGTCGTGGTGGGGCGGGCGCCGCACGACGGCACCTCCACCGGGTACGAGCGGTCCTGGACGCCGTCGAACAGCGAGACCGACATCGAGACCGTCGACAGCTCGTCGCAGCGGAACGTGTACACGGCCACCCCGTCGCTGCCGGTCGCGCCCGGACCGTTCACGAAGGCCCAGCCCGACGACTGCACCTGCAGCGGCAGACCCACCAGCGGCTCGGTCCGGGCGATGCCCTGGTCGTCGACGACCTTCTGCACGACCCGCACTGCGACGTTGACCTCGGCGCCCACGGTGGGTGCCGGGGGCGTGACGTCGGAGAGCACGTTGATGCCCTGGTGCTCGCGCACGGTGAGCTGCAGCTCGCGGGGCTGGGCCTCGGTGAGGAAGAAGATCTCCGGCTCGAGCATCGTCAGTGCGGGCGGGGCATAGGCCCGGACCCGCATCCGCCCGCCCGGGAGGCCCTCGAGGATCCAGGTGCCGTCATCTCGCGCCCGGACCTCGCGGACCTGGACGGTGTCCCGCACCAGCCGCTCGACGCGCACGGTCGCGCCGGGCACGGGCCCGTTCGGGCCGGTGACGATGCCGCTCAGGATGGCGTCGCCGAACTCGGCCAGGGTCGTCGTCGTCTGTCCCGTGAGCGGTTGCAGCACGGTGCGCGAGTGGTCGACGGTGGTCGTGGACCCCTCGGGCGCCGTGCTGGAGGTCGACGAAGGCGGGGGCAGCGTGCGCCGGTCCGGTGCGCTGCAGGTGCTGCCGAAGACCGTGAGCAGCGCCACGAAGCCGACCACCACGGCGACCAGCCGGATCGGGTGGCGGACCTCGGGGAGCCGGACCATGTCCTCAGCGCAGGGGGAGCTCGTGGACGACGCCCCGGACGCCGCCGACCCGGACCTCGGTGCCGGGCTCGACCGCCCGGCCGAGGAAGGCCAGGGCGATCGGGCCGTGCTGCTGCGACGTGGCCGTGGTGGTGGCCGCGGCAGGCGGGCCGTCGCACTCGACCGGGGTGCCCTCGGCCACGGTTGCCTCGAGCACGATGGCCCGCAGGCGTCGCGGCACGTTGCCGCCACGGCTGTCGATGCGGGCCGTGAGCTCCTGGCCGACGAAGCAGCCCTTGGTGAAGCTGACCGACTCGGCCACGATCCAGTCGCCGACCTCGGCCGGGATGGTGGCGTCGGTGAGCTCGCGCCCCATGGCCGGCACGCCGCAGGCGACGTCGTGGGCCCGCAGCTCGTCTGGGGTCATGGCCTCCACGCCGGGGGGCGCCTCGGCGCCGGGTCCGAGCAGGTCGTAGCCCTCGACGCCGGGAGCGGCGACGGGGAGGCGGAGCACGCCCTCGGGCAGCTCGCCCCGGGGGGCGTCGGCGCCGCGCACCGCCACGGCGGGCCAGTCGAGGACCTCGAGCTCGGCCTTCGTGCGGATGAGGAAGCGTGCGAGCCGGTCGTGCAGCGCCTGGCCGAAGCCGGGGTCGGTGTCGAGCAGGACCTCGTCGGCGGCGGTGCGGGTGATGCGGGCCCAGGCGTCGACCTTGCCCTGTGGCTGCAGCACGAAGGTCCACGACGACGTGCCGACGCCCAGCGCGTCGACGTCCTGGCTCAGCTGGCCCTGCAGGAACTTCAGCGCGTCCGGGCCCAAGACGCGCACCACGTCCCGCCGCGTCGCTGCTGCCCTGGTGGTGGCGTGCTCGGTCATCGCTGTGCTGCTCTCCGCTGTGCTTCCTGGCGTTGGGCGGTCATGCGCCTCGCCGCCGGGACGGCGACGAGCAGGGCCCGGGCCTTGTTCTGGCACTCGAGGTGCTCGTCGTCCGGGACGCTGTCGGCGACGATGCCCGCCCCGGCCTGGACCGAGGCGATGCCGTCGTCACCGATGACCATCGTACGGATGGCGATGGCGGTGTCGATGTTGCCCGAGAAGTCCAGGTAGCCGACCACCCCGGCGTACGGGCCCCGCTTCACCGGCTCGAGGGCGTCGATGATCTCCATGGCCCGCACCTTGGGCGCCCCCGACACCGTGCCGGCCGGCAGGGTGGCCCGCAGGACGTCGACGGGCGTGCGGCCCTCGGCAAGGTCGCCGGCGACCTGGGACGTGAGGTGCATGACGTGGCTGTAGCGCTCGAGCGTCATCAGCTCCTCGACCTCGCACGTGCCGAACGTGACGACCCGGCCCACGTCGTTGCGGGCGAGGTCCACGAGCATGATGTGCTCGGCGACCTCCTTGGGGTGCTCGACCAGCTCGGCGGCGAGGCGTCGGTCGTGGGCCTCGGACCGGCCGCGCTTGCGGGTCCCGGCGATGGGCCGGGAGATGACCCGACCGCCGAGCAGCTGCACCATCGGCTCCGGGCTGGCCCCGACCAGGGTCACGCCCGGGACGCGCAGGAAGTACATGTAGGGGCTCGGGTTGACCTGGCGCAGCGCCCGGTAGGCGTCGAAGGGCTCGGCCTCGAGCGGGAAGTCGAAGCGCTGCGACAGCACGACCTGGAAGACGTCACCGGCGAAGACGTGCTCCCGGGCGACCTCGACCGCGGCCTGGTACTGGCCCTCGGCCATCGACGAGGTGACCTCGGGCGGCTCGTCGTCGGGGTGCGGCGGGCTCAGCATGGGCTCGTCGAGGGGGCGGGCGCCGTCGGCCGCCAGCTGGTCGAGGCGCTCGATCGCGGCGTCGTAGGCGGCGTCGAGCGTCGCCTCGTCAGCCCCTGCGTCGACCAGCACGTTGTCGATCAGGGTGACGCGCTGGCGCCAGTGGTCGAAGGCGGCGAGCTGGCCGATGATCGACAGGACGGCGTCGGGGTGGCCGCGGTCGTCCGTGGGCACGTCGGGGAGGCGCTCGACCTCGCGCACCACGTCGTAGCCGAGGTACCCGACGAGGCCACCGTGCAGCGGCGGCAGGTCGTCCAGCTGGGGTGAGCGGTGGTGGGCTAGCAGGGCTTCGACGGCGGCCAGGATCCCCTGGTCCGTGGGGACGTCGGGGTGGAGCTCGCCCTCGACCGTGAGCGTGCCGTCCTTGCTGGTGAGCGTGGCGAGCGGGTTGCGGCCGACGAAGGACCACCGGCTCCACCGCTCGCCGTGCTCGACCGACTCGAGCAGGAAGCCGGGCTCGTCGCCGACGAGCCGGGCGAAGGCCGCGACGGGAGTGATGAGGTCGGCGAGCAGCTCGCGCCAGACCGGCACCACCGTGTGATCGGCGGCGAGCCGGTGGAACTCCTCACGCGACGGCTGGACCGCCGGAGTGGTGCCGCTCAACCGTTGGGGCGCACGTCGGGGTCGGCGAACGACCGGTAGAAGCAGGAGTACTCGCCGGTGTGGCAGGCGCCGGCGCCCTCCTGCTCGACGACCAGCAGGAGCGTGTCGCCGTCGCAGTCGTAGTGCGCCTCGCGGATGTACTGCCGGTCGCCCGACGTCTCGCCCTTGCACCAGTACTCCTGGCGGGACCGGCTCCAGAACCACGTGCGGCCGGTCTCCAGGCTCTTGCGCAGCGACTCGTCGTTCATCCAGGCCAGCATCAGGATCTTCCCGGTGCCCTCCTCCTGGACGATGGCGGGGACCAGGCCGTCCTCGTTGTACTTCACGTTCTGGAGGTGGCCCTCGTCGAAGGCGATGGGGGTTGCGGTCGGGCCCGTCGACGTGGTGCCGGTCATGGCGGGCATCGTAAAGGGGACCCCGGACCGGCCACGACCCCGTTGCTGGCTCAGGTGGCCGAGACGCTCCAGTGCCACGGCTCGCTGGCGAGGTTGAAGAACCCGTAGGTGGCCGCGTTGGCGGCCAGCCAGCGGTAGGCAGGCGAGCGCCGGCTCGTGATGCCCTGGTCGCCGTGGCGGAAGTCGACCGCCAGCCCGCTCTCGTGCAGCGACCGGTTGGGCTTCGCCGTCGGGGGCGAGCAGGCCCCGCTGGGCTTCTCGTAGATGTCGTAGTCGGTCGGACCGCAGTGGGCCCGGCGCAGCTCGATCTGGCGCCTCGTGGAGCGGTACGCCTTGCCCCGCAGCTCGATCCCGTCGGCCTGGGCCGCAGCGAGCAGGTCGCGCAGCGACCCGGCGAGCGCCCCGTGGATCCGGAAGCCCTGCACCGTCACGAGGGGCACGTCCTGGCGTCCTCGCTCCGCGTCGGCAAGCCACCGGCCGGCGGGCAGCATCCCGGCTCGAGCGTGGCGCAGCTCGTTGTAGAGGTACTCGATGTGGGCATCCATGCGGTTCGCCGCCCGGTGCGTGACGTCGAGGGCTGCCCGGTGGGCCTGGCGCACGGCCTCCGCAGCGACGACCTCGGCCTCGGCGGCGGCGTGGGCCTCGAGGGCGGCGAGGGCGTCCAGCTCGGCGGCGCGCACGGTGGCCTCGGACAGCAGCGCCTCGACGTCGAGGGGCACGGACTGCGGCTCGGGCGGCAGCGGACGGGCTGCCCGCACCTCGGCCTCCTGCGCCGCCGCGGCCCGCACCTCCACCAGCCGGACGCCCGCCGCGTCCTGGGCCACGGCGGCGGCGTCGCGAGCCTCACCGGCCCGGCGCACGTCGTTGCGCATCGACCGGGCGGTCTCGTAGAGCACGTACTCGGCGCCGCGCAGGCCCTCGACGTGCGCGGTGGCCACCACGATGCGAGCCCGCAGCTCGGTGGCCCGCTCGGTCGGGAGCTCGGGCAGCGGGCGGTCGAGCGCGCCGACGGTGACGGCGTCGAGGTCGACGCCCTGGTAGCCGATGGCGAGGAGGTCGACGCCCTCGACGCCGGGGAACACCATCTGCTCCTGCGCCGGACCGGGCGCCGTGGGCGTCGCCGGCGTCGCGGGTGCGGCTGCCTCCGCACGACCCAGGGTGCCGAAGGCGTTCACGCTGGTCGGCGGGCTGAGGAACACGCCCATCCCGAGGGCGACGGCGAGCGAGCCGGCGAGGACGGAGACCTGGAGGCGGGGACGGAGGGCGAGCATCGGATCCGTGGGGACGTGGAGGCGCGCGACGGGACGGAGTCCCCCGCTCCCCGCGCTCGTCCGCACGGGCGCGGAGGCGCCCGGTCGCACGACCACGGCGAGCATGTCCGGTCCAGTTGCCGACCGGTGCCGCCCACCTCAGAGGGTGTGTTGCAGTGCCGAGATCGTACGGTCACCACTCCGTCACGGACGGTGATCTGGTGCCGTGTTGGCCGTCTGTTGACCTTCTGTCCCGGTTCCTGGTGCGGACGGTCGAGACGCCCTGCTCCAGGTGGACCAGAGGCCCCGGACCGGGCGGACTACAGGTAGAGCCCGGTGCTTCCCTCTTCGAGCCGCTCGGCCGCCACGGCGTGGATGTCGCGCTCCCGGAGGATGATGTAGTCGCTGCCGCGGACCTCGACCTCGTAGCGGTCCTCGGGGTTGAACAGCACCCGGTCGCCGATCTCCATGTTGCGGACGTTGGCGCCGGTGGCGACCACCTGCGCCCAGGCCAGGCGCTTGCCCATCTGGGCGGTGGCCGGGATGAGGATGCCGCCGGTGGACTTCCGCTCGCCCTCGCCCCGGTCGAGCTCGACCAGGATGCGGTCGTTCAGCATCTTGATCGGCAGCTTGTCGCCGTCGGTGCCGGGCTCGGTCATGGGAGGGCGACGCTACCGTGCGCCCCGATGGCAGACCGAAGCGCGCCACCTGGTCGGGCGACGACGAGGGACGGCGTCGAGATCGAGCTGGCGTGGTCGCTCGCCGAGCACCCCCGGGCCGGCGCCGTCGTCACCCACCCGCACCCGCTGATGGGCGGCGACATGCACAACCCGGTGCCCGCAGGCGTGGCGCGGGGCCTGGCCGGTGCCGGCGTCACCGCCGTCCGGTTGAGCTTCCGCGGTGCCGGCGGCAGCGGTGGCGAGCACGGCGGCGGCGATGCGGAGCGAGCCGACGTGGTGGCTGCGATCGACGCCCTGGCGGGCCTGGAGCCGGGGGTGCCGCTGGTGGGCGTGGGCTACTCGTTCGGCGCCGACGTGCTGCTGGGCGTCGACGACCCGCGCCTGGCCGGTGTCGTGGCGGTCGCCCCGCCGCTGCGGGTGCTGCCGGCCGAGGCGCTCGCCGCCCCCCGGGACGGACGCCCGACGCTGGTCCTCTCCCCCGCCCACGACCAGTTCTGCGACCCCGACCAGGCCGCCGCCGCCGTGGCGGGC
>JAKFET010000281.1:0-2376 GCA_036675575.1 Acidimicrobiaceae bacterium
TGAGCGATCAACGCTTGCATGCAACCGCTTCTTCGGATCGGGCATTCGGGCGTTCTGCGCAGCGACGTAAAGGAGGAGGCGGCCTCCCGCCGCCGGGGGACAGTCGCGGAGCAGAGCGCCCGGGTGCCCGATCCTGCGAGGTCTCAGCACGCAACGCGACGAAAGCGAAGGCGCAACCTAGTACCCCAACAGGTTCTGCCGCACATGCAGCAGATGCGCGAGGGTCAACTCCCGAGCACGCGTCGCATCACGATCGCGCAGCGCGTCCACGATGGCGCGGTGCTCGGCCTGATAGGCCATGCGGCGCTCGGGCGTCACGCTCTTCTTCTTGAGCTGGCCCCAGTCGCCCTGGGCGCGCACCGTCTTCATGAGCTTGAACACATTGGCCACGAAGCTGTTGTGTGCCGCGTCGGCGATCGCCTGGTGCAGCTCGGCGTCCCAGTGCTCGAAGGCCTCCAGCGTCTCGGCGTTCTCCGCGTTGTCGCAGCAGGCGTCCATGCGCTTGAGGTCGGCCGGGTTGGCGTTGCGGATCGCCATCTCGATGATGGCCGGCTCCATCGCCAGCCGCGCTTCCATCAGTTCGGCCGGGCTGGTGTGCTGCGACGAGTCCTTCCAGGCGGTCGACGCGGCGCGTCGCACGGTCGGCCCGGTGGCGCCGGCAGCGACGTTCCACGTGACCGACGTCCTCGACGGCATCCCCGACGAGTCCGCCGACGTCGTCCTCTGCAACCCGCCGTTCCACGCGGGCGGCGCCCGCACGACGTCGGTCGCCAAGCGGATGTTCGCCGACTCGGCCCGGGTGCTGCGACCGGGCGGCACCATCACGGTCGTGGCCAACCGGCACCTCAACCACCACGTGATCCTGCGCCGGTGGTTCGACGACGTGTCGGTGGTGGGCTCCGACCCCCGGTTCGTGGTGCTGCGGGGCCGCCGCCGCTAGGGGCTCAGGCCTCGCCCTCGACGTGGGCGGCCAGGCTGTCGAGCACGGATGCCACCCACCGCTCCTGGGCCTGGCGGCGGCGGGCGGGCCGCAGCCCGGCGCGCCACCTGGCCACCGCCGGCGGCTCGAGCACCACGTCGACCCGCGTGCCGGGCGGGCTCGGTCGGGTGCGGAACCACAGGCGGCCCTCGCCGACCTGGATCCCGAAGGTGTGCGTCGTGCCGCGGACCACGACCTCTCCCTCGTGGTGCTCGATGCGCCCGTCGCGACGTGCCCGGAAGAGGTAGCGGTCGGGAGCCTTGGTGATCACCGGCTCCAGGAGCTCGGGGAACCACACGGGCCAGCGGGCGACCTCGGCCACGGCTGCGTAGGCGCGGTCGACCGGTGCGGTGACGACCCGGGTGGCGTGCGGGAGGTCGGCGCGGTCGAAGGGCAGCGAGGCGCTCAACGCGTTCCCGTCCTCGGTGCCGGCCGGCGGGCGGGGGAGCGGTCCTCGACGCCGGTGACCAGCTCGGCGAGCAGGGCGAAGCGGTCGACGACGAGGGCTTCGAGATCGACGGGGCCCTCGTCGGTCCGGAACGACGCCGTGAGCGAGCGCATGACAGCGATGCCGATGCCGGCGAGCAGCTCCGGGCGCTCGTCGGCGTCCACGTCGACGCCGAGCCGGTCGGCCACGGCCGCCGCCAGCGCCTGCTCCCACCGGGGCTGGATCTGGGTGCGCTCGTGGGTGCCGAGCGACGCCGTGGTCTGGCTGATCCGGATCCGTCGGCGGGTCAGGTCCTGGCTCGCCGCCGTCCGTCGGGCCAGGACCAGCACGCCGGCGCGCACGGCCGCCAGGGGCGGCTCGTCGGCGGGGTGGTCGGTGATGGCCCGGTGCAGGACGGCGAGGTCGTCGCGGTCGTCGTAGAGCACGCCCTCCTTGGACCCGAAGTACCGGTAGAAGGTGCGCGGCGAGACCATCGCCGCCTCGGCGATCTCCTCGACCGTCACCTCGTCGAAGCCCCGCCGCTCGAACAGCGAGAGCGACACCTCGACCAGCCGCTGGCGCGTGCGCGCCTTGTTCTGCTCCCGGAGCCCGCCGTCCACGCCGGCCACGGTAGGCCCCGAACTGTCAGACCTGCCAGTTGGCAGACGTGACAGGGCGTGAGGTCAGCGGACCCCGAGCAGGTCGACGACGAAGACGAGCGTCTCGTTGGGGCCGATGACCCCGCCGGCGCCCTGCTTGCCGTAGGCCTTGTCCGGCGGCAGCACGAGGCGTCGGCGGCCGCCGACCTTCATGCCCTGGACGCCCTCTTCCCAGCCGCTGATCACCATGCCGGCGCCGAGGCGGAAGGAGAACGCCTCGCCCCGGTCCCAGGACGCGTCGAACTGCTTGCGGGTCTTCCACGAGACGCCGACGTAGTGGACGTCGACGGTGTCACCGCTCGTGGCGGTGG
>JAKFET010000173.1:0-2364 GCA_036675575.1 Acidimicrobiaceae bacterium
GGCTCGAGGAAGCGCAGCGACAGGTCGAGCCAGCCGGTCGACTCGTCGACGACGGTGAGCGGGTGCCGCGGCATCGCCACGATCGCGTCGGTCGACTGCAGCTGCCACGACAGGTCACGCAGGATGCCGGCGCCCTCGGGCGTCAGCACCATGTCGCCGTCCCACTTCATGGAGTACGTCGTACGGACGTGGGAGAAGCACCAGTTGTAGAAGTGGGTCAGCGAGTGGACGCTCGTCGCCGGCGTGGCGAGGTGCTCCCCGCCGGCCCGCGCGACCTGGTGGGGATAGTCGAGCACGGTGAGCCGGTCACCGGCCCCGCACTCCTCGGCCACCCGGCGCGCGACGTCGGCGGTGCCGTCATCGGAGCCGTTGTCGACCAGCAGCACGTGCTGCACGGCCGAGAAGATCGGCGGCAGCACCCACGGCAGGTTGCGGGCCTCGTTGCGGACGCGGAAGACGCACGTCAGGCCCGGAGTCAGTGGCTCGCCGGACGACCACGGCCACGTCACGTCATAGCCGGGCTCGCGCTCCAGCGAGTCGATGTCGGCCACGTCAGTCCGTGCCCTGCTCGCGCGAGCGACCCATCGCCTTGCGCAGCTTCTGGCGGGCT
The DNA here is from genome assembly GCA_036675575.1 of Acidimicrobiaceae bacterium. GTDB lineage: Bacteria > Actinomycetota > Acidimicrobiia > Acidimicrobiales > Salinilacustritrichaceae > Salinilacustrithrix. The sequence continues at coordinate 611 of JAKFET010000173.1, forward strand.
GCAGGCGGCACCATGGCCCGGATCGCCAGGGGAACGCGGTCGGCGTGGGGCACCCGGTCCGCGGCACGACCCTCCGTCGCCACGTCCCGCCGCGCCTCGGCGGCCGCCGTGCGCCGTTGGGCGAGGACCGTCGAGTGGGCGAACGCCTCGGCCTCGGCGTACTGCTCGGCATAGGCGGTGCGCAGCTGGTCGCACGTCTCCCAGGCCCCGGCGCTGTCGTCTCCGGCGACGGCGTCGAGTGCCTGCCAGGTCTCGTCGGCCAGCTCGCGCAGCCGCGCCGGGACGCCGATGTCGTCCCAGGTCATCGTGACCCGGCGCAGGCTCGGGTCGATGAAGCGGTGCACCTCGGCGATGTCGACGGCCATCGCGGTCTTCACGCCGGCGAGGTCGAAGGCCTCACCGAGGGCGAAGACGGGCTGGGTCCAGTCGTCGAGGAGGTCGCCGTAGCGGACGAACGCGCGCTGCTGGCCGCGGGTCGCGCGCTCGGTGTGGAGCATCATGTTGATCCACGCGGCCGTGCGGGTGATCGCGCCGTGGTCCGAGCCGGCGCCGACCTTCCCGTAGTACTGCTGCTTCGACCCCACCACCTCGGTGACCGGCCGCAGCATGGTGATGTACGACGACGACGCATCGCAGCGGTCGGCCGCGGCCCGCCACAGGCCGAGGAACCAGGCCGCCCGCGGGTCCTTGATGACGAGCTCGTCGCCGGCGGCGTACTGCTCCTCGAGCCACGTCGTCACCCGCTCGCGGGTGGCGTGGTCGCCGCTGGTCGTGCCGGTGTCGAGCCAGGCGCGGGGCCGGGCGTCGGAGACCTGGACGTTGCTGCGCTGCAACAGCTCGGTGTGGAGGTCGACGACCCACCGCGGCTCGCCGAATCCCTTGGGGTTGGTGGCGTCCGCGACGACCTCGGGTTGGGGCACGTGCAGGCCCAGCGTCTTGAGGGCGCCGGCCATCGTGCTCGTGCCGCTGCGGCCCGAGCCGACGACGAGGACGACGCGGCGGTTACTCATGCCGCGAGCCTATCGGTGGCCCTGCGCTCGCCCTGCGGGCCTGGCCAGGACACCAATCCGTGTAACCGGCAGTTTGCTGCACTACCCGGCAGTTGCAGCAGCCGGGCAGCTGATCCAACTGCCGGTTACTTGGGCCGCCGACCTCAGCCGACCCGCACCGACCCCGAGAGCACCGGTGCGAGCGGGAGGTCGAGCGGTGCCGGCCCGGTGAGGAGAACGCCGTAGCGATCGGTGCCGGCGGCCTGGACCCGGATGGAGGCGGCCACCGGGCCTGCGACAGCTCCCGTGGTGAGGTCGACGGTGTGCGCGGTGGCACCGGTTCCGGTGATCGTCGCCGTGCAGACCCTGTTGGCGCCGCCACCCGTGCAGGAGGTGGTGTACGACGCCAGGCTGAGCGCCTGCACGACCGTGGCCTGGCCGCCACCGTTGACGACGTGGACGAGGGCCCCGGTCGGGGCGCCCTTCTTGGGCGTGACCGCGGTGAAGCCGAAGGCGCCCCCGACCACCCGGCCGCCGCCGGACGCCAGCCCCGTGCCGGCGTTGGCAACGGCGATCACGCCGACGTCCGCGCGGGGGAGGTGGACCGCCGAGGTCGTCGTCACGACGACGGCGAGCGCGCCCAGGGGTTGAGTCGCGGTGCAGGTCGCACGGGCCTTGCCGGCACCGGTCGCGGAGATCGCACCCGTGCAGATCGTGGACCCGTCGAGGCGGGCGAACCGCACCGCGACGCCTGACAGCGAACCG
>JAKFET010000167.1:0-2364 GCA_036675575.1 Acidimicrobiaceae bacterium
CACCGAGCAGGCCCGGGTCGTCATCTCCGAGCGCCGCCCCACCGACGACGGCCACCACCAGTGGCACCCGCTCTCCACGCGCCTCGACGAGACCGGCCACCTGGTCACCCGGCTGCTGGGGCTCAACCTGCCGCAGTTCTGCCAGGTGGCGATGCTCCCGCAGGGCCGGTTCCAGGCCTTCCTCCGCGCCCGGTCCGAGGAGCGCCATGCGCTGCTCCAGCAGGTCTTCCAGACCGGTCGCTTCGACCAGGTCGAGCGCTGGCTGCGAGACCGCCGGATCGCCCTGAGGCGAGCGTCCGACGCCCATCACGGGTCCGTCGCCGACCTGGTGAGCCGGGTCAGCGAGGTGACTGGCTCTGCTCCCCCTGAGGAGTGGAGCGACGACCCGGCGACCCTCGTCACGTGGCAGCGCGAGCTCGCGACCACCACCGCCCACTCCGTCTCGGAGGCGGCGCGCGTGGCCGAGGCTGATGCCCTCGAGGAGGAGGCTGCTGGGGAGGCGGCCAGGGCAGGCGTCGAGCTGGCCGGCCTGATCGCCGCCCATGCCAGTGCCACCCGCTCCCTGCAGGCGCTCGAGTCCGCGGCCCCCGCTCATCAGGCTGACCGGCGCCGCCTCGCGGCTGCGCGTCGTGCCGCCGGCGTACGCCCCTTGCACGAGGTGGCGGTGCAGGCGAAGTCGTCGGAAGACGCGGCAGACGTCGCGCTGCGGCGAGCCGACGCTGCCCTGGCCGACCTGCTCGACCACGAGGTCATCGACGACGTCTGGGTCGCCGAGCGCCGTCGCGAAGCCACCGGGCGGCTCACCGAGATCGCCCGGGTGCGGCCCCTCCAGGCCACGGCCGAGCTGGTCGCCGACGACCGCGCGCGTGCCACCGACGCGATCCTGACCTCCCGCACCGCGCTGGAGGCGCTGACCCACCGGCTGGCGCAGGTGCCGCGGGAGCTCGCGGTCCTGCAAGAGCGGCGCGACACCGCTCGCAATGCCGTCGCGAGGGTGGAGATCCTCCAGTCGTCCCTCGGCTCCTGGGCCACCAGGCTCGCAGCCGCCGAGCTGGTCGAGACCGTGAGTGCATCGCTCGTCGAGGCGCGGGCCGCGCTGCGCGATGTCACCGAGCATCGGCTGCTCGCCCGGGAGTCCTTGGTCGAGATCCGTGAGCGCCGGCTCGACGGCATGGCGGCCGAGCTCGCCTGCCAGCTCGCCGTCGGCGCCTGCTGTCCGGTGTGCGGCTCCGCCGAGCATCCGAGCCTCGCCACACGCTCGAAGGGCGCTCCCGATGAGGCCATCGAGCGCGCGGCCCGCAAGGAGGTCGACGACCTGGAGGCGGTGGTCGAGGCGCACGACCAGCAGGTCCGTGGCCTGGAGACCCAGCTCGCCACGGCACTCGCCACGGCGGCCGGCACCCCTCAGGAGATCGCGGCCGGTCTCGCCCGCGTCACCGCGGACCTCGAGTCCGCCACCGTCGAAGCCGGCGAAGCCGCCGTCCTGGCCGATCGCGTCAACGGACTGGAGGCCGAGCAGACCCGTCTGCTGGGAGAGCGCGACGCACTGCTCGCCACCGTGACCCAGCAGGAGACCACGCTGGCGGTGCTCACGACCCGCCTGGACGCGCTCCACGCAGACCTGGCGGCCGTCCTCGACGGGAGCGACCACGACGACCTCGACTCGCTCGCCGACCACACCCGCCAGGTCGAGGCCTGCGCCACCGACTGCCTGGCGGCCACCGCCGAGCTCGATCGCTCGCGGAAGGAGACCGAGCAGGCCGGGGCTCGAGCACACGAGGCGGCCGTCGAGGCCGGCTTCGACTCGGCCGCAGAGGCCTCTGCCGCCTGGCTCTCACCGACTGCCGTGGGCGCCCTGGAGCGCGACATCGAGGAGCACGAGCATGACCTCCTGCGCGTGCGGGAGTCCCTGGCCGATCCACTGGTGGCCGGTGCTGCGGCAGCGACACCACCGGACCTCGAGGCGCTCGCCCACGCCCACCACGCAGCCAAGACAGCCGCCGCAGCGAGTCGCCGTACGTCGGACGCGATGGTGGTGCGGCGCGACCGACTGGCGGGCCTGGCCGCCGAGCTCGATGACGCCCTGGCCGCGTGGATGCCGGCGCGTGCCGACCTCGACCTGGTCGGCGAGCTGGCGGCATTCGTCGAGGGCAAGCACCCCGACAACCGGCTCCAGATGCGCCTGTCCGCCTACGTCCTGGCCCACCGCCTGGGTCAGGTGGTCGAGGCCGCCAACCTGCGGCTCGCCTCGATGAGCGACCAGCGCTACTCCCTCGTCCACACCGGCCAGCGCGGCGCGGGCGAGACGCGTGGTGGCCTGAGCCTGCTGGTCCGTGACGAATGGTCCGGTGAGAGCCGCGACCC
>JAKFET010000162.1:0-2356 GCA_036675575.1 Acidimicrobiaceae bacterium
CGTTCGACGGTGTCGACCCGGTCGGTGTCGAGGCCACGTTCGAGGTGATCGAGGACGCCCGCGCCCGTGGCGCCGGAGTGCTCGTCTCCACGCACCTGCGCGACCTCGCGGTCCAGGTGTGCGGCGAGGTCGCCGTCCTCCGTGGCGGGACGCGGATGGCGACCATCTCGTCCGGCTTCATGGCGGGCGAGGACGGGGCGCGTGCGTACCGCGCTCTCCTCGCCTGATCGTTCGGGCCCGATCGCTGGGGGCCCGATCGCTGGGGGCCTGATCGCTTGAGCGACGTCAGCCGTGCCGTCGCGGACGTGCGGCACCTGCTGTGGTTCCGGGCCGCGACCCTGCGTCGCCCGCGGGCCGTCGTGGTGGCGCTGGCCGTCTTCGCCGTGGTGACCGCCCTGTCGGCGACCGTTCCCGCGTGGGTCACCCTCGACCCGGACACGATCTCCCGGGCCGCGCGTGGCCTGCCGGCTGCCCTCGGCGCCGTGGTGGCGATCAGTGTGGCGAGCGCGGTCGCCGGTGGCGGGGGACGCGAGCTGCTCGCCCGCGACCCGGCCTCGATCCACCCGATCAGCCCGGTCACCGACCACCTCGGCGCCCTGGTGCTGGCGCCCCTCAACACGGGGTGGCTGCTGCAGACCTGGCTGCTGCTGGGGTTCACGGCGGTCGTCGCCGGTCCGTCGCGGCTGCTCGGCGTCCAGCTGCTGACACTGGCCTGGGTGGTGGCGGCCACCGCCCTCGGCCAGGCCGTGGCGTGGGGCGTCGAGTGGGTCCGGCGCGGTCCTCGCGGCGTTCGGCTGGTGCGCTTCGGCATCGTCGTGGCGCTCGCGGTGCTCGCGGGCGTCGGCGCGACCCCGGACGTCCGCCAGGTCCTCGTCTCCGGCCCGGCCCGGATCACGGCCACCGCCATCGAACGCGGCGGCGCGACGTCCCTCGCCCTGCTCGCTGGCGTCGTGCTGGTCGGCGGGGTGGCGCTGGTGGTCCTTGGCGCCCGGCTCGCCACCCTGGCCGCCACCCGGATGCCGCGCGACGAGGGCCAGCAGGAGACCCGCATCCATGCCGCGCGGACGACGCCTCGGTCCGGACTCGTCACGTTGATCCGGATCGACCGCGCCTCGGTGTGGCGCAGTGTTCCCCTGCGTCGCGGGACCCTGCTGCTCGCCGTCGCCCCCGGCCTGGTGGCCCTCGCTGGTGGTCTCCTGTGGGAGACGCTGATCCTGCTGCCCGGCCTCGTGGCATCCGGCTGCGTGCTGCTGTTCGGCGTGAACCTGTGGTGCCTCGACGGCCGCGGGATGCTGTGGCGCGAGACGTTGCCGGTCGCGCCCCGCACCGTGCTGGTCGCGAGGGCCTGGGTGCTCGCCGAGGTGCTGCTCGGTGCTGCCCTGATCACGATCGCCCTCGGCGCCGTCCGCGCCGGGAAGCCGACACCGCCCGAGGCACTGGCCGTCGTCCTCGCCCTGCTCACGGTGGTCGGCCAGGCCGTCTCGGCCGGCCTGCGGTGGTCGGCGAAGTCGCCGCATGCCGTCGACCTCCGTTCGGCGCGCGCGACGCCGGCTCCGCCGCTGACGATGGTCGGCTACTCGCTCCGGCTCGCCCTGACCACCACGTTCACGGGACTCTTCTTCGCCACGCTCGCTGCCATCGAGCGGCCGCGCCCGATGCTCGCGGTCGCCGCCGTCCTGCTGGTCGTCTCCACCGTCCGGATCGTGCGCGCCGCCCGCCGCTGGTCGGATCCGGAGCATCGGGCCGCCGTCGTGGCGGTCGTCGCTGCCTGATCGCAGCGCCGGCGGAATTCGAATCGTCCGGCCGCGGACCCTTGACGCGGCGGATCTTCGCCGCTTGGGTGACGGAGGCGGAACGATCTCCGCCTCACGACAGGACCCCCACCCTGTCGCATCCCTCTCGGACCCGGAGGACCCCCCATGCATGTCCTGCGCACGCGCGACCGCGCACGCCGCCTTCCCCCGCTCCTCGTGCTCGCCCTCGCGGCGACGCTCGGACTCACCGTCGCCCTCGGCGCACCGGCGCTGGCCGATCCCAGCGACCCGGGCCCCGGTGCCGCTGACGGCGAGGGCCAGTCGGCGGCCCGGGCCGACCTGACCCGCTACAAGGCCGGGCGCTACGTCGTGATGCTCGCGGCTCCGCCCGCGTCCACGGCCAACCCGACCCGCGCCGCCGCGGGCGAACAGTTCGATGCGAAGGGCGCCGGCGTGGCGTCGTACACGAAGCAGCTGAGGGCCACCCACGACAAGCTGGGCACGGACCTCGGCTTCGACGTCAAGGTGCACTACACGATCTCGGCCAACGGCTTCGTCGCCGACCTGACGGCCAAGCAGGCGACCGAGCTCGCCACGGACCG
>JAKFET010000099.1:0-2346 GCA_036675575.1 Acidimicrobiaceae bacterium
GAGCTCCCGGGCTCGCCGCACCTGTGGCTCGGGCTCGCTGTCCTCATGCTCGTGATCGGCGGCGCAGCCGACATGGCCTCGGCCGCGTTCCGCACGTCCATGCTCCAGAGCGCCGCGGCCGACGAGGTCCGCGGCCGGCTGCAGGGCATCTTCATCGTCGTCGTCGCCGGTGGACCACGCATCGCCGACGTCGCCCACGGCGCCACCGCCGCGATGGTGGGTACGGCGACCGCGGCTGCCGGTGGCGGCGTACTCGTCGTCGTGCTGACCGTGGTGGCCGCGCTCGCGGTGCCGTCGTTCGTGCGCTACCGGGTCACCCGAGGAAGCCAGCCAGCAACGCGCTGACCTCGGCCGCCCGTTCGAGGCTGGGGAGGTGCCCGGCCCATGCCAGCTTCTCCAGGCGGGCACCCGCGACGGAGTCGGCCACGTGCTGGGCCACGTTCTGGAAGTGGTCCACGTCGAGGCCACCGCTGACGACCAGCGTGGGTGCGGACACCAGCGCCAGGTCCACGTCGACCCGCGTCGCCTCGGGGCCCGGATCGAGCTCGTCGGCGGCCAGCTGGACCTCGAAGGCGTGCGCCTGCATCGCGCGGACGAGGTCACGCGTCGCTGCCGAGGCCTCCGGCCCCAGCCACGTGGCGACGTTCAGCTCCACCGCCCCCGCCACGTCGCCGCTGTTGAGCAGTCGGTCCTCCTCCTCGTCGAAGGCATCGGCGCGCGGGGTGCTCGGGACTCCCCGGAGCGCCGGGCACAGCAGGGCCAGCGACGCGACCCGCTCCGGAGCCGTGACCGCTACCTCGAGCGCCACGCGTCCACCGAAGGAGGACCCGACGATCGCGGCGCGGTCGACCTGCAGGTGGTCGAGCAGTGCGACCACGTCGGCGGCGAACGAGAACCGCTCCGCCGGCAACGGGGTCTCCCCGAACCCCCGCAGGTCCGGACGAATGACGCGGTGCGAGGGCGCGAGTGCAGCGACCTGGTCCGCCCACATCCGTCGGTCGCAGACACCGGAGTGCAGGAGGACGACTGCCGGGCCGGAGCCCTCGTCGTCGTGGGAAAGGATCATGCCCCGATCGAACCGCATCGCCGACGGCGGCGTCGACCGGGTTTCCCTCGCCTCGTCGTCGGAGCGGCTGCGGGTTCATCAAGGTATGCCGGCGGCCCGGCACTTCCCACGGCGTGCCCACCGTGGGAAGTGACAACTCGGCTACATACCTTGATGAACCCGCACCACCGGCGCCACGAACCGCGCCACCATCGCCCGCTCCTCCGCGGCGTCGCGACCGGGAACGGTGAGGAGCGAGACGATCGCACGGACCAGCCAGCGCGCGGCGTCGGGATCGGGCGCCATGGTCAGCCCGAGCGCCTCGATCACCTCGGACTCGATGGCCCGGTCGGCGGTACGGCCGGCGTCGCCGCCGCCGAACCACGCCGCCAGCGCGGGCGCTTCGCGCACGTGGCGCAGCGAGGACAGCACCGCCTCCGTCACCACGTCCCTGCTGCCAGGCAGGGCAGCCAGGTCCGCTGCGACCAGGCCACCCACCCGGATCGCCTCGCGCTGCACGAACGCCGCCTGCAGAGCCGGCCGGTCGGGGAAGTAGCGGTAGAGCGTCGCACGCGAGCAGCCCGCGGCGGCGGCGATGTCGGACATCGCGACCACGTCGACGCCGCGCTCCGCGAACAGGCCACCGGCCGCGTCGAGGATCCGTTCGACAGCGGGTGCCCGCCGATCCACCCAGTCGCTCATCTCGCCTCCAGCGGGACGCCCAGCGGACGTCGTACATAGGGGCCGGGAGCCCAGGTGATCGCCGCGTCGTCGACGGTGAAGTCGGGGATCCGCGCCAGCAGCTCCTCGAGCGCCACCAGGATCTGCATCCGCGCGGCCGCGGCGCCCAGGCAGTGGTGGTGGCCCTGGCTGAAGCTGAGGATCTGGCTCGGCCGACGGCATACGTCGAGCTCGTCGGCGTCCGCCCCGTAGCGACGCGGGTCGCGGTTCGCGGCGCCGTACAGGAGGAGCACCTTGCGACCCGCGGGAATGACCGTGTCGTGGAGCACGACGTCGCGGACCGCCGTCCGGGCCAGGGCCTGGACCGGCGAGGTGAGGCGGAGGAACTCCTCCACGGCGTCCGGCAGCAGCGACGGGTCGGCGACGAGCAGGGCGCGCTGGTCCGGACGCGACGACAGCAATTGCACCGCACCGCCCAACGCACCGGTGGTCGTGTCGTTTCCCCCGGCCACCATGGTGAAGACGAACGCCAGGATCGAGAGCAGACCGGCGTCGGCGTCCGGCCCGTCGGCCACGCCTGCGGCAACGAGCTGGGAGACGGTGTCGTCGCCGGGTTCGCG
>JAKFET010000085.1:0-2342 GCA_036675575.1 Acidimicrobiaceae bacterium
TCTGATCAGACCGGGATGCCGGCCTCGTTCAGTGCGTCACGACCGGACTGGCAGGCGGTCGCCAGCTCGGGGACCGGGATCTGCGAGCAGGACGGACCTTCGCCACCCTCCGGCGGGAGCGTGGGCAGCTCGGGCGCGGCTGGGGGCTCGGTGCCGCCGCCGCCACCGGCGAGGGCATCGACCACCTGCTGGCAACCGGTGGCGAGCGCCTCGTCGGGCAGATCGGCGCAGCTGGGCTGGGCGGGCTCACCGCCGCCACCGCCGGGCGGGAACTCCGGGACCTGGCCGCCGGTGAGCGCATCCACGATCGTCTGGCACGCAGCGGCGGCCTGGGCGTCCGGGAGATCGGCACAGCTGGGCTGGGCGGGCTCACCGCCGCCACCGCCGGTCAGCGCTGCGACGACGGCGTCGCAGACGTCGGCGACGGGGGCCAGGCCGGCACCTCGGATGGCGTCGCACAGACCCTGCGGGTCACCGCCACCGCCGGTCAGGGCATCCACCAGCGCCTGGCACCCGTCGGCGAGCGCCTGGTCCGGGAGATCGGCGCAGCTCGGCTCGCCGCCGGGCTCACCGCCGCCACCACCGGGCGGGAACTCCGGGACCTCGCCACCCGTCAGCGCATCCACGAACGCCTGGCACGCAGCGGCGAGCTGCGGCTCGGGGATGTCGGCGCAGCTCGGCTCCCCGCCGGGCTCACCGCCACCACCACCGGGCGGCGGGAGCTCCGGCGTGCCGCCTCCGAAGAGCGCATCGGCGACCTGCATGCACGCGTCCGTGACCGCGGGATCGATGGCCCCCAGGGCGTCGCAGAGCGGAGCGAGGGGGTTGGCGTCGGGATCGGGATCCTCGTCGTCATCGCCGTCCGGATCGTCGGGGTGGTCGTTGTCGTCACAGCCCGCCGGCGGCTCGTCCTTCTGACACGCCGGGTTCCCTTCGGGCTTGCCCTTGTCCTCTGGCTGCTGCGCCAGGGCGGACCCGACCCCGAAGGCGAAGACCGTGGCGATCAACGCCAGGATCGCAAAGAACTTCTTCTGCATGGTTGCTCCTCTTCCGTGGCACACGCCCGTTGGTGTCCCCGCACAGGTGAACGAGACCTGACGGAGAACCTTTCGGTCCGGTCGACACGTGTTTCTGGATCGTGCCGAGGTGCCTACGTTCCGGAGGGGGGACCGAGTGCCGACCGGAGCCAGTCGATGTGGCGGGCGAGGGCGGCGCCGGCGAGCGCGTCGTCGCCGGTCGTGTTGAGGTAGCCGTGCAGGACCCCGTCGACGTCGTGGTGCTCGACCTCGGCACCCGCGTCCCGGGCGAGGTCGAGCAGGCGGAGGGCCTGCGATCGGAGGCTGTCGACCTCCGCGGTGGTGACCAGCGTCGGGGGGAGCACCGAGAGGTCGCGCCCCACGGCGATCGGGAGGGGACCGTCGTGGCCCTGCGGCAGGTAGCCACGGAAGAGACCCATCGTCCCCTCGTGACCGAGCCACAGCACCGGCGGGCAGTCGGGGTGGCGCGCCTCGTACGGTCCGCCGTCGGGGTCGGTGACCGGGTAGGCGAGCACCAGCGCAGCCGGCGTCGACCCCTCGGCCGCCAGCTCGAGCGTCGCCAACGTGGACAGGTGGGCGCCGGCGGACCCGCCGCCCAGCGCAACCCGGCCGACGTCGACACCCCGGGACGCCCCGTCGGCGACGACGGCACGGAACGCGGCGAGCACGTCGTCGAGGGCGGCGGGGTGCCGGTGCCGTGGCGCCAGGCGGTAGTCGACGCTCACCACCACGCCGGGGAGCCCGGCGGCGACGAGCTGCCCGACGGAGTCGGCCTCCGGCATGTCGAGGTCGCCGTACTGCCAGCCGCCGCCGTGGACCCACACGAGGGTCGGCGCCGGCTCGTCCGGATGGAGCTCGGCGGCGCGGTACCAGCGCACCGGGATCGGCCCACCGGGACCGGCGACCACGTCGTCGGTGCGTGCCACGCCCGGCACGTCGATCGGTGCCGCCGGCGGCACGCCCTCCACCTCGCCCGACAGCAGCTGCAGCACGTGCGCGCCCCACAGGTGCGAGATCCGCTCGGCGATGTCGGGGTGCAGGCCCATGGCGTCAACGTTGCCACCGCCCCGAGGCTCCACTGGTCCAGAAACGACGCGGGACGGTCACGTCCGGATCAGCGAACGCCACCTCTCAGGTTCACAGATCCCCGATCGCCCTGCTGACGTCGAACCGTGACCAGCGAACCGTCGGGGCGGTGGTCGAAGGGCGACGGCGTCGGGCGGTGGCAGGTCGGGCGCTCATCGGGGTGATCGAGCACCCGGCGGAGGGCTGATCGGACGACGTGGGCGTCGTGCCAGATGTCGT
>JAKFET010000072.1:0-2329 GCA_036675575.1 Acidimicrobiaceae bacterium
CAAGGGACAGGAACCCACCCGGCTGGTGCTCTTCCGCCGCCCCATCGAGCACCGCAGCCAGAGCCGCGACGACCTGGAGGCGATGGTGCACACCATCATCGTCGAGCAGCTCGCCGAGCTGCTCGGGCTGACGCCGGACCAGGTGGACGAGAGGTACGAGGACTGAGCCCTACCCCTGGGCTCTACCTCTGGGCCGGCCGCACGTCGGGCAGCTGCCCGGTCGTGACCAGCTCGTCGAGCGGCAGGACCGACAACCCACGATCGGCGAGCTCGACGGAGATGGTCGCCGACGTGCGCTCGATCCGGATCAGGGCCAGCACCGTGTCGTCGGGCAGCTTGATCCGCCCGGCCGTGGCCGGGTCGATCTCCACCCGGCGCGCGTGCACGACCTCCTCGCCGTCGGCGTTCCACGCCTGCAGGATCACTACGCCGGGGGCGCCGGCTCCGGCGAGGACGACGCGCTTTGCTCCTTCGGGCAACGCCACACCGGTCGCCGACTCGACCGGCGCACCGGCTGCGGCGAGCGCGAGGTCGGCTGTGGTCCGGGTACGGAGGCTGGCCGTGATCGGCGCCGTCGCGTCCAGGCGCAGGGCCTGGACGTCCTCGGCCACCTTGCCGCGCAGCACCCGGCCGAGGTCGACCTCCTGCACCGACTCGGGCGGCAGGCTCAGCTCCTCGATGCCGGCGGGCGTGAACTCGCTGTCCTGGCTGACCAGCTTGATGTCGAGCCGCACCTCGCTGTCGCCGGGGTTGGCGACGGTGAGGACGCGACTCGCGCTCCCTGGTGTGGCGGCCGCCGTCCCCGGCTCCCCGAACACGACGTACGACGACTCGGCTGGGGTGGGCTGTGCCGGCAGCCACTCGCGCACCGGCTTGGCGCGTCCGAGCGGGTCGACCACGTCGACGACGCTGGCACCGAGCCGCCCGCGCGAGACCGAGACCCGGAGGGCGAGCGCGTCCCGGCTCGGGACGACGTCGGCGAGGTCGAAGGACGCGGACCGGCCGCCGGGCACCCGGACGCCGCGGAGGGCCGGCACGTCGACGATGCCGCTGCCGTCGTAGACCGTCACGTCCGCGACGGCCGGCCCCTTGTCGGGGTTGACGAGGGTGAGGGTGGAGAAGTGTTCCGCGGCCGCCCCGACACCGGTGAACCACTTCTCGGGTGCGGGCTGCGCGCACACCGTTGCGGAGCCTGCCCCGGCGCGGCTCACCACCAGGCCCGACGCCAGCTCGTCCGCGCCGGAGACCACCACCGCGGCGCGTTCGGTCAGGGTGGCCACGCCACCCTCGAGCGCTTCGGTGGAATCCTCGCCACCCACCCGGAGGGCGAGGTCACCGGAGGCGAGAGCGGTGTTGCCCAGCGTCACGTCGTCGGCCCCGGGCAGCCGCGCGGGACACACCGCGGTGGCGCGATCCAGGTCGGCCTCGGTGGGCGCGAAGGAGGTCACCGGCGGGTCAGCCGGCCGGACGAGGGCAAGCGCGGCCACCGTCAGCAACGGGATCACCAGCGCCAGGATCGTCAGCGGGGAGAGGCTCGCGCCGGCCACCGCGGCCGCCCGGCGGCGACCTCCTGTGGGGTCCGGGGTCGGGGTCGGCTCAGCCATCGCGACGCTTCCTCACGGTCGGGGCCGCCAGCACCAGCGCGGCCACGACCAGGAGGGCCTGCAGGCCCACCAGCGCGGCGCGCCACCAACCGCCGCTGCCGTCGACGGCACTCGGCGCGAGCGGCCGGTCGACGTGCCAGGCGCGGGTCGCGCGGTCCTCGGCGCTGGCCTGGTCGAGGCCGGCGGTCGCGTCGAGCAACGCCGAGATGCGCCCGTCGGCCGGCGCCGCGAGCACGACGTACTCCACGCCGCGGTCGCCCAGCTCGGCCACCACGGACGGGCTCGGCGCCGACACCAGCGCCTGCACGTCACTGGTCAGCGCGGCGTCCTCGTCGGCGAGGGTGAGGATCTCGTCCTCGCCCAGGGTGGTGCCGTCGTCGCGGCGGATGCGGTAGGTGACGCCGTCGTCGATCGAGCCGCTCAGGACCAGCACGCCGTGCTCCTGGCCGAGCAGCGAGCTCTGCTGCATGTAGACCGGGACCGCCTGCTCGGAGTCGAGCGCGAGCGCGGTCTCGGGTCCGGACAACCACCAGAGCATCCCGCCGACGGGCACCGCCGCGGCCACCACGGCCAGCGTCACGGCCAGCCCGCGCTGCCACCACGGGTGGTGGTCGGCGAGGCGACGGAGATAGGCATCGGCACCGAGTACGACGGCGACGACCGCCGTGCCCTGCAGGATCACGACGAACAGGCCCAGGCTGGGTCGCGTGGTCACGGCCGGCAGG
>JAKFET010000005.1:0-2320 GCA_036675575.1 Acidimicrobiaceae bacterium
GAGTGGCGCGACCTCCTCGTGGACTCCGGTTGGGGCTGCCCGGGCTGGCCCCCCGACCGGTACGGCCAGGGCCTGCCTCCGGACCTCGCCCGCGTCGCCACCGACGAGCTGCGGGCCGCGGGCGCCGTGGGCCCGGCCGTCGGGGTCGGCATGTCGCTGGCCGCGCCGACGCTGCTCGAGCACGGGGCGCTCGAGCTCCAGCGCCTCCTGCTGCGAGGCATCGCCACGGGCCAGGACACGTGGTGCCAGCTGTTCAGCGAACCGAGCAACGGCTCCGACCTGGCCGGCCTCACCACCCACGCCCACCGGGACGGCGACGAGTGGATCGTCACGGGCCAGAAGGTGTGGACCACCGGCGCCCACCACGCGGCCTACGGGATGCTGCTCGCCCGCACCGACCCCGACGTCCCCAAGCACCGGGGCATCTCCTTCTTCGCCTTCCCGATGCGCCAGAGCGGCGTGGAGGTGCGCCCGTTGCGCCAGATGAACGGCCGATCGTCGTTCAACGAGGTGTTCATCGACGAGGCCCGGGTCCCCCACGCCAACCTCGTCGGCGAGCTGCACGGGGGTTGGGCTGTGGCCCGCACCACGCTGTCCCACGAGCGGGGCCTGGCCGCAGGCCTGTTCGGTTCCCTCCCCCCGGCCGGCGGTGGCCGCACCCGGGAGGAGGCCGCCGCCGAGGCGGGTGCGTACCTGAAGACCTACGAGTGGTACCCCCAGCGCGCCGGGCGAGCCGACCTGGTCGCCCCCCTGGCGCAGCGGCTCGGGCGATCCCGCGACCCGGTGCTGCGGCAGGAGATGGCCGCCTTGCACGCCCTCCGGCGAGCGGCGCAGCTGACCGCCCAGCGGGCCACCGCCCAGCGCAGAGCGGGCCGTCCCGGACCGGAGGGGTCCCTCGGCAAGCTGCACGGCAGCGGCATCGCCCGGGCCGCGGCGGCTGCCCACACCAACGTCGCCGGCGCCCACGCCATGCTCGACGGCCCCGATTCGCTGGAGGGCGGGATCGTGGCCGAGGTGCTCGTGTCGGTGCCGGGGCAGTCCATCGCCGGCGGCACCGACGAGATCCAGCACGACATCATCGGCGAGCGGGTCCTGGGCTTGCCCAAGGAGCCCTCCGTCGACGCCGACATCCCCTTCCGGGACGTGCGCAGCAACCGCCGATCCGGCTCCTGATCGCGACGGAGGATCCCGTGACCGAACCCCACCTGCTCGTGGACGTGCGAGACGGCATCGCCGTGCTCATCATGAACCGCCCGGACAAGCGCAACGCGCTGAGCCCCGAGATGCTGGTCCGCCTGGCGCGGGCATGGCGCCAGGTCCGCGACGACGACGCCGTCCGCGTCGCCGTGCTGACCGGCACCGGGGACAAGGCGTTCTGCGCCGGCGCCGACCTCGGCCGGCTCATCCCCCTCATGACCCGCCAGCGCGGACCGGAGGACGAGTGGGACGAGGCCCTGCTCTCGGACAAGGCGGCCTTCGCCGACGGCCTGCTCCGCGGCTTCGTCCTCGACAAGCCGGTGGTCTCGGCCATCCAGGGCGACGCCCTCGCCGGGGGCACCGAGCTTGTGCTGGCCACCGACCTGCGCGTCGCCGCCGAGGGCGTCACCGTCGGCCTCACCGAGGTGGCCCGCGGCCTCATCCCCGGCGGCGGCGGCGTGAGCCGGCTCCCCCGCCAGGTCCCCCGGGCCAAGGCCATGGAGATCCTGCTCCTCGGCCAGCCCATGCCGGTCGCCGAGGCGTGGCGCATCGGTCTGGTCAACGAGGTGCTCGCCCGCGAGAAGGTGCTCGACCGGGCCCTGGAGCTCGCCGGGCGCATCGCCGGCAACGGGCCCCTCGCCGTGCGCGCCGTCAAGGAGGCGGTCCGGCGTTCGGAGGGCACAAGCCTCGAGGAGGCCCTGCGCATCGAGTCCGAGGTCGGCGTGCCCGTGTTCACGTCCAAGGACGCGATCGAGGGACCGCTCGCGTTCATGGAGAAGCGGCCACCGGAGTTCACCGGCACCTGAGCCCATCACCCCGAAAAACGGGGGTGTCGCACGCCGCGAAGGGCATGGCGCTCCCTGCCACGGTGGGCTTGCGAAGGCGCAGCAGACACCAACCAGTCCGTGTCAGCGCACGGACGTGCGTGCCAGCACCGCCTCGACGACCTCATCGGGGCGTTCGATGGGCAGCATGTGCCCGGCCCCGGGTAGGACCGTCAGCCGGGCGTCCGGCCAGGCCGCGGCAAGCGCCCGGGCCGACCGCGGCGGCGTGAGGAGATCCCTGGTCCCGACCAGCACGGTGGCGGGCACCTGCGTGGCTGCCAGGCCCGGGCCGAGGTCCA
>JAKFET010000242.1:0-2313 GCA_036675575.1 Acidimicrobiaceae bacterium
ACGACGCCGCGCTGGCCAAGGTCCGCCCGGGCTGATTGGCAACACCTGCCAGTGAATCCGGGCCGCCGTCGTCGCCCGCCACGGTGATGGAGGGTGAGCGGGGTCACTAGGTTCGACGCATGAGGGTCCTGCTCGCGCTCGGCGGAAACGCCATGACCAACGCCGACGGTCGCGCGCGCCCGGAGGACCAGATCGCTGCCGCGGAAGTCGCTATGGCGGCGGTCGCCCGACTCCTCGAGCACGATCACGAGGTGGTCATCACCCACGGCAACGGCCCCCAGGTCGGCAACCTCCTGGTCAAGAACGAGCTCGCGGCCGGCGTCGTACCCCCCGTCCCCCTGGACTGGTGCGGCGCACAGACCCAGGCCACCCTCGGCTTCGTCCTGATGGACGCCCTCGACCACGAGCTGGCCACGCGCGGGGTCGACCGCCGCAGCGCGGCGTTGGTCACCCGCACCCTCGTCGACGCCGACGACGACGGCTTCACCACGCCCACCAAGCCGATCGGCCGTCATCTGCCCGCGGTCGAGGCCGAGGTGCTCATCCAGCACGGCGAGACGTGGGAGGACCGCGGCGAGAAGGGCTGGCGTCGCGTCGTCGCCTCGCCCGAGCCGCTGGAGATCATCGACGCGCCCGCGGTGCTCGCGCTTATCCGCGCCGGCTTCGTCGTGATCGCCAACGGTGGTGGCGGCATCCCCGTCGTACGCCGTGCCGACGGGTCGCTGAGCGGTGTCGAGGCGGTCATCGACAAGGACCTCGGGGCCGCCCTGCTCGCCCGGACGGTCGAGGCCGACGTCCTCGTCATCGCCACCGACGTGCCCCACGCGATCCTGCGCTACGGCCAGCCCGACGCCGAGCCGATCGGCCACGTCAGTGCCGAGCGGATGCGCAGCCTCGCCACCGAGGGCCACTTCGCCTCCGGCTCGATGGGACCGAAGGTCGATGCCGTCTGCCGCTTCGTCGAGGCCACCGGCCGCCGCGGCGTCATCACCAGTCTCGACCAGATCATCGAAGCCGTGGGCGGCGACGCCGGCACGGTCGTGTCCACCCAATGAAAGGAAAGCCCATGCCCAGCGCCATCGAGGTCCGCAAGGTGCCGATCCACTCCGTCGCCGACGCCTCGGAGCTCACCAAGCTCATCGACGGGGGCGTGCTCGAGGCCGGCCGGGTCATTGCCATCATCGGCAAGACCGAGGGCAACGGCGGAGTCAACGACTACACCCGCATCATCGCCGACCGGGCCTTCCGTGAGGCTCTCGTCGCCGGCGGGGCCGACGCGGACGCGGTCAAGGGCGTCCCGATCGTGTGGTCGGGCGGCACCGACGGAGTCATCAGCCCGCACGCCACCATCTTCGCGACGACCGACGTGGCCGACGACGACCCGTCAAAGGCCGAGCCGCGCCTCACCACCGGCTTCGCGATGAGCGAGCCGCTGCTGCCCGAGGAGATCGGCCGGGTCAGCATGGTCGAGAAGGTCGCCGCCGCGGTGAAGGTCGCCATGGAGCGGGCCGGCATCACCGACCCGGCGGACGTCCACTACGTCCAGACCAAGACGCCGCTGCTGACCATCCACACCATCCGCGACGCCAAGTCCCGCGGCAAGACGGTGTGGACCGAGCACACCCACGAGTCGATGGACCTCTCCAACGGCTGTACGGCGCTCGGCATCGCGGTCGCGCTCGGCGAGATCGACATGCCGACCGATGCCGACGTGATGCACAACCGCGACCTCTACTCCTCGGTCGCCTCGTGCTCCTCGGGCGTCGAGCTCGACGTGGCCCAGGTCGTCGTGGTCGGCAACGCCACCGGCGTCGGCGGGAAGTACCGCATCGGCCATTCCGTGATGAAGGACGCCCTGGACTCCGAGGGCATCTGGGACGCCATCAAGGCCGCCGGCCTCGACCTGCCCGACCGTCCTCGCACCACCGACCTCGACGGCCGCCTGGTCAACGTCTTCCTCAAGTGCGAGGCCAGCCAGGACGGCATGGTCCGTGGTCGCCGCAACGCGATGCTCGACGACTCCGACGTCCACTGGCACCGCCAGATCAAGTCCTGCGTCGGCGGAGTCACAGCCGCGGTGACGGGCGACCCGGCCGTCTTCGTGTCGGTGTCGGCGGCCCACCAGGGCCCGGAGGGTGGCGGCCCGGTCGCGGCGATCGTCGACCTGTCGTGAAGGCAGCCCGGACGAGCGGACCGCTCGACGACCTGCTCGTCCTCGACCTGACGCGCGCCCTGGCGGGGCCACACGCCGGGATGATGCTCGGCGACATGGGCGCCCGGGTCATCAAGGTCGAGAGCGGCACCGGCGACGAC
>JAKFET010000169.1:0-2309 GCA_036675575.1 Acidimicrobiaceae bacterium
GATCGCCGTCGAGCCCAACGGCACCAACGCCGTGCCGTCCCTCGTCACCGCCTGGCTCGACGCGCGCGCCTCCTCCGAAGAGGCGCTCGCCGAGATGATCGGCGAGATCTCCCGCCAGGCCACCGAGCGGGCCTCCCGTGACGAGACGTCGCTGGTCGTGACCGCCGAGTCGGTGTCCGGCTCGGTCGCCTTCGACCCCGAGCTCGCCGCCCGGCTGGCGGGGCTCGGCAACTGGCCGATCATCCCGACCCAGGCCGGCCACGACGCAGGCATCCTGTCCGACGCCGGCATCCCCACGGCCATGGTCTTCGTGCGCAACCCGACCGGCATCTCCCACTCACCCGACGAGACGGCGAGCATGGATGACTGCCTGGCCGGAGTCGTCGCACTCGCCGATGTGTTGACCGAGCTCGCCGGGGCGCCCGCATGACGTCGTACCTGCTGGAACGGGCGTGGCTGCCCACTTCTTCAGGCGGTGCGGTGCACGACGACGTGCTCGTCGAGGTCGAGGACGGTCGGTTCACGTCCGTCACGCCGGATGCCGACCCGCGGCGCGCGATCCCCGTGCGGGGCCTGGTCATCCCGGGGCTGGCGAACACCCACAGCCACGCGTTCCACCGCGCCCTGCGGGGGCGGACCCAGCGCGAGCGCGGGACCTTCTGGACCTGGCGCGACCAGATGTACGACGTCGCCGCCCGGCTCGATCCGGACACCTACCTCGCCCTCGCGCGCGCGACGTACCGCGAGATGGCCGCCGCCGGGATCACGTGCGTGGGG
Source organism: Acidimicrobiaceae bacterium (assembly GCA_036675575.1). Lineage (GTDB taxonomy): Bacteria > Actinomycetota > Acidimicrobiia > Acidimicrobiales > Salinilacustritrichaceae > Salinilacustrithrix. The sequence goes on from JAKFET010000169.1 coordinate 778, forward strand.
GAGTTCCACTACCTCCACCACCAGCCGGACGGGAAGCCCTACGACGACCCCAACGAGATGGGCCTCGCGCTCGTCGAGGCGGCCCGGCAGGCGGGGATCCGGCTGACCCTGCTCGACACGCTCTATCTCTCGTCCGGCTTCGGCGCAGCGCCCGAGGGTGCGCAGGTGCGCTACTCCGACGGCGCGGTCGAGGCCTGGTCGTCGCGCGTCGACGAGCTGGCCGATGACGAACGTGTCCGCGTCGGTGCGGCGGTGCACTCGGTGCGCGCCGTGCCCGCGAACGATCTCGACGCGGTGGCGACGTGGGTGGGTGAGCGGCCCTTCCACGTGCACCTGTCCGAGCAGGTGGCCGAGAACGAGGCGTGCGTGGCGACGTACGGCGTCACCCCGACCCGACTGCTCGCCGACCACGGGCTGCTCCGGTCGACGTCGAGCCTGGTCCACGCGACCCACCTCAGCGAGGACGACGTACGACTGATCGGCGAGGCGCGTGCCTTCGCCGCCTTCTGTCCCACGACCGAGCGCGACCTCGGCGACGGCGTCGGCCCGAGCCGCGCACTCCACGATGCCGGGGCACGCCTGACGCTGGGCTCGGACAGCCACGCCGTCATCGACCCGTTCGAGGAGATGCGCGCGCTCGAGATGGACGAACGACTGGTCACCCAGCAGCGCGGCCACTGGTCGGCCCCCGAGCTGATCGAGGCCGCGACTGTCGCGGGCCACGAGTCGCTCGGCTGGTCCGACGCCGGCCGGATCGCAGTCGGTCATCGGGCCGACCTGGTGGTCCTCGACCCGGCCACCACGCGCACCGCCGGCACCGGCCGTGATGAGGGCACCATCGCCTTCGCCGCCACCGCGGCCGACGTCGGCGACGTGATGGTCGACGGCCACTGGGTGGTGCGCGCCGGCGATCGTGACCAGATCGGGCGCGAGCTGGACGAGGCGATCGGCAGACTGTGGGCATGATCGACGGGCAGCAGCAGCCGACCACCCTCCTCACCGGCATCGGCGAGCTGACCACCAACGACCCCGCTCGTGCAGAGCAGGGCGGACTGCTCGGCCTGGTGACCGACGCCGCCGTCGTCATCCAGGGCAGCCACATCACCTGGGTCGGCCCGGCCGCCGATGCCCCCGCAGCCGACACGGTCGTCGACCTGGGCGGTCGCGCGGTCATCCCCGGCTTCGTCGACAGCCACAGCCACCTGGTGTTCGCCGGCGACCGCTCGGCCGAGTTCGCCGCACGCATGACCGGCGAGCCCTACACGGCCGGCGGCATCCGGACGACCGTCGCCAGGACCCGGGCGGCCAGCGACGAGCAGCTCACCTCTCACGTTGCCCGGCTCGTCTCCGAGATGCGGGCCCAGGGCACCACCTCCATCGAGATCAAGAGTGGATATGGGTTGTCCGTGCACGACGAGGCACGCAGTCTCGCGGTGGCCCGCCAGTTCACCGACGAGACCACGTTCCTCGGCGCCCACGTCGTCCCCGCCGAATTTCAGGGAGCCTCGGCCCGCGTTGATGAGTACGTCGCT
>JAKFET010000265.1:0-15700 GCA_036675575.1 Acidimicrobiaceae bacterium
CGGCCTCGTCGGCGGCGGCGGGCTCCGCCGCGCCGGCGGGGGCCTTCGCCGAGGTCGGGGCGGGCGCAGCCGGCTGCGGGGCGGCCGGCGAGGCGCCGTTGGTCGCAGGGGTGGCGATGGGCGCGGCGTCGACGTCGCGGGTGTAGTCGGCGAAGAAGTCCTGCCAGGACTCGCTCACGGAGGAGGGGTCGGCGAGGTACTGCTCGTACATCTCGTCGACCATCCAGGCGTTCGGTCCGACGAGATCCGGGGTCTGCTTCTCGGCCACCTGGCGAGCGTACCGCCGGTCCCCCGCGGTGCCGGTGCCGGCACCCGGCGCGCTCAGCGGCCTCCGGCGAGGGCGGCGCAGCGCTCGGCGTCCAGCGGGTGGCCTGCAGCCGCGAAGCCCTCGCTGGCGAGGGAGAACTGCTGGCGCGCCCCTGTTGCATCCCCGGCCAGGAGGCGCACGTGCCCCCGGACCTCCTCGTGGGCGGCGTCCCACGCCGGCAGCCTCATGACCACGTGCGCCAGCCACTCGCTGGCCTCCTCGTAGCGGAGCGCGCGGTCGACCTCCCCAGCGATGGCACAGGCGATCGCTGCAGGCACGGCGAAGGTGATCCGGCACCCCGGGCACGTCTCGAGCTGGCCCTGCACCGAAGCCTCGGCCTCGTCGACCGCGGCCAGGGCAGCAGCTGGGTCGGACCCGGCGAGCAGGATGCGCGTTCCGTAGATCCGGTCGAGCAGGTGGAAGCCGATGTCGGTGACCCGTGCCAGCTCGAGCGCCTCATCGAGCAGGTGCGCTGCCTCCAGCGCCCGACCCCGGTGGTGAGCGACCTCCGCCAGCCGCTGGAGCGCATGCGCCTCGCCGACGGCCGCGCCGATCGCTCGGTGCAGCCGCGCCCCTTCCCGGAGGTCCTCCTCGGCTGCGCCGATCCGCCCGGCGTGCAGCTCGGCCTCGCCACGCAGGTTCATGGCGAAGGCGTGCCCGCGTCGGGCTCCCAGCCGCAGGGCCTCGTCGGCCAGGGCGTCGGCGAAGCCGATGACCTCGTCGTACGGGCGGGCCCCGTAGAGGAAGCGCTGGGTCATGCACAGGTGACCGTCGAAGACGCGCACGGCCAGGTGCGGCACCGTCGCCGTGTCCCGGAGGTCGGCGAGCACGGAGTCGTGCAGCTCGCCGCGAGCGTGGGCGGCGGCCGCCTGCGCCCACGAGGCGATCACGATCGAGGCCGTGTCGCCCGTCTGCAGGGCGATCCGACGGCTCTCGGCGGCCTTGGCGGTGCCGAACGCAGGATCCGCGAAGCCGAGCGCTGCGGCGCCGGCGTAGGTCAGCGCCTCGCTCAGGCGACCGGTGACCGAGGTCGGGCTGGCACCGGCGATCGACTCCAGCGCGCCGGCCGGATCCCCCTGCTTGATCTGGGCCAGGGCTCGCATGGCGACGAGGTCCTGGGCCGCGACCGGATCGGCGGCTGCGATGGCAGCGTCGTAGGCGAGCAGGGCCCGAGGGTCACCCATCATGTCGAGGGCCTCGGCCTCCAGGCGCAGCGCATGCGGGTCGGTGGGGTCGTGGGCCAGCACCGGGGCCACGTGCCCACGGGCGTCGGCGAAGGCGCCGAGCGCGATCGCCGCCTCGGCTGCGGCGAGCAGCGGCGCGACCGCCTCCGCCGGCTGCTCCCCGGCGAGCCAGTGGCGCGCCACCGACGCCGGCGGCGCGCCCGCACGAGCGAGGGCGTCGGCCGTCGCACGGTGGATCTCGAGGCGGCGGTGCGGCGGGAGCTGCGCGGCGAGGGCGGTGCGCACCAGGTCGTGCACGAACCGGTACCGCTCGCCGACGACGACCAGGACGCCCGCCTCCAGCGCGACGTCGAGCAGGGCGTGCAGCTCGGCCTCGGGTCGTCCCAGGAGCGCCAGCGCGGTGCGCTGATCGAGCTCGCCCTCGGCCAGCGCCAGCCGTCGGAGGCCGTCGACGTCGACCTGATCGAGCTCGGTCAACCGCGCCGTCATGGCCGCGCCCACGGTCGACGCCGCGTCGGCGTCCCGGCCGCTGAGGCGGGCCAGCTCGGCGAGCACGAACGGGTTCCCCTCGGCTTCGGCCCGGAGGCGGCTGCGGGTCGGCTCGTCGAGGCCGGGGGCGACCGCCCGGAGCAGCTCGTCGGCCGGCCCGTCGGCGAGCGGTCGGAGCTCGACCTCGTGGAGGCGCCCGGCCCGCTCCAGCCGGGCCAGCACCTTCGCCAGCGAGGCGTTCGCCGGCGCGTCCCGGCGCGCCAGCACGACCACGACGTCGCGCACCGATCCGGCGAGGTGCCCGACGACGTCGATCGTGGCCTCGTCGGCCAGGTGGGCGTCGTCGATGACCAGGACGGTCGGACGGCTGTCGACGGCGCGCAGCACCTGCTGCAGGGCGCCGACCACCTGGTGTCGGGAGAGCGGGCCCTCGGTGCTGCCGTCCACGAGCCCGGGGAGCAGCAGGCCCAGCACCCCGGTGGCGTTGCCGGCGAGGTCGGCCAGCGCCGCCCGGTCGTCGAGCACCAGGTCCTCGACCAGGTCGATCAGGGGGCCGTAGGGGCGCCCGTCGGCGCTCGCGGTGGTCCAGCGGCATGCCGACCCGGCCTCCTCGGCGATGCGGGCGAGCTCGCGGCACACGGTGGTCTTGCCGGCCCCTGCCCCGCCCCGCACCCCCACGGCGCCCCGCCGGCCGGCGACCGCCGCCCGCAGCGCGGCCTCGAGCTCGGCCACCTCGGCATCCCGACCCACGCAACCCGCCCGCGACGGCTCCGCGATGCCCGCCAGGCACCGGGCGTGCAGCGCCTGCGACCGGTCGTCGGGGGGCACGCCCAGCTCGGTGGCGAGCGAGCGGCGGAGGGCCGAGTACCAGCGCAGCGCCTCGGCCCGGGAGCCGCGTCCGAGCGCCTCCTCCATGAGGGCCTGGTGGGACGGCTCGTCGCAGGGGTCCAGCGCGACGACGTCCGCCCACCGTCGGGCCGCGCGCAGCAGCCGGAGCTGCAGGGCGGCGACGCTGCGGCGCCGGTCCTCGGCCCACTGCTCGTAGCGCGCCGCCGGCAGCAGCTCGCCGCCCCAGGAGTCGGCGACGGAGGCGCAGGCGGCCGCATCGTCGGCGCCGAGCGCGCTCGCCGCCGCGACCTCGAAGGCATCGACGTCGACGACCACCTCCCGGCCGGGGAAGAGGGCGACCGCACCCCCGCGCAACGTCACCGCATCCGGGTCGTCGAGCGCCTGACGGGCGTGGTGCGCGGCCTTGCGGAGGTTGTTGGCCGCCGCGTCCGGCGGCAGGTGCGGCCAGAGCGCGTCGAGCACCTCGTCGCGGAGGAGCTGGCGGCGCGCCGACAGCGCCAGCAGCTGGACCAGCTCGGCGGAGCGGCGGCTGGGCCAGGACGCCTCGTCGACGGAGCGCCCGTCGAGGTCCACGCGGAACCGGCCCAGCACGTCGACCCGCACCGCCGTCGCGCGCGTCACCTCGGGGCCCCCACGCCGCCACCCTACGCCCGGCGTGCGGGCCCCGAGCCGGGCCTGCGGTCAGGCGAAGACCCGCTTGGCGTGCTCGCTGAACTGCCGCATCGGCCCCACCGGTCCGACCTCGATGAAGGTGGTCGCCTCGTCGGTCGTGGCGGTGTGGCCCGCCGGCCAGTAGTAGAGCTCGCCGGCGCGCGCGGTCTCCTTCGAGCCGTCGGCGTGCTCGATGTGGATCGAGCCCTCGAGGACGATGCCCCAGTGCGGGCTGGGGCAGCGGTCGCCGGGCAGGCCGGCGAGCACCGGTGCGAAGTCGGTGCCGGCCGGCACCCGGGCATGGCGGATCGCCATGTCGCCGAGCTCGACGTAGCGGGTCTCGAGCTCGCCCTGGGCGATCTCGATGGGGAGGTCCTTCACGGGTGTGGCCATGGTGCTCTCTCACTCTCTCTTTGGGTGTGTGTGTGGTCGTCAGAGCTGGGGTCGGGCGTCGAGGACGTAGCCGTGCGCGGTGGAGGCGGCGAGGCGGGTGCGGGCCGCGCCGGCCCGCAGCAGCCAGCCCCCGACCGTGACCGGCCCGTCGAAGAACGCATCGGCGCGCGTGTGCTCGACCACCATCAGCGCCCCGGTGGGGCGGACGGCGAGGAGCGCAGCGCGTGCCGCGCCCACGGGGTCGGCGAGCTCGGCGAGGCCGTGCAGGAAGCAGACGAGGTCATAGGCCCCCGGAGCCAGCACCTCGGTGCTGCCGACCTCGATCTCGCACCGGGCGCTCGCGCCGGCGCGTCGAATCGCGTCGGCCGCTGACCGGACGTGCCCGGGATCGGCCCCGACGGCGTCGAGGCCGGCCAGCGGGTAGGCGGAGGCGAGCATCGCCACCGCTCGGGCGTCCCCGCACCCGACCGCCGCGACCCGACCGCCGTAGTCGAGCCGGTGCACCACGGGACCCATGGCCCGCAGCCACTCGACGACCGGCGGCCGTCCGCCGCCTTCGATCACGGTCTCCTGCTGGACCAGCGTGCTCGTCGTCATCGGTTCGCTCCCCTCGTGGTCGGTGGGGTCAGCGTCCACGCCCTGCGTTCCTGGATCGTTCCTGCCGTGTCGGGCGCGTTTCCGGCTCGTCACGATGTGCGTCCCAACCACCACCTCGCCTCGGAGCTTCTGTAGACCGGGTGCATGGCAGACACCGCAACGACCCCCGGGTCCCTCGGTGCGCCGGTCACGCAGCTCAAGTCGCTCACCGACCAGCTCGTGACCGTCACCACCGACCACGGTCAGGTGACCGGCGTCGTGCTCTCCTGCACGCGCCTGTCGGTCTGGCTCATCGCCGGGGACGACGACGTCGTCGTGGCGCTCGACGAGATCACCGACCTCGTCCACCACCCGGCCTCCGCCGCCGCCTAGCCCCTCCGGTCGACGAGCGGCGCGGCGGTCCGGACGAGCCGGGCCAGGTCCATCGCCCGCGCCGCCTCCAGCAGCTCGGCCGGGCGCAGCACGTCGGACGAGAGCTCGATGGTCACGCCCTCGGCGTGGTCCAGCACGAGCCGGGCCCAGCCGCGGATGCGCCGGTCGCTGCCCTGCGCAGGTCCGTGGTCGAGCGCGGCGGCTGCGGTGACGCCGGGGAGCGCGCCCGGGTCGACCGCCACCGTGGGGCCCAGTGCGAGCCGGAGCCGGCCGGCGCCGACGAGCTGGTCCTGCACCACGCTCACCAGCAGCGCCTCCGTGCCGCCGCGGTGCAGCTGGCCCTCGATCGAGGCCCCTCCTCCCTGCCCGATGAGCGGGCTCCCGAACGCCGATGCTGCGCCGCCCTCCACGTCGACGACGGCCAGGCCGAGGTCGCTGAGGACGGTCGCGTCGAGCGTCGGTGGCAGACCGTGCTGCAGGGAGGCGCCGTCGGGGAGCTGCACCGAGCCGGCCACCGCCCGCTGGCCCGCTGCGGTGAGGCCGACGGTGGTCAGCGACAGGCCGAAGCCGTCCTCGTCCCACTGGAGCGTGCGGAGGCCGGCACCGCGGTCCGACCCGAGCGAGCGGGCGTCCCGGACCCGGTCGGTGGGGTGCTCCGGACCCCCGAAGGCCCGGCGCGTCGCGTCGACCACCAGGAGGCCCCGGCCGGCCGGGCCGGCCAGCACGACCACGTGGACGCGGTCCACCGGGTCGGCGCCGCGGGCGTCGGGGTGGTGCTCGAACACCCCGCCCCACGGGTCACCGATGATGCTGCGGGTCGGGATCACCACCGGTCCGGCCCGCTCGGCGACCTCCACCGGCTGGCGGCGCTCGCGGACCCGCTCCGCGGACGGGCCGTCGCCGGGTCCCGTCGTGAGGTGGGCGAGGAGCGCGCCGGCAGCGACGAGCGAGACGATGGCCAGCTGGGCCAGCCACGCCGGGCAGGCGGGACGCTCGCGCCGCTGCGGGATGCGGTCCCTCGGCGCCGGCGGCGGGCGTGGACCGAGCTCCAGGAGGGTGCGCGCGCCTGCGGCGCCGGGTCGCTCGTCGACGACCTCCAGGTACGTCACCCGGCGTCGCGCCATCGCCCGCGACGCTATCCCCGACGGCCGGGTCGTCGTGCGGGGCATCCGCAGCGATGCCAATAGGGTGCCCCCGTGGCCGAGTTCATCTACACCATGCACAAGGTGTCCCGCTTCTACCCGCCGGACCGGGAGGTCCTGAAGGACATCTCCCTGTCCTTCTTCCCGGGCGCCAAGATCGGCGTGATCGGCCACAACGGCTCTGGCAAGTCCTCGCTGCTGAAGATCATGGCGGGCATCGACGAGGAGTACTCCGGCCAGGCCCGCCTGTCCCCCGGCTACACCGTCGGGTACCTCTCCCAGGAGCCCCAGCTCGACCCGAGCAAGGACGTGCGTGGCAACATCATGGACGGCGTGGCCAACGTCGCCGCCCTGCAGGAGGAGTACGACGCGCTCCTCGCGTCCTACGCCGACCCCGACGCCGACTACGAGAAGATCGGCGCCCGCCAGGCCGAGCTCGAGGCCAAGATGGCCGCCAGCGGGGTCGACGACCTCGACCGCACGATCGACATCGCCATGGACGCCCTGCGCACCCCGCCCGGCGACGCCGACGTCAGCGTCCTCTCCGGTGGCGAGCGACGCCGCGTGGCGCTGTGCCGGCTCCTGCTGTCCAAGCCGGACCTGCTGCTGCTCGACGAGCCGACGAACCACCTCGACGCCGAGTCGGTCGCCTGGCTCGAGCGGACCCTGAAGGACTACCCGGGCGCGGTGCTGGCCGTCACCCACGACCGCTACTTCCTCGACAACGTCGCCCAGTGGATCCTCGAGCTCGACCGGGGCCGCGGCTACCCGTTCGAGGGCAACTACTCCGGGTGGCTCGAGCAGAAGCAGGCCCGCCTGCGCCAGGAGGAGAAGGCCGACGAGCGCAAGCGCGACACGCTCCAGCGCGAGCTCGAGTGGATCCGCATGTCCCCCAAGGCCAAGCAGGCCAAGGGCCGGGCCCGCCTCAACTCCTACGAGCAGCTGCGGTCCGAGGCCGACCAGGGCGCCGGCCGCCTGGACAAGCTCGAGATCGCCATCCCGCCCGGCAACCGCCTCGGCGACCAGGTCATCGACTTCACCGACGTCACCAAGGGCTTCGAGGACCGGCTCCTCATCGAGGACCTCAGCTTCCGCCTCCCGCCGGCGGGCATCGTCGGCGTCATCGGACCGAACGGCGCCGGCAAGACGACGATGTTCAAGCTGATCACCGGGGCGGAGGAGGCCGACGGCGGTGACATCACCATCGGCAAGACGGTCGAGCTGTCCTACGTCGACCAGGACCGCGACGTCCTCGACGACGAGCGAACGGTCTACGAGGAGATCACCGGCGGCGTCGACAACCTCGTGATCGGCAAGCGCGAGATCCACGGGCGGGCCTACGTGGCGTCGTTCAACTTCAAGGGCTCCGACCAGCAGAAGAAGGTCGGCGTGCTCTCCGGCGGTGAGCGCAACCGGGTGCTGCTGGCCAAGAAGATCCGCGAGGGCGGCAACGTGCTCCTCCTCGACGAGCCCACCAACGACCTCGACGTCGACACCCTGCGCGCCCTCGAGGACGCCCTCGAGACCTTCCCCGGCTGCGCCGTCGTGATCTCCCACGACCGCTGGTTCCTCGATCGCCTCGCCACCCACATCCTCGCCTTCGAGGGCGACAGCCAGGTGCGGTGGTTCGAGGGCAACTTCACGGAGTACGAGGAGTGGCGCCGCAAGGAGTTCGGCGCCGACGCCACCGAGCCCCACCGGCTCAAGTACAAGCCGATCACCCGCTGACCCACGGGTCCGGCTAGAACCGCGGCCATGACGGTCACGGGGACGGACACCGAGCAGCCAGCCGCGGGCGGGAGCATCCTCGGCACGCGCGTGCAGCGCATCGAGGACCCGGCGCTGCTGCGCGGGCGGGCCACCTACATCGACAACATCGCCCCGACCGACGCGCTCCACGTGGCGTTCGTCCGGGGGTTCACGGCCCACGGGCGCATCGGGTCCGTCGACACCGCTGACGCCGCGGCCATGCCCGGCGTCGTCGGCGTCTTCACGGGCGACGACATCGACGTCGGTCCCCTGGTCTCCAGCGGCTTCCTGGAGCACCAGGTGTCCCAGCCGCTGCTCGCAAGGGACCGGGTCCGGTACGTGGGCGAGCCGCTGGCCGTCGTGGTCGCCGAGACCAAGGCGCAGGCGGTCGACGCGGCCGAGGCGGTGTGGGCCGACGTCGAGCCGATCGAGCCGATCCTCGACCCGGAGGACGCTGCGGCGGACACCGTGGTCCTGCACCCGGAGATCGGCACCAACGTCGTGCTCGACCAGGGCGACCCGGTCGGCCCCGACGACCTCGCCGGCGACGGCGTCGTCGTCGTCTCCGAGCGGCTGATCAACCAGCGCATGGCGGCGGTGCCGCTCGAGGGTCGCGTGGTCGCCGCCCGCTGGGACGGCGATCGGCTCACGCAGTGGTCCGCCACCCAGGGCGCCCACGGCACCCGGGACGAGCTGGCCCACGTCTTCGGTGTCGACCCCGGCAACGTCCACGTCCTCACGCCCGACGTCGGCGGCGGCTTCGGCGCCAAGCACGGCACCACGCCCGAGGAGCTGGTCGTGACCTGGCTGGCCCGCCGGCTCGACCGTCCCGTGCGCTGGACCGAGACCCGCTCCGAGAACATGGTCGGCATGGTCCAGGGGCGGGGCCAGGTGCAGCACGCCAGCATCGCCGGCACCCGGGACGGCACCATCACCGGCTACCGGCTCGACGTGATCCAGGAGGGCGGCGCCTACGCGGGCAGCGGCTGCGTCCTGCCGTACATGACCCGGATGATGGCGCCCGGCTGCTACGCCGTCGACGACGTGCGCGTCCGCATCCGCTCGGTCGTCACCAACACCTCCACTGTCGGCGCCTACCGCGGCGCCGGGCGGCCCGAAGCCGCCGCCGCCATCGAGCGCATGGTCGATCGCTTCGCCGCAGAGATCGGGATGGACCCGGTCGAGGTTCGGCGCAAGAACCTGCTGCAGCCCGAGGCCTTCCCGCTGCGCACCGCCACGGGCGGCAGCTACGACAGCGGCGACTACCCCTCGGTCCTCGACGCCGTGCTCGAGGCCGCCGGCTACGAGGACCTGCGGGCCCGCCAGGCCGAGCTGCGCTCCCAGGGCGGGCCGACGCAGCTGGGCATCGGCGTGTCCGTCTACGTCGAGATCACCAACGTCCTGCGCCAGAGCGAGTTCGGCTCGGTGGAGATCACGCCCGAGGGAGGCGCCATCGTGCGCACCGGCTCGTCGGCCCACGGCCAGGGGCACCACACCGCCTGGGCGATGCTCGTGTCCGACCGCACCGGCATCCCGATGGCGCGCATCGAGGTGCGCCACGGCGACACCGCCGACATCCCGCGGGGCGGGGGCACCGGCGGGTCCAAGTCGCTCCAGATCGGCGGGGCAGCGGCGGCCGCGGCAGCCGAGCTCGTCGTCGAGCAGGCGAGGCAGCTCGCCGCCGACCTGCTCGAGGCCGACCCGGCCGACATCGTCCACGACCAGCGCGCAGGCACGTTCGCGGTCGCGGGCACGCCGGTGACGGCGAAGTCCTGGGCCGACCTCGCCGCCGCAGCGCCGGCGCAGGGCATCGAGGTGCTCGCCGCCGAGACCGACTTCGAGCCCGGAGGCTCCACGTTCCCCTTCGGCGCCCACGTCGCCGTCGTCGAGGTCGACACCGAGACGGGCAAGGTGCGGCTGCTGCGCCACGTCGCCTGCGACGACGCCGGCACGATCGTCAACCCCCTGCTGGTCGACGGCCAGGTCCACGGCGGCGTCGCGGCCGGCATCGGCCAGGCCCTGTTCGAGGAGGTCCGCTACGACGAGGAGGGCAACCCGCTGACGACGAACTTCGCCGACTACGCCTTCCCGTCCGCCGCCGAGCTGCCCTCGTTCGAGCGGGTCCCCCACGAGACGCCGACCCCGCACAACCCCCTCGGCGCCAAGGGCATCGGCGAGTCCGGCACCATCGGCGCCACGCCGGCCGTGCAGAACGCCGTGGTCGACGCCGTCTCGCACCTGGGCGTGCGCCACATCGACATGCCGCTCACCGCCGAGCGGGTGTGGACGGCCATCCAGGCCGCGTCACCCTCCTGAACTGGACGCGGCTCCGTCGCAGTCAGCGCTCGACGGCGTGGGCCTGCAGGTCCGAGAGGGTGCACCACTCCAGCGTCTGGACGTGGGTGGCCTCGAGCACCACGCGGGGAGCGGCGCCGGCCTCGAACGCCTCCTGCCACCGTGGCGCGCAGAGGCACCACTGGTCGCCGTCGCGCAGGCCGGGGAACCCGAACTGGGGCATCGGCGTCGACAGGTCGTTGCCCGCCGCCTTCGAGTACTCGAGGAACTCGTCCGTGACCACGGCGCACACGGTGTGCACGCCGGCGTCGTCACCTCCGGTGTTGCAGCACCCGTCCCGGTAGAACCCCGTCATCGGGCCGGTCGAGCAGCTCTGCAGGTCGGTCCCGAGGACGTTCTTGGCCATGGGTCCAGTGTGGACCGCTCAGAGCCCGATCGTGGACGCGTGGTACGACGCCACCGCGTCGTCGCTGCCCTCGAGGGTGCTCGACGACTCCCGACCGAACAGCGCCAGCATGAGCTCGCCGGGCCGACCGCGGAGCACGACCGACTCCCCGCCCTCCTTCACCTGTCGCCGGCGGCCGTCGTGGGCCACCAGCTCGACGCCGACGTCGGCCTTGCGGGTGAGGATCTTCCCCCACCGCCCGAGCGCGTCCCACAGGGCGTCGTCGAGGTCGTCGTCCTCCCGGGGCGCGTGGCCGTTCGCCCGGCGGACGTCCTCGTGGTGGACGAACCACTCGTGGATGTCGCCGGCGGGCACGTACCGCCCGAACCACTGGCGGGGCGGACCGGCCCGCAGCTCGGCGACCAGCTCGCCGTACGGGCGGGCCGCCGCCTTGGCCTCGAGCTTGGCCGTGTACCGGGCGAAGGGTCCGCGGCCGAGCAGGCCGGGCCCGGCGTCGAGGCGGTGCTCGCGGGTGTGCAGGTGCGCCGCCAGCTCCGTGGTGCGCCAACCGTCGCAGCGCGTGGGGGCGTCGGGACCGAGCTGCTCGAAGAGGTCGCAGAGGGCGGCTCGCTCGCGCAGGGAGGGGTGCATCGGGCCTGTCTACCCGTCGGTCGGGCCCGGACCGGCACGGCCTAGCGTGACGCCGTGGACGAGGACGCCGCCGGGCGACGACGACGGGGGCTGGTCCTGGCCGCCATCGTCCTGGTCGTGGGCGTGCCGATGATGCTGGCGATCACGCTGTCGGAGCGGAACGTGGACCGCCAGGCGGACGAGCTGGCCGACGACCTGCGTCGCGCCGGGCGTCAGATCGACGACGTCGACGACCTCGCCGGCGACCAGCTCCAGGCGAACCGGGACGGGTCCGACTCGCCGCTGCTCGACGCCCTGGGCCACCGCGAGGAGCTCACGGGGGCAGCCTTCGGGGAGACCGGCGTGAGCCTGAGCTACGAGACCAGCTGGGGGTTGGCGCGCCGCTGCGTGCACCTGCTGCTGCGGGACGATGCTCCGGTGCGCACGGAGGTCACGGACTCGGCTCGCTGCGAGCCCCTCGGGATCCGGTAGCCAGGAGCGCCCGGACCTCGGCCAGCACCGCTGCGACCTCCTCGTCGGTGGCAGTGGCCAGTGCGCCGCCCGAGAAGCGGTCGTCGTCGGTGACGTCGCGCACCGCGAAGGGCGGCATGGGCATGCGCTCCTCGTGCGTCGACAGCTCGGCCTCGGCGAGCACGAGGCCCTCGAGGCGGCCGTGCAGGGAGTCGATCGCCACCGCCCGCCCGTCGAGCTCGAGCCGACGCCGGGTCTTGCGGAGGTCGCTGCCCGGCAGGGAGAGGAGCCCGGTCACCTCGTGGTCCGGGACGTACATGGTCGTCAGCGTCACCCGGCTCGGGTCGTCCGGGACGGCCCGGATCTTCTGGGTCAGCTTGTGGAGCACCCCGTCGGCGCCTTCGACCCGCCGCACCCGCAGGTTGGTCCCGGCGAGGTAGCGGTCGACGATCTCGGCCCACGGCACGGCGTCGGCCGGCACCTCGGCCAACAGCCAGCGCTGCTCGCGCTCGGGGTGGGCGTAGCGGCCGTGGCCCGGTCGGCGTCGCTCCATGGGGCCACTGTCGCGCTGCGTCGGCCGCAGTGGCAGGGGCTCCGGTCACCGGCCACGATGATGGATCTCATGGACGACCCACAGATCGGTGCCGACGGCGGACAGCCCCGGCTCCTCGCCGGCGGCAACCCCCAGATCCCCAAGGGCGAGGGCGATGGCCCGGTGCAGCAGTACATCGCGGCCATGCCCGGCTGGAAGCGCCCGCTCGGCGAGCGGATCGACCGGCTGGTCGTGGCCACGGTGCCCGACGTCCACAAGGCCGTGAAGTGGAACCAGCCCTTCTACGGCATCGAAGGCGACGGCTGGTTCCTGGCCTTCCGCTGCTTCACGGAGCACGTGCAGCTGCAGTTCTTCCGCGGCTCGTCGCTCGACCCCGTGCCGCCCAGGGCCGCCTCGCACCCCGAGGTGCGGTACCTCGACGTGCGCGAGGACGACGACCTCGACGTGGACCGGCTGCGGTCGTGGATCGAGCAGGCCAGCGCCCTCCCGGGCGAGCACCTCTGAGCGGCCGGTCCGCTCCTCAGAACATCCCGTTGTCGTTGGCGGCCGCCTCCGGGATCACCTGCAGCACGTCCCAGTGCTCGACGATCCGGCCGTCATCGTCGAGGCGGAAGATGTCGATGCCGGCGTAGTCGTGGTCGCCCGGCCAGTGCTGGAAGCAGTGGAGCACCACGAGGTCACCCTCTGCGATCGCCCGCCGGAACTCGACCCGCTTGCCCGGGTGCTCGGCGGCCATCCGCTCGAAGTAGGCGATGAAGGCCTCCTTGCCGTCGCCGACGCCCGGGTTGTGCTGGCGGTACACGGCCCCGGCGTACCGCTCGATCGCCTCCCGTGGCCGGCACTGGTTGAACATCAGGTCGTAGAAGTCCTGCACGGTGCGCTTGTTGGCGTCGAGGTCGGGCATGGTCGGTGCAACACCGTCCTGCGCGTAGGTATTGCCGGCCGGCCGGGGCGGTGGGCGGACGGCGACGGCAGTGCCGGGGTTCCTGTCAGGCCCCCTTCGTACGCTTTGTTCCATGACCGGTCCCGCCTCCTACGCCCGCTGCGGGGACGCCTCTGCCGTGGCGCGGGAGCGGCTCGACCGGTTGTCAGCGCTTGCGTCGTCGAAGGAGCAGTCGCAGCGGGCCGTCATCCATGCCCTGCTCGAGCTGTGGCCCACCTCGGCGTGGATCGCAGCCGGCGCCTCCACCGCCAAGGCATGGCTCCTCGCCTACACCGGCGTGTCCGAGCGCGAGGCGTTCCGGGTGGAGCGCATCGCCGGGCTCTGCGCGATCCACGCGAGCCTGGCCGATGCCGTGCTGTCCGGCGAGCTGTCGCTGCGTCGCACCGAGAAGATCGCCGTGGCCGTGACCAAGGAACGGGGCCCGTTCCTGTCGAGGGTGCTGCCGGCACTCCTGGAACTGAACCGGTCGACCTCCGACGACGGCGCGTTCGACGAGGCCCTGCGGTACTGGACGGCCCGGGTGGACGAGCACCTCGCACCCCGACGTGACCACCCGCACAAGCTGGTCGCCAGCCAGCGGCTCTTCGGTGGCGGGGAGATCCACGCCGACCTCGCCCCGTCGGCGTTCCTCAACGTCATGGCCGCGGTCGACGCGTGGACACAGGAACCCGACCCTGCCGGCGCCCCGCACCAGCGGACCCTCGCCGAACGGCGGGCCGATGCCCTCGACGACCTTGCCCACTTCTCCCTCACCGGCCACGACGACAGCTGCGACCGGGTCGACCCGGAGGACGAGCAGGTCTGGGCCGAGGACACCTTCGACGGCACCCAGCCCACCGACGACCTCGACGAAGCCCTCGACCTCGCCGAGCGCTCCGACGACCTGCCCCTGGATCCGCTGGAGGTGCTCCGCCGACGCATCAGGCGGGCCGAGCTCCACGAGCGCCGCCGCCGACGCCGCCAGGTCCGGGCCCGGTCCGGGGTCACCGCCAACGTCCACATCGACCTGCGCACGCTCTCGGGTCTGCGGGAGGTCGACGACCTCGAGGACCTGGTCCTGAGGGGCGAGGGTTGGGCGGTCACCAAGCACGCCGCCGAACGGCTGCTGTGCGACTCGGCACTCGTCGCGACGCTCTTCGCCGGCAAGACGAGCGTGCTGGATGCGAACGACGCGGCGGAGCAGTTCTCTCGCCGGCAGCGCCGGGCGCTGGCTGCACGAGATGGGCACTGCGTGTTCCCGTCGTGCACGAGGCCGCCACGGTTCTGCGATGCCCATCACCTGCACTGGCGAGAGGACGGCGGCCCGACCCGCACCGACAACGGTGCCCTGCTGTGCCGGTTCCACCACCGCCTCGTCCACGAACACGGCTGGACCCTCACCATCCAGGAAGACCACTGGGTCGCCACCGACCGCCACGGCACCACCTGGACCGGACGCCCCAGCCGCACCGATGCGAAGACCGGGACGCCGGACCGAAGTCCCACCCACCAAGGCTGACCGACCCGACCACCGCCCTGGTCGGGTCATCGGCGCGCCTGCGAGCTCGACCTGGGAGGCTTTGCGGATGGCGGAGGTGATCCACACGTGGCGAGGACCCGTGACCGACGACGAGCTGGTCGAGCTGGTCGTCTCCCACGGTGGGACGCCGCAGCACGGGTGGTGGGACCGGATCCGACCCCACAGCCTGGGATGGGTCACGGCCCGGGACGGCGAGCTGCTGGTTGGCTTCGTGAACGTCGCCACGGACGGCGGCGACCACGCCTTCCTCCTCGACACCAAGACGCGGGGCGACCGCCAGCGGTCCGGCATCGGGACCGAGCTCGTCCGGGTCGCCGTCGAGCACGCCCGATCCGCGGGCTGCGAGTGGCTCCACGTCGACTTCCAGCCCGAGCACCGGACCTTCTACCTCGACGCGTGCGGGTTCGAGCCCACCGACGCAGGCCTCATCCGCCTCCGCTGATCGCCTCCTCCCGGCCTCGCTGGCGGAGCCCCCGCCGCCCCCCGGAGCCCGACCTCAGCCGACTCGACCGGCGACCACGTCGGCGGCGCGCAGCATGCCCCGGCCCTCCGACTCGAGGCCGACGGACAGGCACAGCAGGCCGGTCGACACGCGCTCGACCACGCCCCACTCCCAGATGGCGACCGGGTCGCAACCGCAGCGGTCGGCGAGGAACGCAGCACGGCCCCACGGGTCGCCGGCCAGCAGCTCGACCGGGTCCTCCCGCATGAGGATCCCGAGGTCGTACTCCGGCTCGGCGAGCAGGCCGTCGGGGTCGACCAGGGCCCAGCCGTCGCCGGCACGCAGCGCGTTCCACTGGTGGACGTCCCCGTGGACCAGCACGGCCCGCTCGTCGTCGTGGGCCGCCCTCCGGCGCTCGGCGCACGCGAGCGCATCGGCGACGGCGGCTTCCGAGCAGGGCCGATCGAGCTCTCCCCACAGCCGCTCGATGTGCTCCGCCAGCCAGGCCGCCTTCTCCGCCCCGGTCGGGAAGCCGGCGCCCGGGGCCGGTCGCCAGACGCGACGGGCGAGGTCGGCCAGCGCCGGCAGTCGCTCCTCGAACGGGACGGCCAGCTGGTGCATCGACGGGCCGAGGCGCTCCAGGAGCAGCGCACCCCGCTGCTCGTCGTGGCGCAGCATGCGGGCGCAGCCGTCGCCGTCGACCAGCCGCAGCACGGCCGCCTCCAGGTC
>JAKFET010000125.1:0-2282 GCA_036675575.1 Acidimicrobiaceae bacterium
CCTGCGCCGTCATGGTCATCGAGCACGACATGGTCATGATCGGCGAGCTGTGCGACCGGGTGTACGCCATGGAGAGCGGCCGGGTCATCGCCTCCGGCACGCCGACCGAGGTGCGCAACGACCCCCACGTCATCGCCTCCTACCTCGGCACCGACGAGACCGCGATCGCCCGCTCCGGTGCCATGGCCCCGAGCATCGCACCCCCACCGATGGCCACGCCGAAGCCCGAACCGGACCCGACCCCGGCCACCCCCACCGCGCGGCGGTCGGGGCGGCGCACCCCGCTCCAGGCCCCGCCGGCGCTCGCCGGCATGTCGCGTGCGGAGCTGCTCGACGTCGCCGCCGAGGCGGGCATCGTCGGCCGCCATCGCATGCGCAAGGACGAGCTCGTCGACGCCCTGGTCGGCCACCGCCTCGCCCCGGGGCAGGCAGGACGGTGAGCGTCTCGGCCACCGATCGGTTCGAGGACCAGCTGGAGTCGCTGCTCGCCGTCGCGGAGGAGATCCGCAGCGGGGTGCGCCGCGAGGGCGACAGCGTCCGACCGCTCGGGCCCAAGGCCACCCGTACCCGCCTGGCCATCGTCTCGGCCGGGTTCCGGGTGTTCTGCGAGCAGGGCTACCGGTCGAGCTCGGTCGGCGACGTGCACGAGCGGGCCGGGGTCAGCCTCGGCACCTACTACCAGTACTTCCGCGACAAGACCGATCTCATCGCCACCATCGTCGCCGAGGCGGTGATCGGCTCGGCGCACAGCATCTGGCCCACGTTCGACGCCAGCCTCGGCCACCACGGAGTCTCCGACGTCATCGACGGCTTCGTCCGCCACTACGCGTCGACCGCGGACTTCCAGCGGGTCTGGGAGGAGGTCACGCAGCTCGAGCCGACGGTGGCCGACCTGCGCGCCCGCCTCTCCCGCTTGCTGGAGACCTCGCTCGGGACCGGGATCGCCTCGGGCCAGGCCGACGGGAGCATCGATCCCCATCTCGACCCGGCCCTGACGGCCCGGGCGCTCGCCGCCATGGTGGACCGCACCTGCTTCCTGACGTTCGTGCTCGACCGGGGGACCCCGCCGGCCATCAATGAGGTCGTCCAGACCCTCACCCAGCTGTGGGCCAACGCCCTGTGCCTGGAACCCCGGTGACGGCAGCAGAGGCGTCGGAGCCTGCGCTGGATGCCGAGCGCTTCGCCGACATCGCCAACCAGCAGGCCGGTCGTCCGGCGCCACCGGTCGCCGTCGCCGCGCCCGAGCGCCTGGACGACGGGCTCGCCGAAGGATGGGTGCGCGACGGCTACTTCGTGCTCCGCGAGGTGGTCGACCGCGACCTCGCCGCTGCCGTCGACGGTGCCGCCACGGACCTGGTCCGCGAGCTGGCGGCGACCGGTGAGGATCACGGGGGGTACCGACTGGCCGACGGCATGTTCACGGTGCCCGAGCCGAACCTCGCCAGCGGACCGGCCGACGAGGACCAGCCCGAGGACCGGGTGTCCAAGCTGTTCAACCTGCACCGCCGCGAGCCGTTCGGGTCCGTCGCCCGCCATCCCGACCTCATCGCCGTCCTCGGCGCCCTGCTCGGACCCGACGTCGACTGCTTCAACAGCCAGTTCATCTTCAAGAACCCGGGGGCATGGGGCCAGCCCTGGCACCAGGACTCCCTCTACTTCGACCTCGCCCGCACGCCGCAGGTCGGGGTGTGGCTGGCCACCAGTCGGGCCACGGCGGACAACGGCTGCCTCTTCGTCGCACCCGGCAGTCATGTCGAGCCGCTGCACCACCACGTGCCGGACCGCCGCCCCGAGGCCAACCTGGGCTACCTCGAGATCGTCGACCACGACTTCTCCGAGGCCGTTCCGGTCGAGATGTCGCCGGGCGACGTGCTCGTGTTCCACAGCTTCTTGATGCACCGATCCGGCGACAACCGCACCGGGTCGCGCCGCACGGCGCTCGTCCTCCACCACACGGCGACGGGCACCTCGCCGGTCGGCGCGCCGAGCGGCACGGTCGACTTCATGCCGGTCGCCGCGGGCTTCGCCCCACTCGCCTGAACGGGCAGACTCCATCGCCGTGGCAGACCGGCAGACCCTCGTCACCCTCGACCTCGAGGGCGTGCTCGTCCCGGAGATCTGGGTCGCCGTCGCCGACCGCACCGGGATCGACGCCCTGCGCAGGACCACCCGGGACGAGCCCGACTACGACGTGCTGATGCGGTACCGGCTCGACGTGCTCGACGAGCACGGCCTGACGATGTCCCTGGTCGAGGACGTGATCGCCGGCCTCGAGCCGCTCC
>JAKFET010000185.1:0-2266 GCA_036675575.1 Acidimicrobiaceae bacterium
ACGGCGCCGATCGCCACGACCGCGGCGGAGATGGCCAGCGCGGTGGTCCAGCCCGGGATCAGCTTCAGTTCCTTGGCCGACGCCGCGGGGTCGGCCACCCCAGCCGCCTGCGCGACCCACTGCGTCCAGCCGGCTGCGGTCAACCCGCCGACCAGGGACACGGAGGCGAGTCCGGCCGGCGCCCACCGCATCGCCGCCGGCACCCTGTGCAACTCGAGACCACCATCGCCGCGGGCCAGGAAGGGGGTCACGAGGCGGACCGTGTAGGCGACGGTCAGGATCGATCCGGCGGCGACGAGCCCGAGGGCCACCGTGCCGGCGGCACCGGTGCCGGTGAGGGCCTCGATGCCGGCCTCCTTGGCCACGAAACCGGCCGTCGGTGGCAGACCGGCCATCGACGCCCCCGCAACCGCTGCGGTTGCGCCGAGCAGCGGGTGTCGGCGGCCGATGCCGACCAGAGCATGCCGGTCGCGGGTCCCGGCCGCGGCTTCGGACGCACCGACGACCAGGAACAGCGCAGCCTTGAAGACGCCGTGAGCGACCAGTACGGCGACAGCAGCGAAGGTGGCCTCGGGGATGCCGATGCCGGCAAGGACGGCGATCAGGCCGAGCTGGGACACGGTGCTGTGGGCGAGCAGCACCTTGAGGTCATCCTCGAGCAGCGCCCGGTACCCGCCCCACAGCATGGTCGCACCTCCCATGGCGAGCAGCAGCGGCCGCCATGCGGCGAGTTCGGAGAAGCCGGGGCCGAACAGGACCAGTACGAACACGCCGGCCTTGACCATGGTGGCCGAGTGCAAGAACGCGCTGACCGGGGTCGGGGCGGCCATGGCGCCGGGCAGCCAGCCCGAGAACGGCACGAGCGCCGACTTCGTCGCCGCCGCCACCAACACCGCGATCGCCGCTGCAGACACGGGAGCGGCTGTCGTCACGTCGAGGCGAGTGACCGCCGCCAGATCGCTCGACCCGGCCTCGAGGGCGAGCACGACGAGCCCGCCGAGCAGCACCAGTCCGCCGGCACCGGTGATGACCAGGGCATGTCGGGCAGCGCGGACTGCGTCGGCCCGGTCGCCGCTGCCGCCGACCAGCAGGAACGAACAGATCGTGGTCGCCTCCCAGAAGACGAACAGCGTCCACACATCACCGGCCCACACCAGCCCGAGCATCGAGGCGGAGAACCCCACCAGCAGCACGCACAGGCGGGCCCCGTCGCTGTCAGGTCGGGCGTAGGCCGCGGTGTAGGCGAACACGGCCAGGCCGACGATGCTGATCAGCCCGGTCAGCAACCAGGCGAGACCGTGCAGCTCGAAGCTCACGCCGAGGTCGAGCCGCTCCACCCAGTTCGCCGACACGGTCCACGGGGCATCGCCGTGTGCCGCCCGGCGGGAGGTCGCAAGGAGCGCGAAGCCCCCAAGTGGGGGCGCGCAGGCGGCGGCAAGTGCCCAGCGGCCCCATCGACGGGTGCCAGATGCGATGACGAAGATGGCTCCGAGGTGGAGTCCGAGCAGAGCGAGCACGCCGTATGGTCAGCCGAACCGGGGCACGCGTACCCGTGCGCCAGGGGAGCCGGGCGGGAAGCTCGACCCCGACGCACTGGCGTCGCGGTTCGCGGTCGCAGCGAGCGCTGCATCTGCGAGGGTCACCGGGCGGGTGGCGGAGACGACCGGCGGCCTTGAGTCGGCTGGACGGGCACAGCCTGTCGAGCCGACCGGTAGGAGCGCCGCGATCGACCGAACAGTACTTCGGACGTGACCAACGCAGTGATCAGACCGACCGCCGCAGGCACATCGCGATCAGTCGCCGTGCCGAGTACGAACAATGAGACCGCGACGATCAGCACGCCGAAGAGGAGGCGCCCAGGGGCCCGGCTCGCCCGGGCCTTCCGCGGCCCCGTTGGGTCGGGACACGGCTGGGCTGGTCGCTGTCGTGGCCCACGGCCGGTCGCAACTTCGGGTCGGCGGGAGGGAAGGACGGTACTGGTCACCACGAGCACCCTCTCCGCCGTGCCGGCACGCGGGGTTCGTTCACCGGCAGCCGGCGCACGGGCGCCGGAACCAGCAGCAACCGCGGTTCGGGCCGGTGAACCAGCCCCCCTGGTAGGAACAGCGCTGCCTCCCGACGACGCCGGCGGGACCGGTTGGCGTTCCGTCGCCGTCGCAGGTCGCGCTTCGCGCCGCGGGCTCGTCGTGGTGCCGGCCGCTCGGCCAGGTACTGGCGGGCGTAGGGGATCACGAAGGGCCCGAGCCCCAGGCCCAGCGCCGCCCAC
>JAKFET010000149.1:0-2249 GCA_036675575.1 Acidimicrobiaceae bacterium
GGCGCCCCGGATGGCTCCACCATGACCGGCCTGGCCGACAAGCGGGTCGCCATCATCGGCACGGGCGCCACCGCGGTGCAGTGCGTGCCGCAGCTGGCTCGAGACGCCGCCGAGCTGTACGTGTTCCAGCGGACGCCCTCCTCGGTCGACGTGCGGGACAACGCGCCCACCGACCCGGAGTGGTTCGCCAGCATCGCCACGCCCGGGTGGCAGAAGCGCTGGCTGGAGAACTTCACCGCCAACACCATGGGTGGCTTCGGCGGAGCGGACGAAGACCTCGTCGCGGACGGCTGGACCGACATCTCCCGCCGGGTCAAGGCCAAGGTCATGGCCCGCATGGCCGAGGGCGGCGGGTTCGACGCCGACGCCCTCCTCGACGCCTTCGAGGACGCCGACTTCGACAAGATGGAGGAGATCCGCGCCCGGGTCGACGCCGTCGTCACCGACCCGGCCACGGCCGGGGCGCTGAAGGCGTGGTACGGCCAGCTGTGCAAGCGGCCCTGCTTCCACGACGAGTACCTGGATTCCTTCAACCGCCCCGGTGTCACCCTGGTCGACACCGCCGGCCAGGGCATCGAGCGCGTCACCGAGCGTGGCGTGGTCGTGGCGGGGCAGGAGTACGAGGTCGACTGCATCGTGTGGGCCACCGGCTTCGAGGTTGGCACCGACTTCGTGTCCCGGTGCGGCTTCGACCTGATCGGCCGCGACGGGCTCCGCCTGAGCGAGCACTGGGCCGACGGCATGCGCACCCTGCACGGCCTCCACGTGCACGGGTTCCCCAACGCGTTCATCGTGCAGCTGAGCCAGGGCGCCAACCACATCGCCAACGTGCCCCACAACATGAGCGAGGCCGGGGCGACGATCTCCGCCGTCGTCGGTGCCGCCGTCGAGCGGGGCTGTTGCACCGTGGAGGCGACGGCCGAGGCCGAGGAGTCGTGGCTGGAGCGCCTCCGGTCCGGCTCCCCGTCGGCTCTGCTCGGCGATGGCGATGGCGACGGCGAGGGGAGCGGGGATGGACGGCGGTCGCTGTACGTGCCCGGGTCGGCGGAGTGCACGCCCGGCTACTACAACAACGAGGGCCAGCCGGCCACGCCCGCGCAGCGGGCCAACGTGCTCGGCTTCCCTGGGGGGCCCCTGGCCTTCTTTTCCTACATCGACGCCTGGCGCACCTCGGGGCACTTCGAGGGCCTGGACATGGCCTGAGCCGGACGTCGTCGTCGGGGGCGCTCAGCCGCCGCCGTCGAGCTCGAAGCCCCGGTAGCCGGCTGCGGCCGCGTCCCGGCACGACGACAGGTAGAGCTGCAGTCCGCCGGGCCAGTTGAGCATCTCCCGGGGCTTGCCCGGGATGTTGGCGCCCATGTACCAGGAGTCGGCCCGGGGGAACAGGGTCATCTCGGCGATGCCGTGGACCATGCCGCGCCACTCCTCCTCGGCCTCGGGGGTGGCCTCGATGCGGGTGGTGCCGGTGTCGCGCAGGTGCGCCATCAGCTCGACGACCCAGTCACCCTGGACCTCGGCGCACGTGGGGCCGTTGCAGAACCCCGACGGGCTCTGGGGCCCGTACAGGTAGACGAGGTTGGGGAAGCCGTGGCTGGCGAGGCCCAGGTGGGTGCGCACACCATCCGCCCAGTGCTCGCGCAGGGTCTCGCCCCCGGATCCGCGCAGGTCGATGCTGACCAGGCCGCCGGTGACGGCGTCGAAGCCGGTGGCGAGCACCAGCAGGTCGCAGGGGTGCTCGCCGGCCGTCGTACGCACCCCCGTGGTGGTGACCGACTCGATGGGTGTCGCCCGCAGGTCGACGAGCTCGACGTTGTCCTGGTTGAACGCGTCGTAGTACCACTGCTCGAGCGACGGTCGCTTGACCCCGAAGGGGTGGGGCGGCTCGGCGGGGGCGAGGATCTCGGCCACGGCGGGATCGTGCACGCGCTCGTGGACCTTGGCACGCCAGAAGTCGTAGGCCGTCCGGTTCGCGGTCTCGTCGAGGAGCAGGTCCGAGTAGCCGCCGGCCCAGAAGGCGAACCCTCCCTCCTGCCACAGCCGCTCGTAGGTCTCGAGCCGTTCGGCCTCGGACACGTCGAAGGTGTTGACCCCGCCCTCGGGGTAGGCGAAGCCGCTGTTGGTCTGGGTGCGCCGCTCGAAGATCTCCGGGTAGGTGGGCTTGGCTGCGTCCTGCTCCTCACGGGTGAGGCGGCGCTGCTGCATGGCCAGCGCCAGGATCGGGGTGCGCTGGAACACGGTGACGTGGTCGG
>JAKFET010000196.1:0-2247 GCA_036675575.1 Acidimicrobiaceae bacterium
GTGCTCGCCGGGCTCTCGGGCCTCGGGGACGGGCTCGAGGGTGGAGCGCAGGATCGTGCCGGCGGGGCCGTGGCGGTTCTCGAGGACCTCGGCGGTCATGCGCCGGCCGTCGATGCTGGTGCGCACGATCAGGTCGCAGGCGGCTTCGACGGACGTGTGGCCTCGGCCGTGGTCCTGGCTTCCTCGGCCGGAGTGGTGCACGACGATCAGGGGTGAGTCGGGGCCGGCGGCGTCCCGGATGGCTTCGGCCCGGTCGACGACGACCTGCATCTGGCTGCTGTTCTCCTCGGCGCCGGCGGAGTAGCGGGCGAGGGTGTCGACGACGACGAACCCGAAGGGCCCGCGTGCCTTGACCCAGGCGAGGAGGGCTTGGAAGTCCTCGGTGCGGTTGAGGGTCAGCCGGGTGGGCTGGAAGATGGCGTTGGGGAGGGCGGTGACGCCGCGGTCGTACTTCCACGCTCGGATGCGGGCGCCGAGTCCGGGGGTGCCTTCGCCGATCAGGTACAGGCCACGGCGGGGCTGCAGCTCGTGGCCACGCCAGGGCACGCCGGCCGTGATCGAGCAGAACAGGTCGGTGACGAAGAACGTCTTGGCGGACTTCATGCGCCCGAAGATCTCGACGGTGGACCGCTCGGTGATCCCTATCTCGGGCACAATGACGGTGGCGGGCGCCTGGTCGGCCACGGCGTCTCCGTCCATGGCGCGGGCGTCGAGCTCGGCCATGAGGCGGGCGAGAGGGTCGGGGCCGTCGCCTCCGGGCTCGGCCGGCGGTGGTTCGCCCGGGTCGGGCTCGGTGCGCCGGTGGTTGGACCGCTCGAGCTGGTCGGCCCGGCGCTCGTCGTCCATGAGGGCGCCGACGGTGGCGCGGCTCACTGGTCGGTCACCATGGCCAGCTCCTGGCGCTGCGTGTCCCGGGCTGCGCGGCCGATGTCGATCAGGCCGGCAAGGACGTCCATCCATGGCGTGGTGGTGTTGGTGGGGTCGATGGTGAACGTCTGGTCAGCCAGCACGTCGTCGGCGAGGGAGATGCGGGCGCGCACGCGCAGCGTGGGGCTCATGCGGCGGCGTGGTCGCGCACCAGGGCCAGGAGCGCCCAGGCGGTGGCGTTCGCCTTCGCCGGCCCCAGCTCGGCCAGGAGGGCGTCGGCGAGGGTGTCGGGGTCGGTTAGCGGACCCAGGGCGCTCCCCTGCCGGACGGACTGCCGGCGGCGGAAGAACTCGGCGGTGATCCCGGGCCGGCCGTCGTGCGTGTGGCGCTTCGCTCCGGTGGTCATCCCTCGCCACCCCCGTCAATGACGGACAGGTACGGCACCGGGTCGGTGGGGTCGCTCTCGGCCAGGCCGAGCAGCTCGAGGAGCGGGCGGGTGGGCACGACGATGCGACGGCCGATGCGCAGCACCTTGACCGGGCACTCACCGGCCCGGATGGCGGCGTACAGGGCCGTCGTGGACAGGCCGAGCAGCTCGGCAGCCTCGGGGACGGTGATCGTCGGGGGTAGGTCGGTGCAGCTGGTCACGACGTGGTGACCTCCGCACTCAGGCGGCGGTAGAGCCGGCCGAGGCGCAGCGCCGGGTCGGTGCGCGGGCATCGCTGCCCGCTCTCCCAGAGCGCCACGGCGTCGATCGAGCTTTCAGCGAAGGCGGCGACCTCCGCTCTGGTCAGGTTGGACGCCTCGCGCAGCCGTTGGGCCTCGCCGGTGGCGAGCAGTTCCCGAGCCGTGCGGATGTCCTCGAGATCACGTGTCGTCAGTTCCACGACGGCCACACTGCACACCTCCGACAGGGCTGTGTGGACCGTTCAGCTGCACCCCCACAACACACACTGTTGACGACGCTGTGTTGTCGACGTAGTGTCGTCGGCATGGCGCAGAGACGTAGGACCAGACAGGTTGGCGAGATCGAGTGGCGGCAGGTCGGGGACTCCGACTACGCGGTGCCCCGGTCGATCACCATGCAGATCGGCGACCAGGGCGAGGAGCTGCCCTTCCACGTCGAGATCACGGTGGAGAACGACGGCGACGGGCCGGCGTGCACGCGGCTGGTCCTCGAGCAGAAGCCAGCAGGAGGGCCGGTGACCTCGGAGGGCCTCCGGGAGATCCCGGTGCGCGAGCTGACGAAGTTCGCCGCAGGGATGCTGGTGGGCAGGATCTCTGATCGGTCGGCACCGCTCACCACCGCCAACGTCTCGTTGCTTCCCGACCTGGCAGCGGCCGACGAAGCGGCCACGGCCGTGGAGAGCGAGGACCGGG
>JAKFET010000066.1:0-2243 GCA_036675575.1 Acidimicrobiaceae bacterium
CCGCTGTCCTCGCAGACCAGGCTCCGCTCGTCGACGATCAGCGTGCGCCCGGCCTCGGCGACCTCCTTCACCGTCGGCGGCAGCTGGCTGCGGTGGTGGCCGCCGAGGCCGTCCCAGGCCAGCAGCCCGCTGGTGTCGGCGAGCCCGGCCGCCGGCGTACCGAGCAGGGCACGCAGGTGCCGCACGCTCCGCTCCGCGCTCGTGGCAGTCAGGCCCTCACGCAGGGCGGGGCTGGCCAGCGACGCGTTGTGGAGGGCGCGGAAGGCGGCGCGGTCGGCTTCGCCGCCGAGGTGGGTACGCCGCCAGCGCCACATGGCGGTGAGGCTATCTGGCTGGCGAGGGTCAACGCTCGCAGCCCGACATCCGCTCGGCGTCACACAGGTCGCGGCCGCTGCCGCCGTCGGCGAGGTCGGTGCCGCCGTAGCCCCGGATCACGTCCTTGCCGGTGCCGCCGTGGAGCTCGTCGTCCTGCTTGGTGCCCTGGATCGAGTCGTTCCCACCACCGCCGTAGGCGACCATCCGCCGGCTGCGCTCGCACTCGCGTTGGGGCGTGGCCTTGCTGCCGAGGGCGACGATCTCGTCGTTGCCGCCGCGCCCCCTGATGATGGCCAGGCCGCACGCAGCGGATCCGAGCCGGTTGAAGCCTGGCGTGCCGATGAGCTCGACGCGCTGGGCGACGCCGAAGAACATCCGCGGCGCGACGGGGAATCTCGTGACGACGCGCCCGTCGAGGCGGATCGTCCCCGCGCCGCCGTCGATCTTGAGCCGGCGCCCGGGCGCGGTGACCTTGATCCAGCCCCCGTCGCGGACGCCGGTCATCGTTCCGACCGCAGAAGGCAGGCGCTCGCCGCGCTCGATCGAGTAGTTGACGAAGTCGTCGCCGCGGTCGGCCACGATGGTGTCGTCGAGGCTCGCCTCGACGCGGTCCTCACCGCCACCTCCGACGAACTCGTCGCGCCCGGGACCGAGGTCGGTCCAGGCGTTGTTGGTGTCTCCCGCGGAGACGACCACGTCGTCGCCGGCACCGGCGTCCACCTCGACGACGGCGCCGTCATCGCGGGGCGAGAGGCAGATCAGGTCGTCGCCCGCTCCGGCGTCGACGGACCAGGACAACATCGAGACGATCACGTCGTCACCGTCGGTGCCCATGAGTGTGTCGTACCCGTACTCCTCATCGGTTCCGACGATGGTGGCGGCCTCGCCTCGACAGGTCTCGCCCACCGCGCTCGCCGTGGTGGGCGCGAGCAGGGCCAGGCCCAGGAGTGCGGTGGCGGTCACGGTCGTCGTACGACGCACGGCGCTCATCGCTCGCAGCCCGTCTTCCGCTCGGCCTGGCACAGATCGCGTCCCGCCTTGCCGTCCGCGATGTCAGGGCCGGCTCCGCCCCGCAGGGTGTCGCGGCCCTCTCCGCCGTCCAGGTCGTCACCACCCGCGCCGCCGAGGAGCGTGTCGTGGCCGCCTCGACCGGAGAGCTCGTCGTTGCCGCCACCGCCCAAGAGCCGGTCGTTGCCTTGCGTGGCTCGTACGTCGTCGGCGCCGGCGCCGCCGTTCATGGTCGCCTGGGTGCGCTCGCAGTCGAAGGTGTACTTCTCGAAGAAGCCGTCGAACACGTTGCCGAGGTCGTCATCGCCCGCACCTCCACGCACGACTCCGACGCACCCGGCGTACCACAGCAGGTTGTCTGCGGAATTGCCGATCATGGTGACTTCCGGTGCCATCAGGTGGGCGCTCTCGAGCCCCGCGGCAGCGATGGTCACGTCGTTGATCTCGAGCTCACTCGTCGTGAGGTCGAGGGCCAGCCGGCCGGTCTCCATCGCCGTGACGAGGTGGTCCTCGCCCGGGCCGGCGTCGATGCCGGTGATCCCGGGGGCGGTGGCGGTCTCGATGATGACCACATCGTCACCGGGCCCCGTGACCACGAGAACCGGTCCAGTGTCGGTGCCACCCTGCCGAACACACACGACGTCGTCGCCGTCGAGCGCGTCGACCCGTGTGGCGTCCGAGGTGACGATCACGTCGTCACCCCCGGTGCCGGTCACGTTCCCCGCTGTGCCCACGATGGTGGCTGCTTCGCCGCGGCAGGTCTCCTCCACCGCGCTCGCCGTGGTGGGCGCGAGCAGGGCCAGGCCCAGGAGTGCGGTGGCGGTCACGGTCGTCGTACGACGCACGGCGCTCATCGCTCGCACCGCCGCTCACGCTCGGCGACGCAGCGGTCCCGTCCCGTCGAGCCGTCGGCCGTGTCG
>JAKFET010000246.1:0-15250 GCA_036675575.1 Acidimicrobiaceae bacterium
GAACGAAATTCTCGGTAAGGGTGGGGGTGTGCCCCGGCTGCTGATCGTCCACCACACGCCGTCGCCGTCGGTGCACACGATGGTGCAGGCCGTCCGGGAGGGGGCGGGAGCGGACGGGCTGGAGTCGATCGAGGTCGTGACCGCCGCAGCGCTGTCGTGCACGGCCGCCGACGCGCTCGGGGCGGACGGCTACGTGATCGTGACGCCGGCGAACCTCGGCTCCATGGCCGGCGCGGTGAAGCACTTCTTCGACACCGTCTACTACCCGTGCCTGGACGAGACCCGGGGCCGGCCGTTCGGGGTCGCAGTGCACGGCAACAGCGACGTCGACGGCGCGCTCCGCGACATCGGCAGAATCACGACGGGGCTGGGGTGGCTGCAGGTCGCCGACCACGTGCGGGTGATCGACGCACCCGACGCCGATGCCCGGGATGCGTGCTGGGACCTCGGTGCGACCGTGGCCGCCCGGGTGCTCGAAGGCTGAGCTCAGCTCACGGTGAGGGAGCCGGCCATGCCCTTCTCGTAGTGGGTCTCGCCGTCCGCCGCCTCCACGATGCAGAACATCGTGTAGTCGCCGGCCTCGAGCTCGTAGGTGGCGTTGCAGTCCTGGCCGGGGCCGAAGGCCTCGAGCTCGAACGCACCGGCGGCGGCCAGCGCCTCCTCGTCGGGCGCCCCGTCCTCGGTCAGCGGGACGTCGCCGCCACCGGGCAGGAACGCCAGCTCGTGGGCCTCGTCGCCGGCGTTCGACGCTTCGAAGGTGACGATCCCGGCTGCGACCTCGATCTCGGACGGATCGAAGGCGTAGTCCTCCAGCGTCACGGCGACGGTCTCGGCGGCGCCAGCCTCGAGGTCCTCCCCCACCGGCGCGCACTCGGCCTCGGCGGCGGCGGCGCCCGAAGCCGACCCGCTGGCCGATCCAGGCCCGCTGGCGGCAGTCGAGCCGGATGCCGACGCGCTCCCCGAGCCGGAGCCGCTGCCTTCGGTCTCGCCGATCTCGCGCACGTCGGCGCCGTCGTCGTCACCGCAGGCGGCGAGCCCGAGGGGGCCACCGAGCACCAGTGCGAGGCTGACGAGGGAGGTGGAGAGGCGGCGGGGCGTGCGCATGGCGGGCACGTTAAGGACTCCTAACGACCGGAGGCAAGCATCGGGCCCGGGTACCGGTTTCTGCCGGCCGGGAGCCGGTCGCTACCGTGTGGTCGCTGCTCTCTGGGCCAACGGCGTCCCATGTTGCAGAGCCTGAACCCCAGTTCGACTCTCCACGGGATCCCACATGAACGCTCCCCCTGCCAAGCAGGGTCTCTACGACCCCGCCTTCGAGCACGACGCCTGCGGTGTCGCCTTCGTCGTCGACATGCACGGCCGCAAGTCGCACGCCATGGTCGAGCGAGGCCTCGACTCGCTGTGCAACCTCGACCACCGGGGGGCCACCGGCGCCGAGGACAACGTCGGCGACGGCGCCGGCATCCTCACCCAGGTCCCCGACGCGTTCCTGCGCGAGGTCTGCGGGTTCGAGCTGCCCGAGGCCGGCAGCTACGCAGTCGGCATCGGCTTCCTGCCGAAGGACGCCGGCGCCGCCGACAAGGCCGCCGACGCCATCGACAAGCTGGTTGACAGCGAGGGCCTGCGACTCCTCGGCTGGCGCGAGGTGCCCATCGACGACTCGATGATCGGCCGCTTCGCCCAGGAGGCCCAGCCCACCTTCCGCCAGCTCTTCGTCGCCGGCGGCGACGACCAGCCGCTCTCGGGGATCGAGCTGGAGCGCCGCTCGTTCGTGCTCCGCAAGCGCATCGAGCACGAGGTCGAGGGCGTCTACTTCCCCAGCCTCTCGGCCCGCACCATCGTCTACAAGGGCATGCTCACCACGCCCCAGCTGCAGGAGTTCTTCCCCGACCTGCGCGACGAGCGCTTCACCTCCGCGCTGGCGCTCGTGCACTCGCGGTTCTCCACCAACACGTTCCCGTCCTGGCCCCTGGCCCACCCCTACCGGATGGTCGCGCACAACGGCGAGATCAACACGGTGCAGGGCAACGAGAACTGGATGCGGGCCCGCGAGGGCGCGTTCGCCTCGGCGGCCTTCGGCGAGCACCTCGACAAGGCGCTGCCGGTCATGACCGCCGGCGCCTCCGACACGGCCCGCTTCGACGAGTGCCTGGAGCTGCTCCACCTGGCCGGCCGCTCGCTGCCCCATGCGGTGCTGATGATGGTGCCGGAGGCGTGGGAGAACCACGAGACCATGCCCGACTGGAAGCGGGCGTTCTACCAGTACCACGCCTCGATGATGGAGCCCTGGGACGGCCCCGCCTCGATCGCCTTCACCGACGGCACGGTCATCGGCGCCGTGCTCGACCGCAACGGCCTGCGCCCCTCGCGCTACTGGGTCACCGAGGACGGCCTCGTCGTCATGGCCTCCGAGGTCGGCGTGCTCGACATCGACCAGGCCACCGTCGTGCGCAAGGGCCGGCTCCAGCCCGGCCGCATGTTCCTGGTCGACACCGCCCAGGGCCGCATCGTCGAGGACGAGGAGATCAAGCGGACCCTCGCCGACGCCCGGCCCTACGAGGACTGGATCCACGCCGGCCTCATCCGCCTGGAGGACCTCCCGGAGCGCTTCCTGCTCACGCCGCAGCACTCCTCCGTGGTCAAGCACCAGCGGGTGTTCGGCTACACCAGCGAGGAGCTCAAGATCCTGCTGGCGCCCATGGCGGCCAAGGGCGCCGAGCCCATCGGCTCCATGGGCACGGACACCCCCGTCGCCGTGCTCAGCGAGCGCAGCCGCCTGCTGTTCGACTACTTCACCCAGCAGTTCGCCCAGGTGACGAACCCCCCGCTCGACGCCATCCGCGAGGAGCAGGTGACGTCGATGCAGACCACCCTCGGCCCCGAGGGGAACCTGCTCGAGCCCGACGCTGCGTCGTGCCGCCAGATCGTGCTGCCCAGCCCGATCCTGTCGAACGAGGAGCTGGCCAAGCTCCTCTACATCAACGACGACGGCGACATGCCCGGCTTCAAGCCCTTCGCCATCGACGGCCTCTACCCGGTCGCCGAGGGCGGCGAGGGCATGCGCCGGGCCATCCACGACGTGTTCCACAAGGTGTCCGACGCCATCGCCGAGGGCGCCAAGGTCATCATCCTCTCGGACCGCCACTCGAGCGACGAGCTCGCGCCGATCCCGTCGCTGCTGCTGGCCTCGGCCGTGCACCACCACCTGATCCGGGAGAAGACCCGCACCCAGGTCGGCCTCGTCGTCGAGTGCGGCGACGCCCGCGAGGTGCACCACATGGCGCTGCTCATCGGATACGGCGTCACGGCCATCAACCCGTACCTGGCCTTCGAGACCATCGACGACCTCATCGACCAGGGCGTGATCGCCGACGTCTCCAAGCCCAAGGCGCACCGCAACTTCATCAAGGGCTGCACCAAGGGCGTCCTGAAGATCATGTCCAAGATGGGCATCTCCACCGTGGCGTCCTACACCGGCGCCCAGGTGTTCGAGGCCGTGGGCCTGGCCCAGGACCTGGTGGACGAGTTCTTCACCGGCACCACCAGCAAGCTCGGCGGCATCGGCCTCGACGTGATCGCCGAGGAGGTGGCGCGCCGCCACCGCTTCGCCTACCTCCCCCGCCCGTCCGAGGCCGCCCACCGCGACCTCTGGGTCGGCGGCGAGTACCAGTGGCGCCGCGAGGGCGAGTACCACCTCTTCAACCCCGAGACCGTCTACAAGCTGCAGCACTCGACCCGCACCGGCCGCTACGAGGTCTTCAAGGAGTACACCCGCCAGGTCGACGACCAGGCCAAGCACCTCGCGACGCTGCGCGGGCTGTTCGAGCTGAAGACCGAGGGGCGCACGCCCATCCCGGTCGACGAGGTCGAGCCCGTCTCGGAGATCGTGAAGCGCTTCTCCACGGGCGCCATGTCGTACGGCTCCATCTCGGAGGAGGCCCACACGACCCTCGCCATCGCCATGAACCGGATCGGCGCCAAGTCGAACACGGGCGAGGGCGGCGAGGACCCCGAGCGGTTCGAGGTGCTGGCCGACGGCGACTCCAAGCGCTCCGCCATCAAGCAGGTGGCGTCGGGCCGCTTCGGCGTGACGTCGAACTACCTCGCCAACAGCGACGACATCCAGATCAAGATGGCCCAGGGCGCCAAGCCCGGCGAGGGCGGCCAGCTGCCCGGCCAGAAGGTCTGGCCCTGGATCGCCAAGACCCGGTACTCGACCCCGGGCGTGGGCCTGATCTCGCCCCCGCCGCACCACGACATCTACTCGATCGAGGACCTCAAGCAGCTGATCCACGACCTGAAGAACGCCAACCCCCAGGCGCGGGTCCACGTGAAGCTGGTCTCCGAGGTCGGCGTCGGCACCGTCGCCGCGGGCGTGTCCAAGGCCAAGGCCGACGTCGTGCTCATCTCGGGCCACGACGGCGGCACCGGCGCCTCGCCGCTGAACTCGCTCAAGCACGCCGGCACCCCGTGGGAGCTGGGCCTGGCCGAGACCCAGCAGACGCTGCTCGTGAACGGCCTGCGCGACCGCATCGTCGTGCAGTGCGACGGCCAGCTGAAGACCGGCCGTGACGTCGTGATCGCCGCCCTGCTCGGGGCCGAGGAGTTCGGCTTCGCCACCGCGCCGCTGGTGGTGTCGGGCTGCATCATGATGCGGGTCTGCCACCTGGACACGTGCCCGGTGGGCGTCGCGACGCAGAACCCCGAGCTGCGCAAGCGCTTCAGCGGCAAGCCGGAGTTCGTCGTGAACTTCATGGAGTTCATCGCCGAGGAGGTGCGGGAGTACCTGGCCCAGCTGGGGTTCCGCACCCTGGAGGAGGCGATCGGCCGGGTCGACGCCCTCGACACCACCAAGGCCGTCCAGCACTGGAAGGCCGAGGGGCTCGACCTCTCGCCCATCCTCCACGAGCCGGAGTCGCCCTGGGAGCAGGACCGCTTCTGCTCCAAGACCCAGGACCACGGCCTCGACGACGCGCTCGACAACGTGCTCATCGAGCAGGCCGAGCCGGCCCTCGAGCGCGGCGAGCGGGTCGAGATCGACCTGCCGATCCGCAACCTGAACCGCACGGTCGGCACCATGCTCGGCAACCGGATCTCGCTGAAGTACGGCGAGGACGGCCTCCCCGACGACACGATCCAGATCCACTTCACCGGCTCGGCCGGCCAGAGCCTCGGGGCGTTCGTGCCCAAGGGCGTCACGGTCCGGCTCCACGGCGACACCAACGACTACCTGGGCAAGGGCCTCTCGGGCGGCAAGCTGGTCGTGCGCCCGCCGGAGCACGGCCACCCCAAGCTCGTGGCCGAGGAGAACGTGATCGCCGGCAACGTGATCCTCTACGGGGCCACGGCGGGCGAGGTGTACATCCGCGGCGTCGTGGGCGAGCGCTTCTGCGTCCGCAACTCCGGCGCCACCGCGGTGGTCGAGGGCGTGGGCGACCACGCCTGCGAGTACATGACCGGTGGTCGTGCGGTGGTGCTCGGCGAGACCGGCCGCAACTTCGGCGCCGGCATGTCGGGCGGCATCGCCTACGTGTGGGACCCCGACGACCTGTTCCATCGCAACCTGAACAACGAGATGGTCGACCTCGACCCCCTCGACGAGACCGATGCCGAGTGGCTGCGCGACACGATCCGCACCCACCTGGCCGAGACGAACTCGGCCGTGGCCCAGCGGATCCTCGACCGGTGGCACACCAACAAGCGCCACTTCAAGAAGGTCATGCCCGAGGACTACAAGCGAGTCCTCGAGGCCGCCGAGAAGGCCCGCATCGAGGGCGTGGACGTGGACGAGGCGATCATGGCGTCCGCCGCGCTCGAGAAGGAGTAGACGACATGGCTGACATCAAGGGCTTCCTCAAGTACGAGCGCGAGACCCCCTCCCGGCGACCCGTGCCCGTGCGCCTGCGCGACTGGAAGGAGGTCTACGAGGAGTTCCCCGAGGACCACCTCCAGAAGCAGGCCGCCCGGTGCATGGACTGCGGCATCCCGTTCTGCAACAACGGCTGCCCGCTCGGGAACCTGATCCCCGACTGGAACGACCTCGTGTACCGGGACCGCTGGCGCGACGCCATCGAGCGCCTGCACGCCACCAACAACTTCCCGGAGTTCACCGGGCGGCTGTGCCCGGCCCCGTGCGAGGGCGCCTGCGTGCTCGGCATCAACCAGGACCCGGTCACCATCAAGCAGGTCGAGGTCGAGATCATCGACCACGCCTGGGAGCAGGGCTGGGTGAACCCCGTGCTGCCGTCCACCAAGACCGGCAAGCGGGTTGCGGTCGTCGGGTCCGGGCCCGCCGGGCTCGCCGTGGCCCAGCAGCTGACCCGCGCCGGCCACGACGTGGTCGTGTTCGAGCGGGCCGACCGCATCGGCGGCCTCCTGCGCTACGGCATCCCCGAGTTCAAGATGGAGAAGCGCCACATCGACCGTCGCCTGGCCCAGATGGAGGCCGAGGGCACCGAGTTCCGCGTGAACGCGAACGTGGGCGTCGACGTCTCGGTCGACGAGCTGCGCAGCGAGTTCGACGCCATCGTCCTGGCGGGCGGCGCCACCCAGTGGCGTGACCTGCCGATCCCGGGACGCGAGGGCGACGGCGTGCACCAGGCCATGGAGTTCCTGCCGTGGGCCAACCGGGCTCAGCACGGGGACATGGCCGTGGACGAGGTCCCGATCACCGCCGCCGGCAAGCGCGTGGTGATCATCGGCGGCGGCGACACCGGCGCCGACTGCCTCGGCACGTCGCACCGTCAGGGTGCGGTGTCGGTGCACCAGTTCGAGATCATGCCCCGGCCCCCGGAGGAGCGTCCCGACGCCAACCCGTGGCCGACCTACCCGATGGTCTACAAGGTGACCTCCGCGCACGAGGAGGGCGGCGAGCGCCAGTACAGCGTGAACACCGAGGCCTTCGTCCGCAACGCGGACGGCAACCTCACCGGCCTCCGGGCCCACGAGGTCGAGATGGTCGACGGGCGCTTCCAGAAGGTCGAGGGCAGCGACTTCGAGCTCGAGTGCGAGCTCGTGCTGCTGGCCATGGGCTTCACCGGTCCCGAGCCCGGCGGCCTGCTGGACCAGCTCGGCGTCGACCGGGACGAGCGCACCAACGTCGCCCGCGACGCCTCCTACAGGACGAACCTGGACGACGTCTGGGTGTGCGGCGACATGGGCCGCGGCCAGAGCCTGATCGTGTGGGCGATCGCCGAGGGGCGGGCCTGCGCGGCCGCCGTGGACGAAGCCCTCATGGGCGAGACGGCGCTGCACGCACCCGTTGCCCCGACCGATCGCCCTCTCGTCTAGCCGTGCTTTGCCCCGCCTGGTCCGCTGCGGCGAGACTGGGCGGGTGCAGCACGCCGAGACGGCCGACGCAGTCCTCGTCACCCGACCGACCGCCGACCCGGCGGTCAGCCAGGACGAGGCCACCCGCACCTTCAGCACCTCGGTGCTGGTGTCCGCGGTCCGGTGCACGCTCGCCTACGTGGTCTTCCCGTGGCTGCTGCCCGCCTTCGGCGTGGCGGGCGACGTCGGCCCCGCCATCGGGCTCGTGATCGGCCCCATCGCGGTCGCCTTCAACGTCGCCAGCATCCGTCGGTTCCACGCCAGCGACCATCGCTGGAAGTGGCACATCACGGCGCTGAACTGCGCCGTCATCGTGCTGCTGGTGGTCCTCTTCGCGATGGACGTGCGCGAGGTCCTCTGACGCCCACGTCGCGCATCCGCGCGATGTGACGGTTGTAACGCAGGGGGGCCCTGGGTATGGTCGACCTGCTCGCCCTGACCCCCGCGAGCGCTCCTTTCGGGCGGCGCAACCAAGGGGGACATCTGATGGTCAGGACCGCCCACGGCGACCGGCGACGATCTGCGGCGACGGGTGCGACGTCATGAGCGTGGTGCGCATCGAGGTGCTCGACGACGTGCGGGTCGTGCACGTCGAGGGCTGCGCCACCGACGACGACCTGCGTGACGCGCTCGCTGCGCTCGCCCACCATGCCGGGCCCACGGTGCTCGACCTCGCCGACCTCACCCTCGTCGGCACCGGCGTGGCCGAGCTGGTCGGAGGCCTGGTGGAGACCTGCGGTGCCGTCGCCGTGACGGCCCGGCGCTCCACCGCGCAGGTGATCCTCAACCGCAGCGGCATCAGCCAGCAGTGCGTCGTGTTCACGAGCGTCGGCGACGCGCTCCAGGCGCTGCGCATGGCCGAGGCCGGCTACGGCGCGGGCTGGGACGAGCCGATGGGAGCGGTCGGGTGACGACCTGGTTGTTCGAGCCGGCGACGGACCGGCCGGCCGAGCGCGACGTGCTCGACATCACGCTGCGCTTCGAGGACGACGTCACCGTCTGCGTGCTCGAGGGTCCGCTCTGCGCGTACACCGCCGCCGCGCTCGACGGCTGGCTTGAGCAGCTGCACGACAACGGGCGGCGCCGGGTCATCGTCGATGCCGCCGAGGTGGCGAGCATGAGCAGCGACGGCGTCGCCGTGCTGGCGGGGCACGCAGCCCGGTTCCGGGTCGCAGGCGGCGCCCTGCTGGTGCGCGGTGCCTCCACGGTCGCCCACCGGGTCATCGAGCTCTGCGGCGCCAGCCACCTCGTCCAGGGCGTCACCGACCGCTGAGCGACGCGGCGCGCACCTGGCGCCAGCGGCCGAGCTCGACGACCAGGAGCACCACGAAGAACAGCGCCACCGACACGCCGGCGATGGTCGCCCCTCCCGCCGTGCCGTGGTGGTAGCTCACGAGCAGGCCGACCACGACGGCGACGGCGCCCGCCGCCACGGAGACCACCATCATCAGCGGCACCCGCCGGACCAGCAGGGAGGCAGTCGCCGGCGGGCCCACCAGCAGGCCGAACACGAGCAGGGTGCCGATCGCCTGGAAGCTGGCCACGATGCTGACGGCGAGCACGGACAGCAGGGCGGCCTGCGCCAGACCGGGCCGCATCCCGAGCGTGGCCGCCTTGTCCCGGTTGAAGGTCAGCGCCAGGAACGGTCGGTGGCCGAGCACGATGACGACGAGGACCACGGCCGCAGCCACCGCCTGGCCCCGGATGTCGTCGGCGGTCACCCCCAGCACGTCGCCGAACAGCAAGCTCGTGACATCGGTGGTGAACGACTCCGAGCGCGACACGATGATGACGCCGAGGGACAGCATCCCCACGAAGAGCAGGCCGATCCCGGTGTCCTCGCGCACGGCGCTGCGGCTCGACACGAGGGTCACCGCGCCGCTCATCACCAGCGCAGCGCCCAGCGCACCGACGACCGGGCTGAACCCCCAGAGCACGGCGAGGGCGATGCCGGGGATCACGCCGTGGGCCAGGGCGTCGCCCAGGAAGGCCAGCCCGCGGAGCACCACCCAGGTGCCGACCAGCGACGTCGCCACGACGGCGACCAGGCCGCCGAGCAGGGCGCGCTGCATGAAGGCCGGCTCGAACGCCTCGGTGAGCAGGTCGAGCACGGCGGCCCTCAGTCGCCCAGTGCGTCGGCGATGCGCTGCGCGTTGACCCGCATCATGGCAGCGTAGGTCGCAGCCTCGGACCCCTCCGGGCCCAGGCTCTCGGCGTAGAGCGGCACGATCTCCACGTCGCCCACCTCGGACGCCAGCGTGTCGGCGAGCTCCGTGCCGGCCGTCTCCTCGGTGAACACGGCCGGCACCCCGGTCTCGCGCAGCAGCCCGGCCAGCTCGGCGAGCGCGCCACCGCTCACCCCGTCGGACGTCGAGCCGCTCGGGATCACGGTGGCGATGATCTCGAAGTCGTACCGGTCGGCGAAGGAGCCGAGCACGTCGTGGTCCGTGACCAGCACCCGTCGATCGTCGGGGACGGCTGCGAGCGTGGACTCGACCTCCTCGTGAAGGGATTCGAGATCGGCGACGAGGTCGTCGGCCCGGAGGCGCAAGGCCTCGGCATCGATCGCCGGGACGGCGTCGGGCAGCGCCACCGCCAGCGCATCCACGAGCGCTGCGATCGCCAGCGGGTCCGTGAAGAAGTGGGCGTCCTCGTCCTCGGCGTGCTCCTCCTCCTCGCCGTGGTCGTCCCCGCCGGCGTCGCGCTCGCCGCCGAGCAGCTCCACGGCGTCCAGGACGGGCACGCCGTCGCCCTCGGCCCCGGACACCACCGACTCCAGCCCCTCCTCGAAGCCGCCGCCGTTGACGACGATGGCATCGGACGAGGCGAGCTCGGCCCCTTGGCTCGCGGAGGCCTGGAAGTCGTGGGGGCTGGCACCCCGGGGCATGATCACCACGACCTCGCCCAGATCGCCGATGAGGTCGGTCACCACGTCCCCGAGCACGGTGGTCGTGACGGCGACGGTGATGTCCCCGGTGCCAGCGGTCGCGTCCGCAGCCCCGTCGTCGGAGCCGCAGGCGGCGAGTGCGACGGAGAGCACGAGGGTGGCGTGGATGACAGGGCGACGTCGCACGAAGTCTCCAGAGGTTCGAATGAGAACTGTTCTCGTTCGAGGTGACTCTACGAACGTGCCCTCGGCTTCCGCAAATGAGAACCGTTGTCGGTACCCTCCCGGTCGTGTCCACCCCGCCGGTCCTGCGCGTCGACGACCTGCGCGTCGTCCACGGCGCCCGGGTGGCCCTGACCGACGTCTCCCTCACGGTCTCGGGAGGCACGTCGGTGGCCGT
This sequence comes from Acidimicrobiaceae bacterium, assembly GCA_036675575.1. GTDB lineage: Bacteria > Actinomycetota > Acidimicrobiia > Acidimicrobiales > Salinilacustritrichaceae > Salinilacustrithrix. Next base: position 10,617 of record JAKFET010000246.1, read on the forward strand.
GATCGGTGCCAACGGATCGGGCAAGTCGACCCTCCTGCGCAGCATCGCCGGCCTGCAACGGCCCACGTCGGGCTCGGTCGACACCGGGGGCGCCGACGTGGCCCTCGTGCTGCAGACCACGACCGTCGACGACTCGCTCCCGATCACCGTGCTGGAGACGGTGCGCCTGGCGCGGGCCGCGATCCGGGGGCCCTGGCGCCGGCTCGGCGCCGAGGACCGCACCGCCGTCGCCGATGCCATGGCCCGCCTGGAGGTGGACGACCTGCGGGACCGCCCCCTCCACGAGCTCTCCGGCGGGCAGCGCCAGCGGGTGCTGGTGGCCCAAGGCCTGGCCCAGGGCGCGCCCGTCCTGCTGCTCGACGAACCCGTCACCGGCCTCGACCTGGTGTCCCGGGACGTGATCCTCGGCGTGATCGGCGAGGAAGCAGCCTCCGGGCGCATCGTGTGCACGTCCACGCACGACCTCGAGGAGGCGCGCCGCTGCGACCGGGTCGTCCTGCTCGCCACCCGGCTGGTCGCCGAGGGCACGCCCGAGGAGGTGCTCACCGAGGACAACCTGCGGGTCGCGTTCGCCGGTCGGGTCCTGCGGCTCCCCGACGGCCAACTGCTGGTCGACGACGCCCACCTGCACGGTCACGGCGGTGCCTGGTGAGCGCGCCCGCCGGACGTGGTCGCGGAGTTCCCGACGCCCCCACGACGGAGCTGCACGACATCGCCTCCAATCGGCTGCGCACCGCCGGCCAGCGCTACACATCCCGGCGCCGGGAGCTCGTCGAGCTCCTCCACGGTGCCGGCGCACCGCTGACCATCCCCCAGATCCTGCAGCTCGACGGCACCCTCGCCCAGTCCAGCGCGTACCGGAACCTCGCCGTCCTGGAGCAGGCGGAGGTCGTCCACCGCATCGTCACCAACGACGACTTCGCCCGCTACGAGCTGGCGGAGGACCTCACCGAGCACCACCACCACCTGATCTGCCGATCGTGCGGGTCGGTCGCCGACTTCACGCTGGACGTCGGGGTGGAGGGCGACCTCGACCGGGTGCTGGCCGCCGTCGCTGCGAGCCAGTCCTTCACGCCCGACCACCACCGCCTGGACCTGGTGGGCATCTGTTCGGCCTGCACCTGAGGTGCGGGTCCCACTGTCGGATCAGCCAGGGAGCAGCTCGCTGATGTGGCAATCCGCCTGACGTTTGACCCCGACGTGGAACAACCAGGCGGTGCCGTCGTTGCACTGGTCATGAAGATGGTGCTCAAGACCCTGGTCGGCGCGGTCACCGCCGTCGTCACCCTGGCCCTCGTGGCGTCCCTGGTCGGGCTGCCGTCGTTCGGGAACCCGTTCGCGTCCGAGACGGTCGTGCGGGACCACGCTGCCGTCCTCCAGTCGCTCGAGGAGATCGCCGAGCTGCGCGCCGCCACCGGTGAGTACCAGGTCGTGGTCGACGTCGAGGAGCGCACCCGGTTCGTGCCCGGGTTCCTGAAGGGCGAGCGCACCACGTTCCTCGCCCAGGGCGCCGTCGACGCCCTGGTCGACCTCGGCGAGCTGGACGATGACTCCGTGATCGTCGCCGAGGACGGGTCCGTCACCGTGCTGCTGCCGCCGGCCCGGCTGGCCGACCCCGTCGTGGACCACGACGCCTCCGGCGTGCTCGACCGCGACCGGGGCGTGCTCGACCGCGTCGGCGGCGTCTTCAGCGACGAGCCCACCTCGGACCGGGAGCTGTACCTGGAGGCCGAGCGCCGCCTGGCTGCGGCCGCGGCCGACAGCGACCTGCTGGAGACGGGTCAGGCGAACGCAGCCGCGACGGTCGAGCAGCTGCTGCGGGACGCCGGCGTCGAGCAGGTGCGGGTCATCTTCGCCTCCCCCGGTGCCGTCGCGTGACGGACCCGTCTTCCACGGCCGACCGCGTAGCCTCGGAGCCCATGGCCGATCCGCAGCCCAGCACGCAGCAGCACGAGCAGCAGGTGGCCGCTGCCCTCGTGGGGTTCATCCGCGAGCTCACCCAGCAGCACACGGTCGAGGCCGTGCTCCGGCTGCTGGGCGACCAGTGCCTCGCCCTCCTGCCCGCCGACGGCGTGGGCGTGCTGCTGCTCGAGGAGCAGCAGCTGACGGTCGCGACCACCAACAGCGAGGTCGGCGACGCGGTCGAGACGCTCGAGGTCGAGCTGGAGGAGGGCCCGTGCGTGGAGTGCGTGCGCGTCGGGCACCCCGTGCTCGTCCCGGACCTGGCCGCCAGCGCCGACCGCTACCCCAACTTCACGCCGCGGGCGCTCGAGGCCGGTGCCGGCGCCATCCACGCACTGCCCATGACGGGGCACGGCGAGCTGGTCGGGTCGCTCAACATCGTGAGCCGTGCGCCCACCGAGCTGACCGACACGCAGCTGGGCACGGCCCGAATGCTCTGCGACGTCGCCGTGTCGTACATCTTCGCCGTCCGGCTCCACGAGGAGACCTCCGAGCTGGCCGGCCAGCTGCAGAACGCACTCGACACCCGGGTGCTGATCGAACAGGCCAAGGGCATCCTCGCCGAGCGCCACGGCGATTCCATGGGCGGCGCGTTCGAACGGCTGCGCCGGCACGCCCGCAGCCGGAGCACTCCGGTCCGCGAGATCGCCCGCCAGGTCGTGGAGGACGGGCTCGATCCCTGAGGGGAAGGGCACGGACCCGGGCTGCCGGGTCCGTGCCCCAGCGATCAGTCGACCTCGAAGGCGACCTTGATCTCGACCTGCCAGCGATCCACACCGCCGCTCTCGTTGACGTTGGCGCGGATGTCGGTGACCTGGCACCACTGCTGACCGTGGACCTTCTCGGCGGAGGTCGACAGGGCGGTCAGGACGGCGGCCTCGATGCTCTCGGGCGACTCGCCGACCAGGGTGCTCATCTTGAAGGTGCTGCCAGACATGGGGGTCTCCTCGTTCGGGGTGATTGGCGTCGCACCCCTACCCACCGGCCGTGGTCGTCACCACCGGCACCGGGCGACGGTGGCGCTGCGACCTACGATTCGCGATCCCGCCCTCGTAGCTCAGTCGGATAGAGCGACCGCCTCCTAAGCGGTAGGCCACAGGTTCGATTCCTGTCGAGGGCGCCCGGAGTTAGGCAGCCCTATCCCCCGTCATTAGGATTGCCCGCATGACGATCGTGGAGCGCGGGCTCGGTGCCGCGCGCGGCGTCGGCTTCGCGGCCGATCTGGCGCGGCACGGGGGCGCCACCGCCGTCGTCGACGTCGACGGCACGAGGTGCTCCTACGCCGAGCTCGCTGCCCGCGCCGACGACGTCGCCGCCCGCCTCGGCGCCGAGCGACGCCTGGTGCTGGTCGAGGCGAGCAACGACCTCGACGGCATCGTCGCCTACCTCGGAGCCCTCCGCGGAGGCCACGTCGCCCTGCTGGTCGCCCCCGACGACGCCCGGAGCGCCGACCTGGTGGCGACCCATTCGCCGGATGCGGTGATCGGCGCTGGGCTGTCGATGTCGGTGCGGGCCGGCGGGTCCGCGCACGACCTCCACCCCGACCTCGCCCTGCTGCTCAGCACGTCGGGGTCCACCGGGTCCCCGAAGCTGGTGCGGCTCTCGCACGAGAACCTGGAGGCCAACGCGGCGGCCATCGCGCAGTACCTGGGCCTGCGCGCCGACGACCGGGCGATCACCTCCCTCCCCCTGCAGTACTGCTACGGGCTCTCGGTGCTGCACAGCCACCTGGCGGTGGGGGCCGGGGTCGTCTGCACGCCGGCATCCGTGGTCGACCCGTGCTTCTGGGAGGCGGTGGACCGCGACGGGGTCACCAACCTCGCCGGCGTCCCCCACACCTTCGAGCTCCTCGGGCGCTCCGGCTTCGCGGAGCGGCACCACCCCTCGCTCCGGCTGCTGACCCAGGCGGGCGGCCGACTGGACCCGTCGGACGTCCGGCGCTGGCGCCAGCTGGGCCAGGAGCGCGGCTTCGACCTGTACGTCATGTACGGCCAGACCGAGGCCACGGCGCGCATGGCCTACCTCCCGCCGGCGCTGGCCGAGCGGCGGCCCGACGCCGTCGGCGTGGCGGTCCCGGGTGGCTCGTTCCGCCTCGCCCCGGTCGAGGGCGCCGGGCCCGACGAGGGCGAGCTCGTCTTCACCGGGCCGAACGTGATGCTGGGCTACGCCGAGGCACCCGCAGACCTCGGCCTCGGACGCACGGTCGACGAGCTGCGGACCGGGGACCTCGCCCGCATCGACGACGACGGGGTGGTCGAGATCGTCGGGCGGCTCCGCCAGTTCGTGAAGGTGTTCGGCCTGCGCATCGACCTGCCCCGCGTCGACGCCCTCCTGGCACGGCACGGCACCGCCGCGACCTGCGTGGGCGACGACACCGGGCTCGGCATCGCGGTGCTCGACGGCACCGACCCCGCCGAGGTCCGCGCCTTCGTGCTGGCGCACACCGGCCTCCCGCCTGCGGCCGTGGCCGTGGCGCAGGTCGAGGACGTCCCCCGCCTCCCGAACGGCAAGGTCGACCGCGTCGGCCTCCTCGAGGCCCTCCGCGACGGAGTCCGGACCGAGGACCACCAAACGCCCGAGATCGATTCGGTCGCCGCCCTGCTCGGTCGCCTGCTCGGCACCCACCCGGCCCCGGACGACACCTTCGTCTCCCTCGGTGGAGACTCGCTCAC
>JAKFET010000282.1:0-15228 GCA_036675575.1 Acidimicrobiaceae bacterium
GAACGGCACGCTCGCCACGTTCGTCGTGTCCGCCGGCGTGGACACCGGGCTCGGGGAGTCGGCGGCGGGGCTGGTCCTCACCGTCGGCAGCGCGGCCGGGATCGCGATGCGCCTCGTCGTCGGGGCCCGAGCCGATCGTCGGGGCGGTCGGCACCTGCCGGTCGTGTCCCTGCTCCTCGCCGGCGGCGCCGTCGGCTACTTCCTGCTCGCCCCCGGGCTCGTGGCCACCCACCTGCTCGGCGCGCTCGTCGCCTTCGGCTCGGGGTGGGCGTGGCCGGGCCTGTTCAACCTCGCCGTCGTGCGCCTCAACCCGACCGCGCCGGCGGCCGCCACCGGCATCACCCAGACCGGGGTGTACGTCGGCGGCCTCACCGGGCCGATCCTGTTCGGACTGGTGGTCGACTCGGCCGGCTACGGCCTCGCCTGGCTGCTGGCCGGCGTGGCGTCGGCCGGCGCAGCAGCAGGCGTGGCGTGGGGCCGGAGCCGGGTCGTCAGCTGGCGCGATGCGGTCGCGCCGGCCGACGGGGGGATCAGATGATCCCGGACTCGTGGCCCTGCCAGTACTCGTCCTTCAGCAGGCGCTTGTAGAGCTTGCCGGTGGGGTGCCGCGGGAGCTCGTCGCGGAAGTCGACCGAGCGGGGGCACTTCACGTCGGCCAGCTTCTCGCGGCAGAACGCGATGAGCTCGCGCTCGAGCTCGGGGCCGGCCTCGACGCCCTCGGCCGGCTGCACGACGGCCTTCACCTCTTCGCCGAAGTCCTCGTTCGGCACACCGAAGACGGCCACGTCGTAGACCTTGGGGTGCATGGCGAGGACGTTCTCGGACTCCTGCGGGTAGATGTTCACCCCGCCCGAGATGATCATGTACGCCTTGCGGTCGGTGAGGTAGAGGAACCCGTCCTCGTCGAGGCGGCCGACGTCGCCGAGCGTCGACCAGCCCCGGCCCCTGGGGTCCCGCGACCCCTCCGTCTTCTCCGGGTCGTTGTGGTACTGGAACGTGGCGGCGTTCTCGCCCTCGAAGTACACCGTGCCCGGCTCGCCGACCGGGACCTCCTCGCCGGACTCCTCGTCCACGATGTGCAGGGTGCCGATGAGCGCCTTGCCGACCGAGCCGGGGTGGGCGAGCCAGTCCTCGCTGTTGGTGTAGACGAAGCCGTTGCCCTCGGTGCCGGCGTAGTACTCGTGGAGCACCGGGCCCCACCACTCGATCATCTGGCGCTTGACCTCGACGGGGCACGGAGCGGCGGCGTGGACGGCGGTCTGCAGCGAGGAGACGTCGTACTTCGCACGCACCTCCTCCGGCAGCTTCAGCATGCGGATGAACATGGTCGGCACCCACTGGCTGAGGGTGACCCGGTGCTTCTCGATGAGCTGCAGGGCCTCCTCCGGGTCGAAGCGCTCCATGACCACGACGGTGGCGCCCGACATGTGCACGCCCATGCAGAAGCGGAGCGGGGCGGCGTGGTAGAGCGGCGCGGGGGAGAGGTAGACGCTGTCCTGCGTGAGGCCGAACAGCATCGCCATGAGGCCGTACACCGACGTGCCGGCCTCCTCCAGCGGCTGGGTCGGCATCGGCGGCTTCACGCCCTTGGGCTTGCCGGTGGTGCCCGAGCTGTAGAGCATGTCGGCGCCGGCGATCCGGCCCTCGAGCGGCTCGGCGGGCTGCGCCGCGATGGCGTCCTCGTAGGACTCGTAGCCGTCGACGGTGCCGTCGATCATCAGCCAGGTCTCGACGGCGGACGGCTGCGCCAGCAGCTTCTCGGCGGCCTCGCGCTTGTAGGCGGTGGTGATGAAGGCGCGGGCGCCGCAGTCCTGGAGGATGTACTGCATCTCCTCGTCGGTGAGCCGGGAGGACATCGCCGTGTAGTAGAGGCCGGCGTAGTGGCAGCCCCAGGCGACGGCCAGGAACCGCGGATGGTTCTCCATGCAGAACGCCACGTGGTCGCCGGGCTTCAGACCGACCGAGTGGAACAGCTGGCTGAGCCGGTTCGCCTCCTCGTCGAGCTCGGCGTAGGTCATCGTCTGACCCGTGCCGGCCATGATCACTGCCGGGTGGTCGGGCCGTGTGGCGGCGAATGCACCGGGGTACATGAGGTGGCGGTCTCCTGGAACCGAGGGACAGGTCGTGCGCGGGGCGCGGGCCAGACCGTAGCCGCGGCCCCGGACGGCCCTGGCCGAGGGCGGGCCGGTTCCCGGCGCACGCTCGGCGGGGGAGGGCTACGGTCGCCGGACGTGGAGGTCACCGAGCGCTTCGCCGAGCTGGTGTCCCAGCCGGACTTCGCGCTCGACGAGGCCGCGCTGCTCATCGCGGCGCATGCCGATCCGGCGTGCGACGTGGCCGCCAACGTCGCCCGCCTCGACGAGCTCGCCCGCTCCGTGCCCGAGCCCACCCTGCCGGCACTGACCACGTCGCTGTTCGGGCGATGGGGGTTCATGGGCGACCAGGTCGACTACTACGACCCCCGCAACTCCTACCTGCACGAGGTGCTCGAGCGCCGCCGGGGCATCCCGATCACGCTCTCGGTCGTGCTCATCGAGGTCGGCCGCCGAGCGGGCATCCCGCTCGCCGGCGTCGGCACGCCCGCCCACTTCATGACCTGCACCACGGCCGAGCCGCGGCGCTGGGTCGACGCCTTCGCCGGCGGCCGGATCCTCGACCGGGCCGACCTCGACGACCAGTTCTCCCGACTCGCCCCAGGCATCGATCTCGACCCGTACCTGGAACCGGTCCAGCCCCGCCAGATCGTGGCGCGGATCCTGGCCAACCTCGTCGCCATCCACCGCCAGCGCAACGACCGCAGCGGCCTGCTCTGGAGCTCGCGCCTGCGCACGCTGGTGCCCGGCTCCACGCCCGACGACCGGCGTGCGTACGGCGGTGCGCTGGCGGCCTGCGGCGACTTCGTGCGGGCCGCCAAGGTCCTCGAGGCCCTGGTCCAGGACGGCGAGGCCAGCGACCCCGACGACGAGCTGGCCCGGGCCCGCCGCCTCCGCGCCCGGCTCAACTGAGCCGAGCCGAACAGCTCCTGATATTCGCTGGACCCTCCCCGGGCGCGGTCGTACGGTCGCACCACCTGTCGACGAGCGGAGGAGGCGCACGGACATGACTGCCCGCACTGCTGAGCCCATCGTCGACCGCGCGCCCCGGAGCGCCTGAGGTCGCGGGAGATCCCGCGGGCGGTCGAGCCCTCGACCGTCCGCACACCCAGGAGCACCGTTGCCCTCCACCCGACCCGACTGGCTCGTCGACGCACCCGTCGACGACCACGACCTCGGCACCCTCCGATCCGGCAAGGAGGCCCAGATCGACGTCATCGAGCGCGTCGACGCCGAGGGTCGGTCCTGCCTGCTCGCCCGCAAGCGCTACCTCCCCCGCACCGTCACCGCCAAGGGCACGCTGGAGGCCCTCGGCGTGCAGCGGTCCTCGGCCTTCCGCCACGACGTGGCGTACCGGGAGGGTCGCCAGTTCCGCAAGACCCGTGACCGGCGAGCCGTCGAGTCCATGACCACCTACGGCCGCAAGCTGCTGCAGGACCGCTGGCTCGACCACGAGCACGACGTCCTCGCCCAGCTGCACGAGGCCGGCTGCAACGTGCCGTACCCCGTCTCCTACGCCGACGACGTGCTGCTCATGGAGTACCTCGGCGACCGGGAGGGCGCCGCACCCCAGCTCGCCGCCGCCCGGCTCTCACCTGTCGAGGTCCGCCAGGCGTGGTCCGAGGTGGTCGAGGGGCTCCGCCGCATCACCGCAGCCGGGTGGGCCCACGGCGACCTGTCGGCCTACAACCTGCTGTGGTGGCAGGACCGGGTGTGGTTCATCGACCTGCCCCAGGCCGTCGACATCGCAGCCAACCCGGGGGGCCTCGACTTCCTGCACCGCGACGTGTGCAACGTGGCGGCCTGGTTCCGGCGGCGGGGGATCGAGGACGACCCCGAGGAGGTCTTCGCCGACCTGCTGTCGGTCGCCTTCGGGTAGGCCCCTACCCTCGGTCGCGTGATCGACCGCGACATCAAGCAGTGCCTGGGCCAGATGACCAAGGGGGTCCAGGTGGTGGCCGCCCGCCACGAGGGCGTCACCCGCGCCTACACCTCCCACTGGGTCTCCCAGATCAGCTTCGAGGAGCCGGTGCTGCTGGCATCGGTGTCGCCCAAGCACGACACCCACGCCCTCATCGAGGCCGCCGGCTGGTTCACCGTGTCGATCCTCGCCGGCGACCAGGTGGAGGAGGGCCAGTACTTCTCCTACCCCGGCCACAAGTTCCGCCACCTCTTCGACGAGTACCTCACCGAGTCGGAGGTCCCGGGCTTCGGGCCGGTGCCCCACGTCGTGGGCTGCCTGGCCTGGCTGCGCTGCGAGGTGCGCGAGAAGCTCGACCTCGGCCTCGACCACGACTGCTTCGTCGTCGACGTCCGCGACGTGGGCCCCGTGCGGCTCAAGGACGACCCGCTCGTGTACTCGTCGCGCCTCGGCTGGCGGGTGGCGAGCGAGAAGGCCCGGGCGCCGGGGGAGTCGGTCCGGGACCGGCTCCTGCAGCGGTTGTCGGAGGCCGGCCTGGAGGCGTGACAGGCGTCTCGACTTGCCTTGACCGATCGGTCAAGTACGATCGGCGCATGGCCGTCACCGAGACCCGACCCACCGCCACCGAGCCCGACGAGCAGCGCGTCCTCGACGCCATCGACCAGCTCCTCGAGCAGCACCCGCCGAAGGAGACCGACGTCGTCGAGTTCCTCGGCGCGCAGTTCGACGCCGGCCTGGCCTGGGTCCACTACGGCGAGGGGTTCGGCGGCCTGAACCTGCCGGCCCGGTTCCAGAAGGTGATCAACGAGCGCCTGGCCGCCGCCGGTGCGCCCAACGCCGCCGGCCGCAACCCGATCGGCCACGGCATGTCGGCCCCCACGATCTACACCCACGGCTCCGACGACCAGAAGCGCCGCTACCTCCGTCCGCTCTTCACCGGCGAGGAGATCTGGTGCCAGCTCTTCTCCGAGCCCGGCGCCGGCTCCGACGTCGCCGGCCTGTCGTCCCGAGCGGTGAAGGACGGCGACGAGTGGATCATCAACGGCCAGAAGGTCTGGACCACCCTCGCCCACGTGTCTCGCTACGGCACCCTCGTCGCCCGCCACGACCCCGAGGCGGGCAAGCACGCCGGCCTCACCCACTTCGTGGTCGACATGCAGGCCCCCGGCGTCGAGGTCCGCCCGCTGCGCCAGATGACCGGCGACGCCGAGTTCAACGAGGTGTACTTCACCGACGTCCGCATCCCCGACTCCGAGCGCCTCGGCGAGGTCGGCGAGGGCTGGCGCGTCGCCATCACCACGCTCATGAACGAGCGGGTGTCCATCGGTGGCGCCATCCCGCCCCGGGAGTCCGGCCCCATCGCCGTGGCGAAGAAGGAGTGGCAGGCCCACTGCGACCCCGACGACGCGGCGACCAAGGACGAGTTCATGCAGCTCTGGGTCCGCGCCGAGGTGTCCCGCCTCACCAACATCCGGGCCAGCCAGATGCGCAAGCTCGGCGACCCCGGTCCCGAGGGCTCCGTGGCCAAGCTGGCCATGGCCGAGCTCAACAAGGACATCATGAGCTTCGCGGTCGACTGCATGGGCGCCGAGGGCATGCTCTACGGCACCTACGACATCGACCGCAGCGGCGGCGTCGGCATGTTCGGCGGCTCCACGCAGCAGTCGTTCCTGCGCAGCCGGGCCAACTCCATCGAGGGCGGCACCACCGAGGTCATGAAGAACATCCTCGGTGAGCGCGTCCTCGGCCTGCCCGGTGACGTCCGGGTCGACAAGGACAAGCCCTGGTCGCAGGTCCCGCGCAGCTGAGCAACGCCCGTCGGATGGGGGCGGCGCTCGCCGCCCTCGCCGTCGCCGCAGGCTGCTCGGGGGGCGACGACGCGTCGCCGTCCACCACCGCGCCCGAGCGCACCACGACCACGTCCGCTGCCGCGCCCGCCTCCACCGCCCCGCCGGCCACCGTCGCCGGCGCCGGGGCCCTCGGCGAGCTCCCGCCGGCACCCGAGCTGCTCGAGATCGTCTACCGGGTCGAGCGGCTGACCACCGGCGTGGTGGACACCGAGCAGCGGCTCGTGCGCGCCCCGTTCGAGGTGCGCATCGAGACCCACCGGGTCGAGCCGGACGACGTCGACCTCGACGCGGACCCCACCATCCTCGACCTCGCCGTCCTCGGCGGGGCCGAGACCGGCCCGGTCGACCAGGAGCGGGCGCTCGTCGTCGTGCCACCGGTCCCCGCGCTGCGCAGCGGCCACCTCGGCACCGACCTCGCCGCGGCCGAGCAGGCCGGGGTGCTGCAGCCTCTGGGCTTCGGGCGCGAGATCGAGGGGCGGGCGTGCACCGAGCTGCGCACGGGCGCCGCCCTCGACGGCGGGATCCTGCGAGCGCCCACCGAGGACGCCCGCAACGACATCTGCGTCGACGACGAGGGTCTGGTGCTCCGGGAGGAGATCACGGTCGGCGGTGCCGCAGTGGAGCGGCGCACCGCCGTCTCGGTCACCACCGATCCGGATCTGCCCGACCGGGACGACGAGGCCTTCGGCCCGCTCGGCCACCGCATCCCCGAGCTCGACGGCGGCGGGCGCGTCCGGCGCCTCACGCCCGACAGCCGGCCTCCCGATGTCGCCCACCACCAGCTGCCGGCACCTCCCGAGAGCATGTCGCTCCTCGGCCGCTTCGGCGTGCTGACCGATGCCCCGGTCGGTGCCGACGCCGCAGGCACCGTGGGTGCCGTCATCTCCATGGTCGACGTCTACACCGGCGGCGGCGAGGTGCTGGTCATCGAGAACGGTGCTCCGGTCACCGGCGGGCCGGTCCTGGGCCGGGGCGACGTGGAGGTGCCGCTGCCGTTCGCCCCCGAGGCCACCGCCGTGCACCTGACCACCGGCGTGGAGCTGCGCGCGCCCCTCGACTCGGGCCGGTTCGTGCGCATCACCTCCACCCTGTCGCTGGCCCGGACCGTCGAGCTGGCCGCCTCCCTCGTCGCCGTGGACGGTCCCGGCGAGGTCGTGCCCCTCGACGACGAACCCGACGTCACCGGCCGCTTCGAACGGCCGGCCTGACGCGGCAGGCCCCGGGGATCGCTCCCCGGGGCCGGTGCATCACCTGGTCTGCCGGCGGCTCAGCCGCAGCTGCGGCAGGGCGGGTCGCTGTTGTGGTTGTGCCCGTCGGCGTCGTGGTCGAAGGTCTCCTTCTCCTGCGTCCGGAACACCGGCTTCGGGTCGTCACCGAAGGCGTAGGGCCCGGCGGCGGGCCACTGGCCGGGCTGGTAGCGGGCGCCGTTGTTGGACTTGACGAGGATGCCGCGACCGTCCTTGTTCAGCTCGTCCTTGCCGCTGCCGTCGGCGTCCCACCAGACCTCCACGAAGTCCTTGATGGCGCCCGGGTTCTCCTTGGTGAACTTCACCAGCGGAGCGTTGATGCGCCCGCCCACGGCCGGCGCCGCGAACAGGCCCTCGGACCAGTTCGTCGGGTTCAGGGTCGGCCCGGCGTAGTGGACGCCGGTGAAGAGGAGCTGGATGGGGGACTGCACGACGTTGGCGCCGGCGCCCTTCTCCTGACCGGGCTTGATGTGGTCCAGCGTGGCCCAGCCCGAGCTCGTCGAGGCGTCCTCCGAGAACACCCACAGGGGGCTCATGCCGAAGGCCCGGCCCCACTGGCTCTGGTCGTACGTGCGCCCGAAGAACGTCGTGTCGAGGAGGCCCGTGCCGGTGATGAACCACTCCGGGTTGTAGCCCTGCCGGGTGGCCTCGCCGGTGAGGAAGATCGGGTACAGCGGATCGCCCACGAAGATCAGGTTGTTGACCCCCGCCGTCACCAGCTGGCCGATGATGTTGGTGGCCTGCGCCTGGTTCTGGGCGATGTCGAACTGGTACCCGATGTCGACCTCCAGCTTCGCGCCGTACTTGGCCAGCTCCTTCTTGAAGGACTCGACCGCCGGCTTGACCCGGGGGTTCACGTCGGCGCCGGAGCCCTCGAGGAACACGAGGCCGAACTTGCGCTTGTCGTTGTAGCCGCTGCGACCGAGCGGGGCGGGGCCGGCGTACTTGGCCTTCTGGCCGTTCAGGCGCTTGCCGACGTACTCGGCGATGTTGGCGTAGTACTCCTCGAGCACCGGCAGGATCGTGTAGGCGTGCGGCGCGAAGTCCGTGTACAGCGACCGGGGGGACGACGTCGTGCAGAGGCAGATCACGCCCCGGGCTCCGAGCTCCTCCGTGAAGGCGCCGCCGACGGCCACGTTGTGGTGGAACACGGCGAAGGGCTTCAGGTTCTGCGCGATCGCCACGGCGTCGGACCGCAGCACCTGGTCGTTCTGGGGGTCGCCCGTGCCCTGGAACTCCTCGATGACGACCTCCCGGCCGTAGGTCTCGAGGTGGGTGTTGTAGTACCGGGCGAAGACCTGGATCTGCTCGCGGATGAGGGCGTCGCTGTCGGATGCGCCGATGCCGGCGAGCGCGGCCTGCGTGGCCGGGTTCTGGTCGTCGTTGTACCAGACGATCTTGATCTTGTCGCCGGACACGCCCGTGGCCGTGGCCCCGCCGTTGTCGCCGGACCACTTGGGCAGGCAGCGGGCGGCGTAGAGCGAGAAGTCCGGCATGGCGCCGTCCTCCCGGCACGGCGTGTCGCCCGGCTCGGGGTAGTTGCCCGGGCCCCAGGCGCCGGAGAAGCCGCCGCCGCCCCCACCGCCACCACCGCCGCCGCCACCACCACCGGCACCGCCGGAGCCGGCGGCGCCCGAGCCGGTCGAGCCGGCGCCTGCACCCGATCCGGTGCTCACGGTGCCGCCGGCGCCACCGGTGCCGGCGCTGCCGCTCGCGGACGACGTGAAGCCCTCCTGGGGCTCGAAGGTCTCGGTCTCGCCGGAGTCGACGCCGGCCTGGTCGCCGGCCAGCACGTCGGATGACCGGTCCACGTTGCCGGGCACGATGGCCGCCAGCAGGGCGAGTGCGGCGACCACCGCCAGCGCCGGCCCGTACCGGTCGAAGAGCTCCTTGAGCGTCAGGTCCACGACGAATCCCCCTTGTTCCAATCCCCCGGGACGGCCCCCCGACCCGCACGGCTGAAATTGGCAACAGCCGTTGCAGGGATCTTTGACACGGGCATCGAAATGTCCTGCAACACCGCACCGATCGTGAGGGGAATTCTCGATCGGACCTGCGGATCCGGAGACGACGGCAGGGGGAACGCCGTGAATGAAGTCCGCGACGAGCGGTCGGAGGCAGGCCTCGGGGCCCGCTTCCACTGGGTGCAGGAGGGGATCACCGACCCCCACGTGCGCCGTGGCCTGTACGCAGCAGCAGCGACCATCACGTTCCTGCTCTTCGTGCGCTTCGTCTACGAGGCACCGCCGGCGATCCTGTTCAACGGCGCCATGCTCGGCACGCTCTACGGCCTGATCGCCATGGGCCTGGTGCTGATCTACCGGTCCAACAAGATCATCAACTTCGCCCAGGGCGACCTCGGCGGCGTGTCCGGCGTGCTCATGGCCAGCCTCATCGCCGGCGCCAGCTGGCCGTTCGTGCCCGCCCTCGTGGTCAGCGTCATCGTCGGCGTCGCCGTCGGCGGTCTCGTGCAGTCCACGCTGATCCGGCGGTTCGCCGACGCGCCGCGGCTCATCCTCACCGTGGTCACGATCCTGGTGTCCTCGATCCTCGCCGCCGTGCAGCTCATCATCCCTCAGCTCTTCGACCTGGTGACCTCACCCCAGGGCTTCCCGGTCCCGTTCGACTTCTTCCGCTTCCGGTGGTCGCCCCTGACCTTCCGCGGGTCGCACCTGCTCGTGATGCTGGTGGTGCCGACGGTGGCGGTCGCCCTCGCCTGGTTCTTCGCCAAGACCCGCCTCGGCGTCGCCGTCCGGGCGTCGTCGGAGTCCGCCGACCGCGCCCGCCTCCTCGGCATCCCCGTCAAGCGGGTCAACCTCTACGTGTGGCTCATCGCCGCCGGCATGTCCGCCGTGGCCGCCGTCATGCGGACCTTCATCGTCGGCCCGCCCATCGGCAGCGTCCTCGGCCCGACCCTGCTGTTCCGGGCCCTCGCCGCCGCGGTCATCGCCAAGATGGAGAACCTCTGGGTCGCCTTCGGTGCTGCCGTCGCCATCGGCATCGTCGAGGAGGCGGTCTTCTTCGACGCCCAGCGCACCTCCGCCGTGCCGCCGGTGCTGTTCGCCATCGTGCTCATCGCCCTCGTCGCCCAGAGCCGCGGCGGGGTGTCCCGGGCGGTCGACAAGGCCCAGTCCACCTGGTCGGCCATCCGCGAGGTCCGCCCCATCCCGTCCGAGCTGCGCGGGGTGCGCACCGTCACGCGGTCGTTCCTCGGCGTCCGCCTCGCCCTCGGCGCCGTCCTCGTGATCTGGCCCATCTTCCTCGGGACGGGTCGCGTCAACCTGATGAGCTACGGCCTGATCTACGGGATGCTCGCCCTCTCGCTGGTGATCCTCACGGGTTGGACCGGCCAGATCAGCCTCGGCCAGTGGGGCTTCGCCGGCTTCGGCGGCGCCGTCACCGGCGCCATGTACGCCGCGGGCTGGAACGTGCTGGTGGCGCTGCTCGCCGGCGGCCTCGTCGGCTCGGTCGTCGCCATCGCCGTCGGCATCCCCGCCCTGCGCATCCGGGGCCTGTTCCTGGCGGTGGCCACCTTCGCCTTCACCCTCGCCTCCGCGTCGTTCTTCCTGAACCCCCAGGAGTTCTCGTGGGTGCCGGCCCAGCGCCTGCCGCTGCGCCCGATCCTGCTCGAGCGCTGGGACCTCGAGACCGAGCACAGCTTCTACTACTTCTGCCTGGTGCTCCTCGGCGTGGTGCTCCTGATGATGCGCTCGATCCGCTCGAGCCGCACCGGCCGGGCGATGGTGGCGGTGCGGGAGAACGAGCGGGGCGTGCAGGCCTTCGGCGTGAACGCCATCCGCACCAAGCTCGTGGCCTTCGCCTTCTCCGGCTTCGTCGCCGCCGTGGCGGGCGGCCTCGCCGTCATGCACCAGCACGGTCGCCTGGCCGTGCAGCTCGGCGCCGAGGAGAACCTGCGCCTGTTCCTCATCGCCGTGGTCGGCGGGCTCGGCTCGGCGGCGGGCGTGCTCACGTCGGTCGCGCTGTTCCAGATCGTGGACTTCTTCGTGCCGGCCGCCGAGGTGCGCCTGCTCTTCAACGGCATCGGCGTGCTCATCATCCTGCTCGTGTACCCGTCGGGCTTCGGCGGGATCCTCTACGACCTGCGCGACTCCTTCCTCCGCCGGGTCGCCAAGGCCAAGGGCATCCACGTGCCGAGCCTCGTGGCCGACTCCCGGACGATGCAGGAGGAGGAGCCCGAGCTGCTCGACCCCGACGAGCCACCGCCCCTCGTCACCCACGAACCCATCGAGCTCATCGCCGACGAGCCGGTCACCGCGGGGAGGACGTCATGAGCGAGTCCAACGGCCACAGCCAGAACGGCCACGCCCAGAACGGGCAGCGCCGGACCCGTCGGCGCGAGCCGCTCGTGGCGGCGCGCGACGTCGGCACCACCGCCGTGGTCGCCGAGCGACCGCCCACGCCCGACCCCACGTTGGTCGAGCACGTGCCCGTGGTGGCCGACGTGCCCGCACTCGACGACGCCGAGGCCCTCGCCCAGCGGCTGCTCCTCGATCCCGAGGACGCCCCCGTGGGCCCGGGCCAGGTCGCCAAGGGCCTGGCCGGCGCCAGCTGGGGCCCGCTCGCCATCCTCTTCGGCCTGAACCTGGTCGACGAGCTCGACCGCACGGCCTTCGCCGTGCTGGCGCCGCAGATCCGCGACCACTTCGACCTCTCGATCGCCGGCATCACCGCCATCGTCGGCATCGTCAGCGTCATCGCCGTCGGCCTGCAGGTCATCGTCGGGTTCTACGCCGACCGCTACCCACGGGTCCGCATGGCCCTGGGCGGCGCCTCGCTGTGGGCCCTGTTCACCCTCACGACCGGTCTCGCTCCGGGCCTGATCGTCCTCGGTGCCGCTCGGATCGGTTCGTCGCTCGGCAAGCTCGTCAACGACCCGACGCACCGGTCGCTGCTCGCCGACTACTACCCGCCCGAGGCCCGCGGCTACGCCTACTACCTGCACACGGGCGCCAACAGCGTCGGCGTGGTCGTGGCGCCGATCCTGGCAGGTGGCCTGGCGTCGCTCGCCAACTGGCGCCTGCCCTTCATCGTCATGGCCGTGCCGACGGCGGTCCTGGTCGCCGTCGGCCTCGCCAAGCTCCGCGAGCCGGTGCGCGGTGCGCACGAGCGCCGCGAGGCGGGCGGGTCGCTCGAGGCCATCGCGGTCGAGGAGGACGCCCCCTCCTTCGGCGAGGCGTGGCGCGGCCTGCACCAGGTGCAGACCCTGCGCCGGGTGCTGTTCTCGCTCCCGTTCCTGAGCGCGGCCTTCTCCGGGTTCGTGATCCTGCTCAGCCAGTTCTACGAGCAGGAGTTCGACCTCGACCCCTTCGAGATCGGCGTGCTGTTCTCGTTCGTCAACATCGTGCAGTTCGGCGCCCTGGCCGTGCTCATCAGGCGCAGCACCGACTACCTGGCCACCGCGCCGCACCGGATCTTCCACATGGTGGCCCTGTCGGCGCCGATCGCAGTCGTGGGCTACATCGGGGCCTCGGTCGCCGACACCGTGGTGGTCTCCGGGCTGTTCCTGGCCCTGCTGTCGGCCTCCGTGGCGCCCATGATCGGTGGCGTCCCGCTCGTGATGTCGATCGTGATGCCGCCCCGGATGCGGGCCCTCGGCTTCTCGGTCGGGAGCCTCTACACGCTCCCCGGCTTCCCGCTCATCATCTGGATCGCCCACCTGGCCGAGACGCGCAGCTTCACGTACGCCTTCGTCATCATGGCGCCGTTCCTCCTGCTGGGCGCCGGCATCCTGGCCTCGGGCGGCGCCTTCGTGGCGGCCGACCTCGCCCGGGTGCGTGCATCCGCCCTCGCCCGGGCGGAGGCCGTCCTGTCCCGGGAGCGGGGCGACGCCAAGCTGCTCGTGGCCCGCGGCGTCGACGTCAAGTACGGCTCGACCCAGGTGCTGTTCGGCGTCGACATGGAGATCGACGACGGCGAGATCGTGGCCCTGCTCGGCACCAACGGCGCCGGCAAGTCCACGTTCCTGAACGCCGTCACCGGCCTGGTCGACCCCGCCGCCGGCGCCATCGTCTTCGACGGCCGCGACATCACGAACCTTCCGGCCGAGGAGGCCACCGCCCTCGGCATCGTGATGGTGCCGGGCGGCAAGGGCGTCTTCCCGACCCTCACCGTGCGGGAGAACATGGAGCTGGCCGGCTGGCTGTTCGAGAAGGAGCCGGAGCGGATCGCCGAGGCCACCGAGACGGTCCTCGACTACTTCCCGATCCTGCGGGAGCGCTGGGAGGAGAAGGCCGGGAACATGTCCGGCGGCGAGCAGCAGATGCTCACCCTCGGCCAGGCCTTCATCGCCGACCCGAAGCTGCTGCTCATCGACGAGCTCTCCCTCGGCCTCGCGCCCGTGATCGTCGAGCAGCTGCTCGGCATCGTGCGGGCCATCCACGCCCGGGGGACCACCATCGTCATCGTCGAGCAGTCGGTCAACGTGGCCTGCACGCTCGCCGAGCGGGCGGTGTTCATGGAGAAGGGCGAGGTGCGCTTCGACGGGCCCACCGCCCAGCTGCTCGAGCGCCCCGACGTGCTGCGGGCCGTGTTCCTCCAGGGCACCGGTGGCGGCGAGGAGCGCGTCGCCCTCATCGACCGGGACCGCCGGGCCCAGCTGCTCGAGCTGTCGCCGGTGGCGCTGGAGACCTTCGAGCTGTCCGTCAGCTTCGGCGGCATCCGGGCCGTCAACGGCGTCGACCTCTCGCTGCGCCAGGGCGAGATCCTCGGCCTCATCGGCCCGAACGGCGCCGGCAAGACCACGATCATGGACCTGATCTCGGGCTTCCTCACGCCGACGATGGGCCGGGTCGTGCTGCACGGCACCGACGTCACCGACCTCACCCCGGACGGCCGGGCCATGCTCGGCCTCGGCCGCTCGTTCCAGGACGCTCGGCTGTTCCCGTCCCTCACCGTCCGCGAGACGATCGCCATCTCCCTCGAGCGCCACATCCGGACGAAGGACCCGCTCGCCGCCGCCCTCGGCTCGCCGGCCAGCCGCTCGTCCGAGCGCGAGGTCGCCGCGCAGGTCGAGGAGCTGCTGACGCAGATGAACCTGCACGCCTTCGCCGACAAGTTCATCGGCGAGCTGTCC
The DNA here is from genome assembly GCA_036675575.1 of Acidimicrobiaceae bacterium. GTDB lineage: Bacteria > Actinomycetota > Acidimicrobiia > Acidimicrobiales > Salinilacustritrichaceae > Salinilacustrithrix. Next base: position 14,205 of record JAKFET010000282.1, read on the forward strand.
ACCGGCAGCCGGCGGGTCGTCGACCTGGCGTGCACGATGGCCCACCGGCCCTCCGTGCTGCTGCTCGACGAGCCGTCCTCGGGCATCGCCCAGCGCGAGACGGAGGCGCTGGGACCGCTGCTGCTCGACATCCGGGACCGCACCGGCGCCGCGCTCATCGTGATCGAGCACGACATGCCGCTCATCCAGGGGATCTCCGACCGGCTGGTGGCGCTCGAGCTCGGCGCGGTCGTGACCGAGGGTGCCCCCAGCGACGTCATCGAGCACCCGCAGGTGGTGGCGTCCTACCTCGGCGGCTCCGACGCCGTCATCAACCGCTCCGGAGGTGCGTCGTGAGGATCGCAGGTACGTGGAAGCGGGCGCTCGGCATCGTCGCCGTGGGTGCCGTCGCCTGGTCGGTCGGAGGCATGGGCAGCGCCGGTGCCGCCGGTGAGATCATCGACATCGGGTGGTGGACCCGGAGCCCGCTGTCGTCGGCGCCCGAGGGGGGCTTCGCCGTCGGCGCCGCACCCGACGGCGCGACCGCGGTGGCGGCGCTGCGCGTCGACGTCGGCGGCGGCGTCGAGACGCTGCTGCTGGAGGTCGAGCCCGCCAGCGACGCGGTGGCCCTCGGCTCCCTCGAGGTCTGCGTGGCCCCGGACACGTGGGCCGCGGCATCGGCCGGCGCGCTCGACGATGCGCCGACCACGGTCTGCGAGGGCGCCTCGGTGCCCTTCGCCCGGGCCGGGACGGGTACCGGCTGGCGAGCCGACGTCTCCTCCCTCGTGCAGTCGGCGACGGGCGACGTGTCGCTCGCCGTCGTGCCCATCGCAGGCAGCGGCACGGTGCCCTACGAGGTGACCTTCGGGCCGCCGGCCGCCACCGCCACCGGCGCGACGGCGGCGCCGAGCACCCCGACGCCGTCGCCCTCGCCGTCCCCGTCGCCCGCACCGTCCGGTTCGCCCTCCATGAGCCCCGCACCGTCCCCGTCCCCGATCTCGGCCGGGTCGGGAGCCTCCCGCCCGGTCGTCACCGTGCCGCCGGC
>JAKFET010000252.1:0-2206 GCA_036675575.1 Acidimicrobiaceae bacterium
GCCGAGGCCTTCGACCCGGGCGGTCGTCCCGGGCACCGTCGCCACGGCGTCGATGCCGTCGACCGCCGTGACCCGCTCGACGACCTCGGGCGACAACGGACCGGTGCCGGTGATCGCGACGTCGATCGGGTGCTGCTCGTCCATCTTGTCCGCCAGCGCCGATCGGGAGCTGGCCATGCCGGTCAGGACCGCGGTGGTCAGGGTGACGCCGATCAGGAGCGATGCTGCCGTGGCGGCCGTCCGGCGCGGGTTGCGGACGGCGTTCCCGGCGGCCAGCCGGCCGGCCGGCCCGAGGACGCGGCCGGTGACGTGACCGAAGGCGCGGATCAGCGCCGGTACGAGCACCGGGCCGATCAGGAGCACGCCGGCGAAGGTCGTGGTGCCGCCCGCGATGAGTGCCGGCGGGCTGGTCACCTGGACGGCGACGCCCAGCGCGAGCGCGCCGACGGCGATGACGAGCAGGCCGACGGCAAGGCGGATGCGACCGGTGGAGGTGCCCACCTGCGTGCTGTCGTCGGGGCGGAGCGCGGCCAGGGGGCTCACCCTGACCACGCGGCGGGTCGGGAGCCAGGCCGCGACGAGCGTGACGCCGAGGGCGACGACCGCTGCGACGAGCAGCCACGTTGCACCCACCGAGGCCTCGCCCAGGTGCGCGTCCGGCCACTGCGCCCGCACGAAGGCGACCAGGCCATGGCCGAGGCCCAGCCCGGCGCCGATGCCGATGACCGCTGCCAGGACGCCGATCAGGAGCGACTCGAGGCGGACCGAGCGCACGAGCTGGCGACGGGTCGCCCCCACGCAGCGCAGCAGGGCGAAGTCCCGCGCACGCTGCGCGAAGAGGATCGTGAACGTGTTGTTGATGACCAGCACCGCGACCAGCAGCGCGATGGAGGCGAAGAGCAGGACGATGATCGCGATGATGTCGACCTCGTTGTTGATCTCCTTCTGGACGAGCTGGGCGAAGGCAGCGACGCTCATCGGCTCCACCGTCGGTACGACGTCCCGGATCGCCGCCCGCGCCTCGCTCAGCCCGCCGGGGCCCGCCCAGGCGACGCTGCTGACGTAGAGGCTGTCCTCCCACCGGGACAGGTCGCTCCACAGCAGGTAGACCGACGCCACCGAGAAGGCCGAGGGCGAGTCGGCCAGGCCGACGACCTCGACGTCGAGGGCCTGGCTGCCGGACCCGATCCGGAGCCGGTCGCCGATGCCGACGTCGGCCACCTTGGCGGCGTTGGTGTCGACCACGGCCTCGCCGGCCCGGGCGGGGAACCGCCCGTCGACGAGCTCCTGCCAGCGCCGGTCCGGCCGGTCGGGCACCTGCGCGATGTCGGCGCTGCTGTCCACCACCTGGCTGTCATGGGTGACCTGCTGGAGGGTCCAGCCGATCAGCCACGCGTCGGCGCCGGCCGCGGGTGCGGCCTCCAGCAGGCGGGTCGCGTCGGCGGTGGCCGGCTTGTCGAGCACGGCGTCCGCGCCGTCGTACGGCACGGAGACACCGGCGGTCAGTCCGTCCCGCACGGCAGAGGACAGGGCCCCGGTGACGACGATGAACACGACGCCGACGACGACGGCGAGCAGTGCGGCGCCGTACCGCCGGGTGTGGGTCCGCAGGGAGGCGAGGAGCACGGTGCGCATCAGGCACTCCGGCCGGCGAGCGCGGCGACGAGGTCGGCCCGCGACGGGTCGTGGAGGTGGTGCGTGACCTGGCCGTCGGCGAGGACGACGACGTCGTCGGCGTACCCGGCCGCGTCGACCTCGTGGGTGACCATCACGACGGTCTGGCCGAGCTCGCGCACCGAGCCGCGCAGGAACGACAGCACCTCGGCGGACGAGGTGCTGTCGAGGTTGCCGGTCGGTTCGTCGGCGAACACGATCGCCGGCGCGATGAGCAGGGCACGGGCGATCGCCACCCGCTGCTGCTGGCCGCCGGACAGCTCGGCCGGCCGGTGCGTGAGGCGGTCGGTCAGGCCGAGGGTGGCGACGATGTGGTCGAAGCGCCCGCGGTGGTCCGCGCGCGGACGTCCGGCGAGCTCGGTGGGAAGCCAGATGTTCTGTTCGGCGGTCAGCATCGGCAGCAGGTTGAAGGCCTGGAACACGAAGCCCACGTGGTCGCGGCGGAACCGCGTGAGCGCGTCGTCGTCGAGGGACTCCAGGGGCTGCCCGGCGACGCTGACGGTGCCGCCGGTCGGCTGGTCGAGTCCGGCCA
>JAKFET010000143.1:0-14905 GCA_036675575.1 Acidimicrobiaceae bacterium
GGCCACCCACGCCGGCGAGGGCGCAGGGGACGCGGGCGCAGGCCTGGCCCGGCACCGGATGCAGGCGGCCGTGGACCGCCTCCGCGCCGCCGGCGTCGCGGCCGACGGCGAGGTCGGCGACGCCGACCCCTACACCGCCGTGTGCCGGGCGCTCGCCGAGCACGACGTGCGCGAGATCCTGCTGTCGACCCTGCCGCCGTCGTCCTCACGCTGGCTGAGCGTCGACCTGCCCGGGCGGGTCCGCCGCCACACGAAGCGGCCGGTCACCGTCCTGACGCCGGCGCCGGCCGGCACCGGCACGGGGTGACGCCGCGGTCCTGCCGCTGCTGACGTCCGTGTGCGCTACCGGTCGTCGCTGCTGTCCGCCTGAGGAGGACGGGCGAGGCGGCTGAGCGCGCCGATGGTCATCTCGACGTACGTGGTCGCCAGGTGGTCCCGCTGGGCCTCGCCCGGGCTCCGCCGCATCTCCGACAGCAGCGCCTGGATCCCCATGAAGAGCACGCCGATCGCCGAGGCAGCGGTGCGCTCGTCGATGCCGAACTCCTCGGTCGCGAGCTCGACGAAGTAGCCCGAGGTGCGGCGGTCCCAGCGCCGTTGCTGCCGGCGGGGTGACGGGTTGGCGCCCACGCCGCGCAACGGCGTGAAGAAGCGGCTGTGCTCGCTGACGGCGTCGAGGCAGGCCTCCACGAAGGCGCGCAGCTTGGGCTCGAAGCCCTCGGGGGCGGCACCGACCCGCTCGCGGATCTGGCGGTCGAGTGCGGCGGCCTCGCGCTGGTACAGCTCGACGAGGAGGGCGTCCTTGTTCTCGAAGTGCTTGTACACCAGGGCGCGGGTGACCTCGGCGCCCTCGGCGACGGTGCCCATGGTGACGCCGGCCGGACCGTGCTCGTCGACGATGCGCTTCGTCACGTCGAGGAGCGCCTCCCGCCGCTCATCACCCGACAGGCGCGCCGGGTCGCTCTGCGGTGCGTCCACGGCCACCGCCGAAGTGTGCCACCAGCACTGGTTGCACTCCGTCACCGGGTGTGCTTCCCTGCAGAGACGTCCGGTTGCAGAGTGCAACCAGACCGGAAACGGGGTGATGATGACGTACGCAGGGGGGCGGCCGATCCTGGACGCCGACAGCCATCTCATGGAGCTGCCCGGGTTCCTCGACGAGTTCATCGAGCACGACATGCTCGACCGGCTCAAGGGCCGGTCGATGTCGGTGCTGGCGCCGGTCCTCGAGAAGGCCGAGCGCGACGCCACCGCCCGTGCCGCGGATGCGTCGCTGCGCCAGCAGGCCGAGGAGCGGCTCCTGCTGGACAAGGGCTGGAGCGCGATGGGGGCCTTCGACCCGGCCGAGCGCAGCCACGTCATGGACCTCTTCGGCTTCGACGGCCAGCTCGTCTTCGCCACCTTCGCCACCGCCATGTTCCTGGGCAGGGACCTCGACCTGCTCTACGCCGGCAGCGCGGCGCACAACCGTGCGGTCACCGCGTTCTGCGACGGCGACGCACGCCTGCTGCCGGTGGCGTTCATCCCGCTGCAGGAGACCGACCGGGCGGTGGCCCTGCTCGAGGAGGCCGTCGCCCTGCAGTGCGGGGCGGTGCACATCCCCTCGACGGCGGCCGGCGACCGTTCCCCGACCCACCCCGACCTCGATCCGTTCTGGGCCCTGCTCGAGGCGAGCGGCACCCCCTTCGTCCTCCACGTCGGCGGCGGTGGTCGGCTCCTCGACCGCAGCTTCCACAACAACGGACGACCGGTGACGGACCACCTCGGCGGCGGCGAGAACATCCGGTCCAAGGACTTCCTCGCCATCTCCAACTCACCGGCGCTCTTCCTCGGCACCCTCATCCTCGACGGGCTGTTCGACCAGTTCCCCGACCTGCGTGGCGGTGTCATCGAAGAGGGGGCCAGCTGGGTCGTGTCCTGGATGCACCAGCTCGACTTCGCCCAGCGCGCCTTTCGTCGGACCGAGGCTCCGCTCCAGCCGCTGGCGATGACCCCGTCGGACTACGTGCGCAGGCACCTGCGGTTCACGCCGTTCCCCGGTGAGCCGGTGGGCTGGATGATCGAGCAGGCTGGTGCGGAGCTGTTCATGTTCTCCACCGACTACCCGCACCCGGAAGGTGGCCGGGACCCCCTGGCGAAGTTCGAGGAGACCATGGGCGCGGTGTCCGAAGACGACAAGCGCCGCTTCTACTACCAGAACATGGCGGACCTGCTCGGCCCGTCGCTGGTGCCGGCGCCCGCCGTGGCCTGAGGACCTGCCCCGGCGGCACCGCCGGTCGACAAGATGGTCGCCATGACGACCGGCCCCGCTGCCTCCGCCGACGCCGTGCTCGACCACATCGCACCGGGCACCAACGTCATCGTCCCCCTGGCCAACGGGGAACCGGTGACGCTGCTCGACGCCCTCCAGGAGCACGCCGGCGGCCTCGACCACGTGACCGTGCACCAGATGCACGGCCTCTACGACCGCCCCTTCCTGCACGGTGCGGACCGGGGTCGGCTCGACTACCGCGCCTACTTCCTGTCCCACGTGACCCGGAAGGCGTTCCACGACGGCGGCTGCGACCTGGTGCCCTGCCACTTCTCCGAGGTGCCCCAGCTGCTCGCCGCGCTCGACGGGCCCACGATCGTGCTCGCCGCGTCGTCGCCGATCGACCGCCACGGCTGCTTCTCGCTCGGCACCAACGCCGACTACGTGGCGTCGTTCATCGGCAAGGTGCCGTTCTTCCTCGAGGCCAACGCGCAGATGCCCCGGACGTTCGGCCGCAACCAGCTCCACGTGTCGCAGGTGGCGGGTTGGGTCGAGGTGGACCGCCCGCTGCTCGAGGTGCCGCCGCCCCCGGTGAACGAGCTCGACGACCGCATCGCCGCCCAGGTGGCCGAGCGCATCCCGGACGGCGCCACGATCCAGGTCGGCATCGGGTCGATCCCGAACGCCATCCTCGGGCGCCTCGGCGGCCACCGCGACCTCGGCCTGCACACCGAGCTGCTGAGCGACGGCGTGATCCCGCTGGTCGAGTCCGGCGTCATGAACGGGACCCGCAAGCGGCGCCGTCCCACGAAGATGGTGGCCACGTTCGCGCTCGGCACCCGCGCGCTGTACGACTTCATGGACGAGAACACCATCGTCGACATGCAGCCGGTGGACTGGGTGAACGACCCCCGGGTCATCGGCCAGGACGACTGCTTCGTCTCCGTGAACGCCACCACGGAGATCGACTTCCTCGGGCAGGCGGCATCGGAGACGATCGGGGGTCGCTACTACAGCGGCTCGGGCGGCCAGACCGACTTCGCGCGGGGCGCCCAGTACTCCAGGGACGGGCAGGGGTTCATCGTCCTGCGCTCCACGACGAGCGACGGGTCCAAGTCGCGCATCTCGGCCCAGCTGCCGCCGGGCTCGGTGGTGACCACGCTGAAGAACACCATCGACAACGTCGTCACCGAGTGGGGGATCGCCGAGCTGCGCGGCCGCTCGCTGCGCGAGCGGGCGGCGGCCCTGATCCGGATCGCGCACCCGGACTTCCGCGACCCGCTCAGCCGGGAGGCCCGCGACCTCGGCTACCTCTAGAGCGTCGAGGTGTCGGTGTCGAAGCCGAACGCCAGGCGCCCGGCCAGCTCGTAGGTGCGCTCGGCGGCCATGGCGTGCTGCGAGACGACGTTGGCGTCGCGGAACAGCCGCTCCAGCGGGCAGCGCTCGTAGACGGCCTCTCCGCCGGCGGCACGGTGCAGCCGGCTCACCACGTCGGCGCAGCGCTGCGTGGCGTCGGTGGTGGCCAGGCGGACCCGGCGGCGCTGCTCGACGCTGAGGGGGTCGCCGTCCGCCGCCGTCGCCCAGGCATCGGCGTAGGCGTCGAGCAGGTAGAGCCGGGCGCTGTCGACGGTGGCCTCGGCACGGGCGACGTCGGCCTGGGTGCTCGGCCGCTCGGCGAGGGTCCGGCCCGAGCCCTGCGGCACCTTGCCGAGGGCCAGGGCGGTGAACTCCTCGACGGCCCGGTCGGCGATGCCGATCGCCGTGGCGCCGATGCCGCCGGCGAGCAGGGAGAAGAGCGAGAACCGGTAGAGGGCGCCGTCGACCTGGGGCTGCGGTCGGGTGAGCTCCACCCAGCGCCCCTCGGGCACGAACGCGTCGGTGACCTCGTAGTCGGTGGACCCCGACCCCCGGACGCCGAGGACGTGCCAGGTGTCGTGGAAGGTGACGTCGTCGCGGTCGAGCAGGACGAACGGGGCGAGGAGCCCGTCGGCTCGAGGCGCGACGGCGCCGGAGTCGTCGACGAGCAGGGTGCCGCCGCCGATGACGGTGCAGTGCTGGGTGCCCGACCCCCACTGCCACCGGCCCGTGACCCGCAGACCGCCGTCGACGACCCGGGCGCGCCCGACGGGCGCAGCGAACCCGCCGGCCACCGCACCGGGCGGGCCGAACAGCTCGTGCGCCCACCGCGGGTCGAGCAGGCCGGCGGTGATGGCCGTGGTGTTGGCGATGAAGGAGCACCACGCCACGGCGGTGTCGTGGCGGGCCAGCTCCATGAAGGTCTCGAGGCCCTCGAGGAGGGGGATCTCCGCGCCGCCGTACTCGGCGGGGACCCAGAACCGCAGGAAGCCCTCGTCGACCAGGCCCTCGACCAGGTCGTCGGGGAGGCGCCGCAGGTGGTCGATCTCCTCGCTGCGGTCCCGCAGCTCGGGGCCGATGGCCCGGGCGCGCTCGGGGAACGTGTGCGCTGCCATGCCCCGCCTGCCCGCCCTAGTGGTCGTGCTCGGCGGCGTCGGCCTCGGCCTTCGTGCGGTGCACGGTGCCCTCGGGGTGCTCCGGCGGCGTGTAGATCGAGTACAGCCGCAGCTGGCCCTCGCCGGTGTTCACCACGTTGTGCCACGTGCCCCCGGGGATGATGGCGGCCCAGTCGTCCTCGACGTCGTGCACCTCGGACAGGTCGTCCCGGGAGGTCCCCATGAGCACCTGGGCCATGCCCTCCTCGATGCGGATGAACTGGTCGAGGTCGTCGTGCTTCTCCACGCCGATCTCCTCGCCGGGCTGCAGGCACATCACCGTCATCTGGAGGTGCGTGCCGGTGAACAGCACCGTGCGGAACGTGTCGTTGGCCAGCGTGGCCTTCTCGATGTCGTCGACCCAACCGGTCATGGCGTCCTCCGTGGGGTGGGTGGTCTCGGCTGCCACTCTGCCCCATCCCCGGGACGGCGACGACGCGCGGCTCGGTAGGGTCCCCGCTCGCCGCACCGCACCAGGGGGAACAGGCCATGCGAGTCCCGCTCACCGTCCGAGACCACATCGACCGGGCCGAGCTCGTCTACGGCGACCGGATCGCCTTCGTCGACGAACCCGACCAGCCCGCCCAGTCCTGGGGCTCGGTCACCTACCGGGAGATGGCGGCCCGGGCCCGATCGATGGCCGTCGCCCTCGACCAGATGGGCGTGGGGCACGGCGAGCGCGTGGCCGTCGTCAGCCACAACTCGGCGCGCCTGCTCACCGCGTTCTTCGGCGTCAGCGCCTACGGCCGGATCCTCGTGCCCATCAACTTCCGGCTGAACCGGGAGGAGATCGCCTACATCGTCGAGCACTCGGGAGCGTCGGTGCTGCTGATCGACCCCGCCCTCGCCGACGACCTGGCCGGGGTCGAGGCCGAGCACACGATGGTGCTCGGGGCCGACACCGACCAGCAGCTGTTCCGCGCGGTGGGGGAGCCCATCCCGTGGGAGCCCGACGAGGACGCCACCGCCACCATCAACTACACGAGCGGCACCACGGCCCGCCCGAAGGGCGTGCAGCTCACCCATCGCAGCCTGTGGCTCAACGCGGCGACCTTCGGGTGGCACATGGGCGTCAGCGACCGCGACGTCTACCTGCACACGCTGCCGATGTTCCACTGCAACGGGTGGGGCATGGTCTACGCCGTCACCGGCATGGGCGGCCGCCACATCGTCCTGCGCCAGATCGACGGGCCCGAGATCCTCCGTCGCATCGACCAGCACTCGGTCACGCTGCTCTGCGGTGCCCCGGCCGTCGGGTCCATCGTGCTCGAGGCGGCGAGGTCGCTCGACGAGGTGCCCGGCCGCGGGACCACCCGCTGGGTCATGGCCGGCGCGCCGCCGCCCACCGCCACCATCGAGGCCGTCGAACGGGACCTCGGCTGGGAGTTCGTGCAGATCTACGGCCTCACCGAGACCTCGCCGCTGCTCACCATCAACCGGGGCCGCGCCGAGTACGACGACCTCCCCCCGGCCGAGCGCGCCCAGAAGCTGTCCAGGGCGGGAGCGCCGGCGCTCGGGGTCCAGCTGGCCACCAGCGAGTCCGGCGAGGTGCTGGCTCGCTCCAACGTGGTGCTGGAGGGCTACTGGGAGCAGCCCGACGAGAGCGCCCGGGCGCTGGAGGGCGGCTGGTTCCACACGGGCGACGGTGGCGCCATCGACGACGACCACTACCTGAGCATCGTCGACCGGAAGAAGGACGTGATCATCTCCGGCGGCGAGAACGTGTCGTCCATCGAGGTCGAGGACTGCCTGTTCTCGCACCCCGACGTGCAGGAGGTCGCCGTGATCGGCGTGCCGCACGAGAAGTGGGGCGAGACGGTCAAGGCCCTCGTGGTGCTGGCGCCCGGCGCGGCCGCCGACGAGGCCGCGCTCATCGAGCACTGCCGCTCGAAGCTGGCCCACTACAAGTGCCCGACGAGCGTCGACTTCCGCGACGAGCTGGCTCGCACGGCCACCGGCAAGCTGCAGAAGTTCAAGCTGCGGGCCCCGTTCTGGGAGGGCCAGGAGCGCCAGGTCAACTGATGCGCCGTCGGCGTCTCCTGCTCTGCGTCGCACCCCTCGTCACCGTGGTGGCGCTGGCCGTCCCGGCCACCGCCCACACCCAGGTCCGGCGCGCGACCCCCGGGCCGGCCGAGGTGGTCGAGGCGCCGGTGCGGGAGATCGTGCTCGAGTTCCTCGACCCGGTGCTGCCCACGCCCACCATCGAGGTCACCGACGCCGGCGGTTCGCCGGTGCCCGGGCAGGGAGAGGTGCGCCTCGAGGGTGACGACGTGGCCCGGGTCGCGGTCGGGCCGATCGAGGAGCCGGGGGAGTACCAGGTGGACTACGCGTTCGTCGCCCTCGACGGCGCCACGCAGGAGGGCGCCCACCGGTTCACGGTCACCGCAGCCGAGGGGCGCGCCGTCGAGCTGCGACCCCTGCTCGGCTGGGCCGTCGGTGGCGTGCTGGTGGCCCTGCTCGGCGCCGCCCTCCTGGGCCGCCGTCGGTCGCAGGCCTGACCGTCGGCCAGACTCGGCCCCGTGCTGCCGATCTCGCTGACCACCGTCCGGCTCTTCCTGCACGTCCTCGCCGCCAGCGTGTGGGTCGGCGGCCAGCTGACCCTCGCCGGCCTCCTGCCGGGGCTGCGGGCGCTCGGGCCCGACGCCCCCCGCACGATCGCCCGGCGGTTCAACCGCATCGCCTGGCCGGCCTACGGCGTGCTGGTCGCCACCGGCGTCTGGAACCTGTTCGAGAGCTCCTTCAGCGACCGCGGCACCGACTGGCAGGTGACCCTGTTCGTGAAGCTGGTCGTCGTCGCCCTGTCCGGCGTGTCGGCGGCCACCCACGCGATGTCGGCGAGCCGCGCCGTGCTCGCCGTCGGGGGCGCGCTCGCCGGCGTGTCGAGCCTCGCCGCGCTGTTCCTCGGCGTGCAGCTGACCTTCGGCTGACCGGCGCGCGAGGGCGCAACGCCAGTCCAGGCAAGGAGCATCCGCGATCGCGCCGGCGTCCTTGGTCAGACTGCGCGTCCGACATCACAGCCCCTTCCCAGGAGGACCAATGAACAAGAGCGAGCTCATCGAGCAGGTCGCCAAGCAGGCCGGCGTCGACAAGAAGACGGCCGGCAACGTGCTGAACGGCTTCGAGGAGGTCGTGCTCGCCGTGACCAAGGCCGGCAAGGAAGAGATCTCCTGGACCGGCTTCATGAAGTTCGCGCAGGGCAAGCGCAAGGCCGGCACCGCCCGGAACCCGCAGACCGGCGCGGCCATCAAGACCAAGGCCAAGAAGGTCCCGAAGGTCACCCTGGGTGCCACCTTCAAGAAGGTCGTGAACGGCGAGTCGCCCGCCCCCAAGCTGGCGAAGTAGGGCGCAGGTCGGTGACGATGGGGCGGTGCGCCGCCTCCTCGTCACCGTCGCCCTCGTCGCCGCCCTCCTCCTGGCCGCACCGGCAGCGTCGGCGCAGTCCGACGGGGAGCCGACGTCGACCACCGAACGGGAGCCGGGCGGCGACATCATCCCGGAGCCCAACTCCGGTGCCGCCCCCGAGGACGCCGGCGACCGTGGCGGTGCGCTGCAGACGGTGCTGTTCGTCGGGATGGTCGGCGGGGTGGCCGTGATGGCCTGGCTGGTCGTCCGCCAGAGCCGCCGGGCCCGCGCCGAGCGCGGGTTCTGAGGCCCGGCCCTCAGCCCGCGAGGCCATCGCAGGGCGCGACGCCCTCGACGAAGCCGGCCCGGAACGCCGCGGTCCGCTCGAAGGCGGTGGCGCCGTCCTCGGCGCCGAACGCGAGGAAGGCGATGATGATCTCGTCGAGGTCGCCCGGCGAGAGCACCAGCCGTTGCTTCGGGATCTGCTGGGAGAACTCCGCGGCCGCGAACACGCCGGTCATGCAGTCGGCGTGCAGGCCGGCGGCCACCTCGTCGTCCGGGTCCACGCCGAGCTGCTCCTGGGCGGCGTAGGCGTACAGGCGGGCGAGCTCGCCGCCGAACGCGAAGTCGCCGATCGCCTCGAGCTCCCCGACGAGGCCGACGCCGTCGATGTAGGCCGTGTCGTCGGCCGCGCAGTAGAACGCCGCCAGCTCGAGCTCGGCGCCCTCGACCTCCTCGTCCCCGCAGGTGATCGGGCCGTCGGCCGGGTCGAAGGCGTCGAACCCCGAGACCGGGTCCCAGGTCTCGTCCAGCTCCTCGAACAGGGCGGCGAAGAACGACTCGAGGTCCGCCTGGAGCGGCTCGAGCAGGTCGCCGACCGGCATGTTGCCGCCCGTCGCCACGTCGGTGGCGCTGCCGAAGGGGATGGCGACGACCGGGGGCGGCTCGTCGGCGTAGGCCGCGCAGGCCTCGGGCCCCTCCTCGAAGCCCTGCTGGAACGCGCTCACCCGGTCGAAGCCGGAGCCGTGGGCGCTGCCCGAGCTGCCCGACACGCCCAGGGTGTCCCGCAGCTCGAGCAGGCCGGCGACGGCCTGGTCGAGCGCATCGCCGTCGGTGGCGAAGGTGGGGACGCGGTCGTCGACGTCGTCGACCCAGGAGCCGGCGAAGCAGTCGGCCTGCAGCTCGAGGGTGACCGTGGCGCCCCGCACGAGGGCCCGGGACTGCACCGCGTGGGCGAACTCGTGGGCCATGACGAGCCCCACCGTCAGGGATCCGAAGCGCTCCTGCAGGTCGGGCAGGAGGTTGACGCGATCCCAGGCGATGAGGTCCTCGGCCGGGCAGTACAGGGCGTTCTCGCTGATGACCTCGTAGGTCAGGGGATCGGGCCCGCACGACGGCAGGGGCGAGTCGGGCCCGTACGGCACGTAGCCGCCGCGCAGCGGCTCGAAGCCCGTGTCGTAGACGTCCGGCATGGTGTCGGCCCAGTACTCGCGCAGGTCGTCGAGCGCGAGCTGCGCGACCTCGTCGGGATCGGCCGAGACCTCCCCTGCGGGGGCATCGGGGTCGGGGCGCACGGCGCCGCCGTCGCCGTCGAGCGTGAGGTCGGACGGCGAGCAGCCGGCGAGCAGGGCGACGACGAGGAGCGACAGCAGCGACCGGAGGCGCATGCGGCCGACGCTACCGCCGGCTCCTCAGGCGTCCTCGGCGGTGAGCGGAGCCCGGCGTGGGCGGCGCGACGGGGCCTGGGGCCGCGGGGCGGTGGCGTAGGCGTCGGGGGTGGGGCGTGGTGCCGGCGGCTCGAACTCGGTGGCGGCGGGGTCCTCGCCGCGCACGGCGGCCTCGAGCTCGCGCAGGCTCTGCTGGAGCATGGCGCGGTCGCTGCGCTGGTTCTGCACGACGATGAGCCCGACGCCGATGACGACGAGGGACAGCCCGGCGATGCCGCCGGAGATGAGGTAGGGGAACTGCGCCTCGACCCGGTCGACGCTGGCGGCGCCGTTCCAGCCGAGGAACACGAGCAGGATGCCGGCACCGCACAGGCCGGTGCCGAGCTTGCTCCCGAGGTCGCTCCAGAACTGCTTCACATCAACTCCCGAGGTAGGTCTCGCGCAGGTTGGCGGACTGGATCTCCTCGCCCACGCCTTCGTAGACGATGGTCCCCTGCTCCATGATCAGGGCCCGGTCGGCGTAGGGGAGGACGCCGACGTTCTGCTCCACGATGACGACGGTCGTGCCGTCGCCGCAGATGCGCTTCACGACCTCGAACACCACGACGGCGAGCGCCGGCGACAGGCCGAGGGAGGCCTCGTCGATGAGCAGCAGGCGCGGCGCGGACATCAGCGCCCGTCCGATGGCGAGCATCTGCTGCTCGCCGCCCGACAGGGTGCCGGCGACCTGCTCACGCCGCTCGGCGAGGCGTGGGAAGTACTCGAAGACCAGGTCGCGCTGGGTCTCGAAGACGCCCTTGTCGCCGCGCCGCACCCAGTTGCCCATCCGCAGGTTGTCCTCGACCGAGAGCCGGGGGAAGAGCCGACGCCCCTCCGGGGACAGCGAGATGCCGGCCTTCACCAGGTCCGAGGGGGACCGGCCACCGATGTCCTCGCCGTCGAACACGATGCGACCCGACCACGGCGCGCGCATGCCGGCGATGGTGGTGACGGTCGTGGTCTTGCCGGCGCCGTTCAGGCCGAACAGGACGGCGGTCTCGCCCTCCTGGACCTCGAAGCTGACGCCGTGGAGGACCTCGAACTCGTAGCCGACCACCAGGTCGTGGACCTCGAGCAGCGCCATCAGGCCACCTCCTCCGGGGAGAGGCCGAGGTAAGCGCGCACGACGTCGGGGTGGTTGCGGACGTCCTCGGGCTGGCCCTCGCAGAGGACCTCGCCCAGGTTCAGGCAGTACATGTAGTCGGAGATCCGCGTGACGAGGGGGACGTGGTGGTCGATGAGCACGATGGTGAGCTGGAAGCGCTCCCGGATGTCGACGAGGAAGTCACCGAGCTCGTCGGCCTCCTCGGGGCCGAGTCCCGAGCCGGGCTCGTCGAGCAGGAGGAGCTCGGGATCGGTGGCCAGCACGGCAGCGATCTCCAGGCGCTTCTGGATGCCGTAGGGCAGCCCGGCGACCCGGGTGCCCCACAGGTGCCCGAGGTCGACGAGGTCCAGGATGTGCCGGGCCCGCTCCTCGGCCTGGGCCTCGATCTCGGAGGCCTTGGTGGAGCCGAAGAGGGCTCCGAGGGGGCCGTAGCGGACCTGCAGGTGCTGGGCCGACTTCAGGTTCTCGCCGACCGTGGAGCCCTTGACCAGGCCCACGTTCTGGAAGGTGCGGCCCATCCCGCGAGCGGCGCGCTCGTGCACCGGGAGGTCGGTGACGTCCTCGCCCTTGAAGTGCACGCGGCCCGACGTGGCCTCGTAGAAGCCGGTGATGCAGTTGAACAGCGTGGTCTTGCCGGCGCCGTTCGGGCCGATGATGCCGACGATCTCCCAGCGGTCGGCGCGCAGGTCGACGTCGGCGAGGGCCTGGACGCCGCCGAAGCGGATCGACACCGCCGACGTCTGCAGCACGGGGGCGGACGGCTCAGGCACGGACATCGTTGATCGTCACCTCCTCCTCGGCCGGGACCCAGCGGAACCGGCGGCCGGCGAGCCACTCCTGCCACGGGCGGGCGAGCTGACCGAAGCCGCCTGGCAGGCGCGTGAGCACGACGAGCAGCAGGATCGGGCCGATGACCAGCGGTGCGAACTCCGGCGACAGGTCGATGAGCTCGAGGGGGCCGGCGAGGCGCAGCTTCTCCACCAGGTAGCCGTTGCGCAGGAAGGCGAAGAACATCGACCCGAGCACGACGCCGGTGCGGTTGCGCAGGCCGCCGACCGTGGTCATGAGCACGAACACGAGGGCGAGGTTGAAGTCGAAGGGGTTGGCGACGACCTGCAGGTCGCGGTGGGCGAGCAGGCCGCCACCGATGCCGGCGAACAGGCCGGCGACCGCGAAGGCGAACAGCGTGTAGGCCTTGGTGTCGATGCCCCAGGTCTGGGCGACGCGCGGGTTCTCCCGCAGGGCGAGGATGGCCCGGCCGCCCTTGGTGCGCAGCAGTCGCCAGTCGAGGGCGAGCACCCCCACCAGGAACATGAGGGCGAAGTAGTAGTAGCGGTGGTCGCTCTCGAAGCCGGTGGGGCGGGCCGCCGCCTTGCCGGCGGTGCCGCCCGTGAAGGCCTCGATCGCGAAGATCGACTGCTGGGCCATCACCCCGTAGACGAGGGTGACGAGGGCGAAGTACAGGCCGGTGAGGCGCAGCGACACCAGCCCGAGCAGGACCGACTGGACCGCGCCGACGAGCGCGGCGACGAGCACGCCGAGCACGACCTCCTGGGTCAGGTCGGTGACCACGTAGGCCGACGTGAAGGCGCCGATGCCGACGAAGGCCTGGTGCCCGAGGGAGACCTGGCCGGCGTACCCGATCAGCACGTTGAGGGACAGGCCGATGATGGCGAAGATCACGGCCTCGCTCATCCGGTTGGCGTCGAACGCCGCCACCTGGAACGGCGAGGCGATGTTGCCCGGGTAGAGCAGGACGGCCCAGGCGAGGAAGGCCCACACCGCGGCGCGCGGGACCCAGCCGAGGGCCGAGGGCCCCCGGCGGTCGTCGTCGACGGGGTGCGCCACGGGCTCGAGGACGTCGAGGCGGGTCGTGGGGTCGACGGCGGTCACGTCGCCGTCCGCCCGCCGAGCAGGCCCTCGGGCCGGATCATGAGCACGAGCAGCAGCACCACGAAGACGCTGACGCTGGACGCCCCGGGCACCACGTCGAACGTCGAGAGGCGCCCGAAGGACTCGAGCATCCCGATCACCATCCCGCCCAGCACGGCGCCGGGCAGCGAGGTGAGCCCGCCGATGACCGCAGCCGTGAAGCCGGGGATCAGGGCGAGGCTGGTGATGGCGCCGGGCGTGAACGCGTTGCCGCCCTGCAGCAGGATGCCGGCGAAGGCGCCGAGCGTCCCGGCGATGCCCCACACCAGCATGGAGATGCGGTTGACGTCGAGGCCGACGAGGGCGGAGGCGTCGGCGTCCTGGCTGGCGGCGAGCACGGCGAGGCCGTAGGGGGAGCGGAAGAAGGCGGTGAGCAGCGCCACGGCGACCAGC
Source organism: Acidimicrobiaceae bacterium (assembly GCA_036675575.1). Taxonomy (GTDB): domain Bacteria; phylum Actinomycetota; class Acidimicrobiia; order Acidimicrobiales; family Salinilacustritrichaceae; genus Salinilacustrithrix. The sequence goes on from JAKFET010000143.1 coordinate 13,237, forward strand.
AGGAGCAGGAGGGTCAGGAGCCGCTGGCCCGAGACCTGGACGCCGGCGATGCGGGCGCCCTCCCACTGGGTGAGGGGGTCGAAGAAGCGCAGCGCGTTGTCACCGGTCCGCCAGAACGCCACGCCGATCGAGAGCAGGGCGATGCCGGCGGTGGCCACGAGGAGCGTGACCTTGGGCCCCTGCGACAGGGGCCGGATCACGAAGCGCTCGGTGGCGAGGGCGGCGGCGATGCCGCAGACGACGCCGAACAGGGCCGCCACCACGTAGGGGAAGCCCCAGTAGGTGAAGGAGAAGTAGGCGCCGTACACGGCGACCGTGCCGAACTCGGCCTGGGCGAAGTTGAAGATGCCGCTGGACCGGTAGACGAGCACCAGGCCGAGGGCGATCAGCGCGTAGACGGCGCCGTTCACCACCCCGATGACCAGCGACTGCAGGAGGTCGGTGCCCGTGACGGCGAGCATCAGAACCCCGTGACGAACTGGCCGATGGTCTTGTAGCTGCGGCTGGCGCAGTCGGCCTGGACGACGTGCACGGAGGTGGCCCCGAAGTGGTCCTGGGCGGAGAACTGCAGCGGCGGATACACGTTGGTCTCGAACGAGGCGCCGGCCTCGAGCGTCTGGACGAAGCTCTGGCGGGTGACGCCCTCGCCGGCGCCGAGGAACAGCTGGTGCACCGTCTTGTTCAGGCCCCACAGCGCCACGGCCAGGTCGTCGGGGTCGCCGCCCACGAACTTGCCGTAGGCGGGGCGGAAGGCCGGGTCGAGCTGGTCGATGACGTCGAGCTGGGGGAAGGGCGAGAAGAAGATCGCCTTGTCGACCGAGTTGGCGGCGCTGCAGCCCACCTCGGCGACGGTGTTCAGGCCGGACGTGAGGCCGGGTCCGATCCACTGGGGTCGGTAGCCCTGGCCGGCGGAGGCGGCCGCCACGTTCAGGAAGGTGGTGGGGCTGGAGAGGAAGTAGACGACCTCGGCGCCCGACCCCGACATCTCGGCGGCGATGCCGAGGGCCTGGTTCTGGCTGGCGCTCTTGGGGATGCGCTTGTTGTAGACGACCTCGAGGCCGGCCTCCTGGGCGGCGCGCACGATGGAGGCGTGGGCGTCGTTGAACGAGCCGGAGTCGGCCACAGCGATGCCGAACTTGCCGCCGCCGAGGCGCTTCTGGGTGAGCTGGATGAGCTTGGCCGACTGCTGGGCGTAGGTCTCCGACAGGGCGAAGTAGGCCCGCACGCCGGCGAGGCCCTCCTCGTTCACGCCGGCCGACAGGTACGGCACGCCGACGCTGTTGGCGTACTGGGCGCACGCGGTGATCTGGTCGGCGCCGCCGCCGCCGATGAGCAGGAACGCCTTGTCCTCGGTGACCATCTTCTTGCACTTGGCCACCGCGGTGCGGGGGTCGAACTGGTCGTCTTCGAACACGACCCGGACCTTGCGGCCGAAGAGGCCGCCCTGCTCGTTCAGGAACTGCCAGTAGACGTCCTTGGCCTCGTCGAAGGAGCTCTGCGGGATCGGCGCCGCGCCGGTGACGGGGGCGTGGATGCCGATGACGATCTCGCTGTCGGTGATGCCGGTGCGGTCACCCGCAGGGGTGGCACCTCCGCCCCCGCCGCCCGATGCCGGGTCGGCTGCCCCGGCGCCCGGGGTGGCGCCGCCGCCGGCGCCGGCCTGGCCGCC
>JAKFET010000065.1:0-2166 GCA_036675575.1 Acidimicrobiaceae bacterium
GCCCCATGCGGTTGATCCTAGTCCCGAGCGGCGCAGCCCGACGACGAGGCCGAACATGACGACGGCGATGCCGGCCCACACGGGAAGCGCGGGCGCATGACCGGTTGTGGCGATGCCGACGACTGCGGCTGCCACGGGCGCCAGGCCGCAGAGCAGGGCCGCCCGATCGGAGCCGATGCTGGCGACGGTGGAGTACCAGAGGACGAAGGCCACCGTGGTGACGACCACCGCGAGATAGCCGGTGGCGGCGAGCTCGGCGGTGTCGAGCCGGAACACCGCGCGGGGGCCCTCGCTCAGCAGCGCGAGCCCGACGAGCATCACGGTCGCGATCCAGATCGTGTGCAGGGAGACCCCCCACGCGGTGTGTCGGGGCAGCACGGGTATCGCGAGCAGGGTGAAAGCCGCCTCGCAGCCCAGGGCGACCGCCGCCCAGGCGACGCCGGTCGCGTCGGTGGCTCCCGTGCCCACCACGAGCACGCTGCCGGCGGTCACGACCACCGCGGCGGCTGCCGCCCGGGGACGCGGGACCCGGCCCTCGAGCAAGGGTCCGGCCACGCCGATGAGCACCGGGGCGCCGGCGACGGCGACCGCGATCACCGCGGGCTCGGCGTGCTCGACACCACGGACGATGGCGACGTTGAAGATCACCATCCCGGTCGCGGCGACCCCGCCCAGCCAGAGCCACTCCACGCCGTACGGACGGACCACCCGCACTCCTGCCATCCGGACCACGGCGAGCAACAGCAAGGTCGCGAGTCCATACCTCAGCGCCTGCGCGGTGAACAGAGGAGCGTCGATCAGCGCGTGGGAGACGCCGACGCTGCTGCCGACGAAGCACATGCCGACGGCGCCGGGCAGGACTCGGGAACCGCTTGTCATGCTGCGAAGATGCCAGCACTATGGCCCAATGGACAGGTCCAATCCAGCGCCAGATGACCGGACCACAACTCGAGCTGACTTCCTCCAGCTGAATGCCGGAGAGGCACCTCGAGGCGGTGCGTCCGCCTGGCTGGCGAGCCGGGTCACGGACGCGATCGCCGGCGGGGCACTCCCCGTGGGCACCCGGCTCCCCACCAGTCGTGACCTCGCTACGGAGCTGGGGGTCTCGCGCGGAGTCGTGACCGAGGCCTACCGCCGACTCGCCGAAGGTGGGCACGTCGTGGGTCGCGGCCGGGCCGGGACCGTCGTTGCGCACGCTCCGCCACGTACGTCGCCCGAGCCCGCCCCCGCTCCCACGGCCGTGCGGTTCGCCGAGCCCGACCTCGGCGTGTTCGGTGCGCTTCGCGCCGCCGAGGCGCCGATAGACCTCACCCCCGGAGTGCCGGACCTGGCCGCGTTCCCGCGCTCGGCATGGCTGCGCTCCGAGCGTTCGGTGCTGCACGACCTCCCCGCCGGCGGGCTCGGGTACGCCGACCCCGCCGGCGTACCGGTCTTCCGGGCCGCCGTCGCGGCCTGGCTCGCGCGCTACCGCGGGATCTCGGTCGCAGCAGAGGAGATCGTCGTGGTCGCAGGAGTCGCCCAGGCCCTCGCGATCCTGGCCCGGGTGCTCCCGGCTGTGGGTGTCGACCGGGTGGCCGTGGAGGACCCCGGCTCCTTCGGTGCGCGACGCCAGCTGGAGGTGTGGGGGCTGCCGACCTCGCCGGTCCCCGTCGACGCCCTCGGCCTCGACGTCGCCGCCCTCGCTGCCGACGGCGCCCCGGCGGTCCTGGTCACCCCCGCCCACCAGTTCCCGACCGGAGTGCTGCTCGACGGCACGCGCCGCCGCGACCTCGCGCAGTGGGCCGACGAGGGCGGGTGGGTCCTCGAGGACGACTACGACGCCGAGCACCGCTACGACCGACCGCCGGCCACCGCCCTGCGCGCCACCATGACCGACCGGATCTGCTACGCCGGCAGCCTCTCCAAGACGCTCGCTCCGGCGCTGCGCGTGGGTTGGCTGGTCGTGCCGCCGCAGCTCCGAGCGGTCGTTGTCGCCACCAAGCGGGACCTCGACCTCGGCAACCCCACCCTCCCTCAGCTGGTGCTGGCCAGGCTCATGGACAGTGGTGACCTGGAGCGGCACCTGCGCTCGGTCCGCCTGCGCCACCGGCGTCGCCGGGACGCGATGGTCGGCGCGCTCCGGACGCATCTCCCGGACGCGACGATCCACGGTGCCGCCGCCGGACT
>JAKFET010000245.1:0-14875 GCA_036675575.1 Acidimicrobiaceae bacterium
TCCACTCCCAGTTTCTGCCGGGGGTCACCACCAGATGGCGGCGGCCGGGTCGCCCTCGGGCGGGACGCGCTCGGCCGTGCCCGACGCGATGCGCCTCGCCGACCAGGCCACGGCGGCGGCGTCGATCAGGTCGTCCGGGGCGACCCGGCCCGCCGGGCCCGGCTCCTCGGGGAGCTCGATGCCGTGGTCGCGCAGGAGCCGGACGCGCAGGGCCTGCCCCGACCAGGTCGTCTTGGGGTGCAGGAGCGGCTCGCCGTGCATGGCCCGGAACGACAGCTCGGGCATGCACTCGCGCACCGGCACCTCGCAGGCCGCGGCGAGCGTCCGCACCTCCCGGATCTTCGGCACCAGGAACCAGGCCTGCTTGGAGATGCCTCGCCCGGTCGCAGCCTTCGACCAGGCGTTCGCGCCGGGGTAGTCGTCGTCGGCGAAGTCGAGGGCGCCGAGCGAGGGCGACTGGAACAGGCTGGAGCGCCGGGCGCCCAGCAGCGGTCGGGCCAGGTCCTCGCACGAGCGGGTGGTGGCGGCCTCCAGCTCGATCGGCATGTCGACGGCCACCACCGAGACCGGCGAGGCCTCGGCGACCAAGTCCTCGAGCGTGGGGGCGAACGCACACGCGAGCGAGCGTCCGTCCCAGCGCACACCGACCCAGCCGCCCCGGGCACCGTCGACCCCGAGCACGGCGGCATCGGGTCGGAGCCGTCGGGTCACCACGTGTGCCACCCTGCCCGACCATGGGCACCGATGCACTCCACGAGCTCGACGACGACGCCATCCGCCTCATGGCCTTCCGGGTGTGGGGCTACAAGCAGGGTGAGCAGGTGTCGCTGCTCATCCACCTCGGCGACCGCCTCGGGCTGTTCCGCGCCATGGCCGGCGCCGGCGCCCTGACCAGCGACGCGCTGGCCGAGCGCACCGGCCTCGCGCCCCGCTGGGTCCGGGAGTGGGTGTGGGCGATGGCGGCGGCCGAGCTGGTCGACCACCGCGCCGGCGACGTCGACGAGTTCGAGCTCACGCCGGCGGGTCGGGCGGTGCTGGTCGACGAGGACGGATCGCTGTTCTTCGCCGCCGGTGCGTTCAGCGAGCCGCCCGCGCCCGACCTCGTGGCCGACCTGGCCGAGTGCTTCCGCACCGGCATCGGCCTGCCCTACGACCGGCTCGGCCCGAACGGGGCGCACCGCACCGAGCGGATGCTCGGGCCGTGGGCCCGGCTCGCGCTGGTGCCCGTGATCCTCCCGATGCTCCACGGCGTGGTGGCCAAGCTCGAGGCCGGCGCCGACGTGTGCGACGTGGGCTGCGGCTCGGGCGTGGCGCTCGAGGCCATGGCCCGCCAGTACCCGGGGTCGCACTTCACCGGCTACGACCCGTCCCGCCACGCCGTCGAGCGGGCCACCGCGAAGATGGCCGACGCCGGCCTGGGCAACGTCGAGATCGTGCACGCCCGGGCCGAGGACCTCCCGCAGGAGCCGACGTTCGACCTGGTGCTCACCTTCGACTGCCTGCACGACATGACCCGTCCCGACGACGCCCTCGCTGCGGTGCGGGGTGCGCTGCGCGACGACGGCACGCTCCTCGTCAAGGAGATCAAGTGCGCCGACACCCTCCAGCAGAACCGGGCCAACCCGATGCTGGCGATGATGCTCGGCTTCTCGGTCACGTCGTGCATGTCGTCGGCCACCAGCGAGCCCGGCGGCATGGGACTCGGCACGGTCGGCCTCCCCGAGAGCAAGCTGCGCGAGCTGGCGGGCGACGCCGGCTTCACCAGCGTGGTGCGCCACGACCCGGGCGAGCCGTCGAACGTGTACTACGAGGTGCGGCCCTAGCGATCAGCGACGAGCGGCCGGTACGACCCGGTGTCCTCGTCCAGCACCAGCACCGACCCGTCGGCGGGGATGCCCTCGGCGCGCAGCGGTCCGGTGCGCACCTGGTACCAGGTCGTGCGGGGCACCTCGTCGACGATCCGGACGTAGCGGGGCCGGTCGGCCGGCGCCAGCACCTGCACCGCCTCCGTGAGCCGCCCTGCCAGGCGCTCGGGATCGCCGTCGGCGCCCGGCCGCAGCGACACGGCGACGGCGACGGCGACCGTGCCGTCGTCCTGCTCCACCGGGTAGGCCACGCTCAGGTGGACCTCGTCCAGCCCGCTGACCGCGTCCTGGACCGGGATCGGCGCCGTCGCCCCGTGGGGCGTCCGGATCAGCGACTGGACCCCGCCGATCAGCCAGTGGTCGCCGTCGGCGTCGACGCGGAACAGGTCGCCCGTGGCCAGCCAGGCGTCGCCGCCGGCGAACAGCGCCCGCAGCGAGCGGTCGGGGTAGGCACCGTCGCGGTGGCTGAGCCGGGCGAGCAACATGCCGACCTCGCCCACCTCGCACTCCTCGGCGAAGCCGTCGGGCCCCTCGATCAGGCGGCTCGTCCCCACGTCGAACCGGGCGATCTTGAGCGGTGCGCTGCCGGGCAGGCGCCGGCCCATCGAGCCGACCTTCTCGCCCTTGACGTTGACGAGCACGGCGGCGCCCTCGGTGGAGGCGTAGAACTCGAGCACCCGGGCCGGCGCGAACTGCTGCTCCACGCGGCGCCACAGGCCGGTGGGCATGCCGGACCCGATGAACAGCCGCACGGGGTGGTGCTTGTCCCGGCCGCCCGTCGGCGCGTCGAGCATGTCGGCGGCCATGGTCCAGGTGTAGGTGACGGCGGTGGCGCCGTAGCGACGCACCTCCTCCCAGAACGTGTCCGGGTCGAAGCCGCGGGTCATGGCCAGGCGGGCCCGGGAGGCGAGCGCGCCGCCGATGCCGGTGAGCAGGGCCGAGGGGTGGTGGATCGGGGTCAGGCTGAGCACGGTGTCGGAGCGGTTCAACGACGCCGACGCGGCGGTGCCGAACGCCGACAGGGCCCAGCGGCCGTTGGTGATGCGGTTGACGCGGGTCCGGTCGCCGCTGCCGGTGAACATCACGAAGGCGAGGTCGTGGGCCAGGCCGGGGTTGGGCTCGTACCAGCCGGGTAGCTCCACCGACCCGGGGTCGATGGCCTCCATGTCGTCGACGGCCGAGCCGAGGTCGCGGGGGCCGCCACCGCCGCCGAGCACGTGGACCTTCACCACGCCCTCCACCCGGCTGGCCTGCTCGCCGTGCTCGGGGTCGGCGATGATCCGCCCGACCCGGCCGAGCTCGACCTCGAGCTCGAGGGGGCCGTCGGGGCGCAGCAGCACGGCGACGGCGCCGAGGCGGTTGATGGCGGCCACGATGCCGAGGGCGCTCGGGCGGGTGTCCATCAGCACGCCGACGTGGGAGCCGCGCCGGACCCCGATGCTGATGAGGCCGCGCACAACGTTGTCGATGCGCTCGTTGGCGGCGGCGTAGGTGTGGCCGCGGCCCTCGAACAGGAAGGCGGTGTCGTCGGGGGCGAGGGCCGCCTGCTCGGCGAAGATGCGCCCCATCGACACCTGGCTGGTGGGGCGGACCTCCTCGATGCGGTTCAGGCGGGCCAGCGAGCCCACGCCCTCGGTGGCGAGCGAGCGCAGGCCGCGCAGACCCACCCGGGCCCCGGTCCCGAGCGTGCGGATCCCGCCGGTGGTGATGCCGGTGGCCAGGTCGACGGCGCGCACGAGGTCGCTCTTGCGACGGCGCGACGGCGGGTCGTCGGGGGAGAGCGGGCTGGTGCCGGCCGGCTGCGGGCCGTCGGCGTCGAGCCACTGCGTCCACTCGATCACCGTCGGCCAGGTGGTGGAGGCGGCCTGGGACCCGACCACCAGGCCGAAGTGGCCGGCGTCGAGCGTGGCCTCGTGCACGGTGGCGGCTGGCGCGGCCTGGGCGACGGCGCGCACGACCTCGGGCGGGGCGATGTCGTCCGACGTCCCCACGAAGCAGAGGATTGGGCAGTCGATGTCGGCCAGCGTCACCGGCTGCTCGTCGATCACGAACCCGCCCGACAGCATCCGGTTGGAGACGAGGAACTGCTTGACCAGCTCGGCGATGGCGGGGCCGGGCCAGGCGACCCACCCTTCGTCCATCAGGAAGCGGCGCTGGCCCTCACGAGGGAGCAGCGAGTCGCGGTCGTGGAGCTGCAGCACGAACTGGACCTGGTTGCGCACGGTGGCCAGCGGGTCGAGCATGCGGAAGCCCGCCCGGCTCATCCACGCCGGCACCGTGAAGTACGGCAGGACCTTGTCGGCCAGGAAGTCGACCGCCTCGACGGCCAGGTCGTCGGTGAGGCCGACGGGCAGCACGCCGTGGGTGTCGACGGGGCTGCCGTAGGTGATGAGGCTGGCGATGCCCGCCGACCGCCGGTACGCGGCCGTCTGGTAGCAGAACATCCCGCCCTGGCTGTAGCCCGACAGGTGGATGGGACCGCCGGTGCGCTCGACCAGCTCGTCGATGGCCTCGGACAGCGCGAGCACGTGATCGGTGAGGGTGCGCTCGAGGCCGCCCTCCTCGCGCTCCGGCGCGCCGAAGTCGATGACCCAGGGGTCCAGCCCGGCAGCGGCGAGGGTGCCCACCGCGCTGGACGCGGGCGAGACGTCGTAGATCTCGGCGGAGAGCATCAGCGGCGGCACGAGCAGCACGGTCGAGCGGTGGGCGTCGTCGGGGTCCGGGCTGCCGTACCGGCGCAGCCGGTACATGCGCTGGGCGGACACGACCTCGTACGGCGTGGGCTCCTCGCCGGTCTCCAGCCCCCCGAAGCGGGCGACCTCGAGCGCGTTCTGCGCCGCCTGGCCGAGTCGCACGAGCGATCGGGTCACCTCTCGCGGGATCAGCTGCACCGGGAACCTCGGGATCCGTGTCGGCCTGCGCGGCGCAGGGTACCGGCGCCCCGTGTGGTGGTCGAAATGTCCACTTCCGAGGGTCGACGTGGTCGCCGGTCCGGTCGGGGACACTGTGCCCCGTGGACGACGACGCCAGCACCGACGGGCTCGACCAGCTGCCGCCGTGGGAGCCGCCGGCCGATCTGCCGGACTTCGCCGGCTTCGGTCCCTACAGCGAGCTGGCTGCGCCGACCCTGTCGATCGTCGGCCCGGCCGGCATCCACATCGGCGCCTTCGTGCGCATCGGCGCCCACGCCGTCATCGAGGCGCTGGTCCCGGAGCGGGGCGTGACCGTGCGCATCGGCGACGGCGCCTACATCGGCCACCTCACCCGGATCACCGCGGTGGGCGAGGTCGTGGTCGGCGAGGAGGCGATGCTGGCCGACCGGGTGTACGTGTCCGACACGAACCACGTCTACGAGGACGTGACCCAGCCCATCAAGCGCCAGGGCCTGCGCGACGGCCGCCGGGTGGAGATCGGCCGAGGTGCGTGGATCGGCATCGGTGCCGTCATCGTCGGCAACGTGCGGATCGGCGAGGGCGCGGTCGTGGGCGCCAACTCGGTGGTGACCCGGGACGTCGCCGACTTCACGGTCGTCGCCGGCAACCCCGCGGAGGTCGTCCGGCGCCACGACGGCGACGGGTGGCGCTGGACGACGCCCCGCGACCCGTCCTAGCGGCCCTCGGCCTGCTTCGCGACGGTGGCCAGCGTGGCGGAGAAGATGTGGCCGACGAAGGGGCGGATCAGGCCCCAGTACCGACGGAACCGCCGGGTGGACCCCGGGTCCGTGCCGGCGACCCGGCAGTCATAGGTCAGCAGCGTGCTCCCGCTCCCGTAGGCGGTGACCGAGAAGGAGGCGGCGATCTTCGCCCAGCCCGGGTCGCGGAAGGACGCCAGGTCGTGCGGCGTCGGCTCCAGCCACTCGATGTCGGGCTGCCAGACCTTGCCGATCGCTCCGATGGCGAGCTCGCGGTCGGTCTCGCCGAGCACGACCCACCCGGGGAGCTGCATCGCTCCGGCTTCGAAGGCGTCGCCCAACCGCATCGACGGGGGCACCGGCAGCTCGTCTCCACGCAGCCTGGCCGGCAGCCCCCGCACCCACATCGCGGCGTCGAGCAGCGGCGTGCGCACCTGGAGGAAGTCGAGGTCCCGGACGCAGGCGAGCACCCGGTCGGGCGGTGCGGCGACGATCCGGTGCCGGGCGATCTGCGCGTCCGGGGCGGGGATGGCCTGCTCGACGAGCAGCGGGGTGGCGGTCATGGCGTCGGTCATCGGGGACCTCCTGCGTCCGTGTCGGCACCCATGGTCCGCTCCGCACCCGACGCCCGCCAGAGGCGTTGGTCCCGCTCAGTCCGGCAGCGGCCCGGTGAGCGAGGCGCGCTGCGACAGCTCGATCCAGTCCCCGTCCGGCAGGCGGACGAAGGAGATGTGGGCGACGTCGCCGAGGCGGATCGGCGCCATCCCCTCGGACATCCCGCTGGCCAGGGCGTGGGCGTGGGCGTCGTGGACGTCTCGCACCTGGACGGTGAGGTAGCGGATGCCCAGGCCGTCGAGCGACGTGGTGGGCACCCGACCCTGGCGGAGCTTCACGCTCAGCTTGGTCTCGCCGATCCGCACCGTTCCCTCGCCGCGGTCGCCGCCGAACGTGGCGTGCAGCACGTCGAGCGTGCGGGCGACGTCGGATGCCTCGAGCATCACGTTCACCCGGCTGCCGTCCTGCGTGGGCGGGGTGAGGGCCACCCGCAGCCCGTCGGGACCGGTGCGCCCCTGGATGCCGTCGGCCGCCCGGACGGCGTCGACGAGGGCGATCGCGGTGTAGCCGGTGGGCTCCTCGGGCAGGGGATCGCGCCGGTCGTTGACCTTGAGCACGGCGCCGTGCAGGTCGTAGCGGTGCTGGTCCATCCCGGCGCGCACCGGTAGCACGTGGTCGAAGCGCAGGCCGATCTCGTCGCCCCAGAACGCCTGGTGCGCGGCCAGGTCGTTCGTCTGGATGCCGACGTCCATCGCCGGCTTCACGATCTCGAGGCCGCTCACCGGTCGACCACCAGCTCGGCGAGCAGCTCCATCGAGCGGAGCCAGCTGTCGAGGTCGCTGCGCCACGGCGCCGACACGACGTGCTGCACGCCCGCCTCGGCGTAGGCGTCGGCTTCGGCCCGGATCTCGCCGGGGTCCATGCCCTGGGGGTCCCAGCCGGTGCGCAGGGAGATGGTGAAGGACTCCTCCGGCCGGTCCCGCCGCAGACGCTCGATGACGGGAGCGGCCTCGTGCGGCTTCACCCCGATGATCTGGTACCCGTCCCCCTTCTCGACGCCCCGACGGAACGCCCGCTCGCTCATCCCGCCGATCCAGATCGGGATCGGGTGCGCGGGCTGGGGCAGCACGCGGATGTCGCGGAACGAGACGTGGTCGCCCTCGAACGTCGCCGGGTCGTCGGTCCAGGCGACGCGGAGTGCGTCGATGATCTCGTCGGTGCGCGCCCCCCGATCGGCGAAGCCGTGGCCGAGCGCCTCGAACTCGCGCTCGGACCAGCCCACCCCACCGGCGACCGTGAGGCGCCCGCCACTCAGGTTGTCGAGCGACGCCAGCTGGTTGGCCAGCTCCAGCGGCACGTGGCTCGGCAGCACCAGCACGCTGGTGCCGAGGCCGATGCGATCGGTGACCGCCGCCGCCCACGTGAGCGCCACGATCGGATCGAAGAGGAACGGCGACGGGTAGTCCTGCTCGGCGGGGTGCACGACGTGGTCGCTGACCCACACGTCGGCGAAGCCGAGCTCTTCGGCCCGTCGGGCCGCGGTCGTGATGGCCTGGGCCGAGGCGACCCGGCCGTACTGGGGGAGGTGGATGCCGACGCGCATGGGCCGACCGTAGGCCGGAGCCGGCAGCCAGCACCTCCACTACGGTGGCCGAGCCCTCGTAGCCAAGCTGGTCAAGGCAGCGGACTTTTAATCCGAAGATCGTGGGTTCGAGTCCCACCGGGGGCACGGCAGCCCTTCGACCCCCCGTCAGCAGCCGATGCCGAGCCAGACGGGGAGGTCGCGGCTGGTGCCGGCGACAACCGCCTGCCTCCCGACGTTGAGCTCGGTGGAGGCGCCGCCGTCGAACTTCACCAGGTCGTCCCAGCCGTTGCGCTCGGCCCACACCACGAGGTCGCGCGCGTCCAGGCTGGTGGTGGCGCCGAAGAGCAGGCGGCCGGTCTGCTCGTCCGAGGCCACGAAGGAGTGGCGCAGCGTCTGGTTGCTGTACGGGTCGTTCACGTAGTCCCGGTCGAAGCCCTTGTTCGTCTGGCCGCCGATGCGCAGCGGCACCCCGGCCGCCGCCCACACCCACTCGTCCGGGCCGGGCTTCTTCTCCGGGTGCATCTCGTTCAGGTACGGCGACTGCTCCGCAGCCGACAGCCAGGACTCCAGCACGGCCAGGCCGCTGCGGTGCAGCACGCTCGCCAGGCGCTGGTCGTCCGGGCTGAGGGTGTCGCCGGGCCAGACCTCGGCCACGTCCTGCGCGTCGGGGTCGAAGCGCAGCCCGAGGATCCCCCGGTCCAGGCGGTCGCCCGATCCCTTCACGTGGACGCCGTCGATCACGGCCATGCCGATCGCGGTCGGGTCAGGGCGGTCCTTCTCGGACTCGAGCACCCAGTTGGCGTTGATGGAGGCCACCGAGCAGCGCTGGGCGCCGGTGCGGATGAGGCCTCGGGACTGGTCGACCATCACGCCCCGGAACGCACCCGACCCGCCGCCCCAGCGGGGCACGCTGACGTGCTGGTCCTGGTAGCCGTCGGTGGCGTACGTGGCCTGCGAGAGCGGGCGCAGCGCCGGGGTGCGACAGGGGGCGACGGCCGCGGACTCGGCCGGGTGGATGCTGTGGCAGGTGCCGGTCTTGGCCAGGTACTCGCGCAGCTCGACGAAGCCGATCACCATGTCCCAACGGGTGAGCCGACCGGAGCTCAGCAGGTCGGTCCAGTAGGCACGACCCTCCGGTTCGGCGGCCCGGCACAGCACGTTGCGGTACACGAGGTCGACGAACTGCGGGTGGTCGAGGCTCCCGTAGCGCTGCCGGAACTCGTCGCTGGCGGCGAAGGCGTAGGCGATGTCGCTCAGGCCGGCACCCCGGGCCCGCACGCCGAACCAGTGGTCGAAGCCGGCCGGCTCGGGCTGGCGGAGGAAGAAGGCCTGGTAGAGGCGCCAGACCCGGGCGTGCCCGGTGGACTGCGCCACCTGCTGCGCGTAGGCGGGCGCCGGCCCGCTGATCCGGCAGTCCCCGTCGGCGGCCCGCACCGGTGCCGGTCCGGCCACGGTGAGGCACGAGGCGGCGAGCACCACGGCCAGCAGCATCCGGATCGGTCGTTGCACAGTCCCTCCACCGCGTCGGTGCGCCGTGCGGCGGAACGGTAGCGGGCGCCCGTTCGACTCCCGGGCTCAGAGCGAGCCGAGCGCCCGACCGGACAGGACGATGCCGCCGACGAGGACCAGCCCGGCGGTCGCCATCGGCAGGTAGCGCAGGGAACCGGTGAGTGCCGGGTGCGATCGGGACAGGAAGGTCGTGACGCGATCCCGCAGGCGGGCCATCAGGAGCCCGGCCGCCACCAGGGTGGCTGCCATGCCGACGCCGTACGCGGTGATCACGACGACGCCGAACCAGGCGCGACCGATGGCGATGGCGCCGAGGAGCACCACCAGCGCGGAGGGGCTCGGGACGAGACCGCCCGCCAGGCCCATGAGCATCACGCTGCCTCGACCCATCCGGACCGGACGGTGCTCGTGGTGGTCGTGGTCGTGGTCGTGCGGGTGGTCGTGATCGTGATCGTGGGCGTGGTGGTCGTGCTCGTGGTGCGGATGGTCGTTGGAGGCCGGGGCGTCACCGATCGCGAGGGCGGCGCCGCCAGGCGCCGACCAGGTGGTGTGGGGCTCCGAGGCGCCGGCGTGCGCCAGCGCGGGGACCGGCACCTCCGGCTGGGGGCCCAGCACGGTGGCGACGTCCCAGTGGTGGGTGTGCTGGCCCGGGCCGTGGCCGTGCTGGTGGCCGAGGAACGGCGTGCTGCGGTTGCGGACGGCCCGGACCAGGAGCATGCCCCCGATGGCGAGGACCAGCAGGCCGCTGGCCAGCCCGAGCCACGGGTAGAGCGCTTCGGGGGCGAAGGTGGCCGTGGTCGACAGGGCGATGCCGAGCGCCAGCACGCCGGCCGTGTGGGTCACCGCCACCGTGGCGCCGAGCCCGAGGGCCTGCCCGACGGTGCCGTGCTGGCCCACGATGTAGGCGGCCATGACGGTCTTGCCGTGGCCCGGGGCGACGGCGTGGAACGCGCCCAGCACCATGGCGACCACGAGGGCGAAGGCGGCGAAGGGGACGGTGAGCGCGCGGCGGTCGACCAGGTCGGTGAAGGTCTCGCTGGCCCAGTCGAGGCCCGGCACGTCCGGGAGGGAGCCGGTGGGTGACGCAGCCAGGGCGGTGCCGCCGGGCGACGCCGTGAACGACGCCGTCCGCTGGTCGAGCGGCGACTGCAGGCGATCCTCGGGGTAGGCGTCGAGGCGGGCGCTGATGCTCGTGGCCGGGACGTCGCTGTCTGCGATCGTCGCCTCGTCGCCCGCGACCACGACCTCTCGCCAGCCGAGGCGGCCGTCGAAGCCGGTGTCGGCGAACCGGACCTCGCCGAGCTCCCGGAGCGCACCGGTCGAGAGATCGCACTCGATCCGGGCGGTCTGGAGCCCGGCCTGGCCGTCCTCCAACGTCAGCGTCGCAGCCTCGACGCGCAGCGGCTGCACCTCGTCGGCCACGGTCAGGGTGAGGGCGTCGACCTGGCCGTCGCAGACCGAGGCGGCGTGCCGGCTGGCCTCGGGGTCGGACACCGTCCCGTCGCCGTCGGCGTCGATCCGGGACATGGCGCGGAAGGTCGGCACCTCGGCCAGGTCGATGACGTGGTCGACGGCGATGCGATCGGGCTCGACCCGCAGGCCGGAGTACACGTTGGTCGTGAAGTCGCCGAGCGGGTGCGCCGCGGCGGGGGACGCGAGGGCGCCGACGGCGCCGAGGACCACCAGGGTCCCGACGGCGACGGAGCGACGGACGCTCACCGCCATGCCTCCGGCAGATCCAGCCCGAGGGTGGCGGCGAGGTCGGCGGCGACGGGTCGCAAGGACGGCGCCAGCCAGCCTGCAGCGTCGACGGCAGGCGCCAGTGCGGTGGTGGCGTCGCCGGACCGGCCGACGGCGGCGAGCACCGCGGCGGCGTGGACGCGGACGGAGGGCTCGGGCGCGCCACGGGCGATCGCCGCTTCGGCGTAGGGCACGGCCTCGTCGCTGCGACCGGCTCGGTGCAACGACCAGGCGAGCGCGTCGGCGGTGAAGACCGTGTCACGCTCGTCGTAGGCGGCTCGGGCGAGGGTCACGGCCTCGGTCGCGTCGCCGTGGTCCGCCTCGAACAGCGCCGCCTCGAGGTCGACGACCTGACCGGCGTCGGCCTGGAGGCCGTACATCAGCCGGGCCAGCTCGTAGGACTCGGTGGCTGCACCGACCTCGCCCTCGAGGGACTGCAGCTCGCCGAGCAGCGTGGCGGCCTCCGGGGTGGGCAGGCGGTCGACCAGGCCGGACAGCTCGTCGATGGCGGTGCCCGGGCTGCCGGTGGCGGCCAGGGCCCGGGCCCGGCCGATGGTGGCGAGGGTGAGGTCGGGGACGGTGCGCAGCGCCTCGTCGTAGGCGACGAGGGCGGCGTCGAAGTCGCCACGGAGCAGCTGGACATCGCCCTCGATCGCCGTGACCCCGGCGAGCTCGGCGGTGAGGCCGGCGCCCGCGGTGCGGGCCTGGCGGATGGCGGCCAGCGCGCCGTCGAGGTCCCCGGTCAGCTGGCGCAGGTACGACGTGCGGGCCAGGGCGGGGAGGTCGGGACGGATGTCCAGCAGCGCCTGCAGGGTGGCGGCGGCGTCGTCGTAGCGGCCGAGCTCGACCTGGGCGTCGACGATGACGGCGAGGGCACCGCGGTTCGTGGGCTCCACTGCGGTGACGGACTCGCCGAGTGCGAGGGCGTCACCGAACTCGTGCAGCGTCAGGGCGAGGGTGCCGCGGGCCACCTTGGTGGCGCTGGCGTCAGGGTCGAGCTCGGTGGCCCGGTCCAGCGCCCGGCCGGCCAGGTCGTAGAGGGCGGGGTCGCCGGTGGCCGTGGCCTGCTGCACGTAGGCCACCCCGAGGCCCTGCCAGGCGAGGGGGTCGTCCGGGCGGGCGGTGACCGTCTGCTCGAGGGAGGTGATGCGGTCGGCGGGGCTGAGGGCGACGGCCGGGGCCGCCGTCCGGGTCGCGTCGTCGGAGTAGGTGAGGAACCGACCGACGCCCAGGCCGGCGGCCAGGGCGACGACGGCGAGGAGGAGCGACCGGGCGTGCCGGGACCACAGCGACCCGAAGGTCGCTGCGATCCCAGCACGGTCACCGGTCATGTCGCTCATGGATCAGCGGTCGTCGTTCTCGTCGGAGAGGTAGCCGCTGAAGGGGCTCGCCACGTAGGGGAACGTGGTGCGGAACTCGACGTCGTTGCTCTGGACGCCGTCGGTGAGGTCCTGGTTCGGGCTCTCGCCGGCGCACTCCTGGATGGGGAGTGCGGCGCCGGCCACGGCCCGGAGCGCCGTGTCGGTGATGTCGTCGTCGAGGCTGCGACCGTTCGGCCACGAGTTGTCCAGGCCGCTGTCGGTGTTCAGGCGCAGCATCTCGGACGGGACCGCGCCGGGGTTGTCCGGCTTGGTGTCGATCACGCCGGGGATCTCGAGGCCGGTCAGGAACACGGCGACGAGGTCCGCTCGGTCACCCTGCGGGTAGCAGGTCACGCCGGCGTTCGCGTAGAGCGCCGGGATCAGGGTGTCGAGCTCGGGCCGCAGGACGTAGTCGAGGAACTGGCCGTCCTGCGCGGGCTTGGAGGCGTTGAAGCGGTCCTTGTCCTTGAGCGGGATCACGACCTCGTTCACCAGCGGGTTGCCCAGGCGGGACACCTGGACCCACGGGCCGTTGTGGGCGAGGTCCGCGCCGTCGTTGCGCTGGAACACCCGGACCTTGCGGCGGTAGGTGGTCGAGTAGACGCCGATCACCGGCTCGTCACCGGCCGTGAGGCGCGCCTTGGGGACCTGGATGGCGATGCTGTGCGTGTTGTAGCCGGCGAAGGTGTCGATGCCGGCCTCGGTCGGGAGCTGGATGGTGTGCGCCTGGTTGAGGGGGCGCAGACCGGCCAGGTCGAAGATCGAGCCGATGTCGGTGAAGAACGAGTCCTCACGCTGGCCTGCGAAGACCTTGATCCCGTTGCCGAGGTCCTTGATGGCCTGATCGGCCACGGCGTCGTAGCTGGTGCCGGTGAACGACCGGGTGCCGACGTTGACCGGCGGGGTGGGGAGGTCACGGCCGAGCACCGTGCGGGTGCCGTCCTTGACCTCGGTCACCGTGTAGGTCTGGCGGATGTTGAAGTCCGGGTCCGTGAGGGACTCGATCGGGCCGGTGTTGTAGAGGAACGTGTCGCCGTTCTGGACCTGCGTCCGGAAGCGGAACTCGTAGGTGATGTCGTCGACGGCGTCGGCGTCGTTGTCGACGTTGAACTCGTAGAGCACGTCGTCGCCGAACTTGTGGAAGTTGGGGCCGCTGGCCGGCTCTTCCATCGGGATCCAGTTGCCGACGAGGGTGACCGTGTCGCCCGGGGTGTTGAAGGCGTACACGTCGGTGTTGTCCGCGACGGGATCCTCGGTCAGCAGCGGAGCCTCGCGGTGGCTCGATGCGCCGGCGGTGACCAGCAGCGAGGCGCCGACGGCACCGGCGAGGCCGATGCCTGCGAGGGCCTTGCCTCTGTTGGAGCGGATGGTGGGCATCGTGGTGTTCCTCTCGTGGGTTGCTTGCATGTGGGTGCTGCCAGCAGGGGAGGAGGCAACGGGGACGGTTCGGGTGCTCAGGCGGGCAGGAGCCCGACGACCACCCAGCGGTCGTCGACCGGCGCGACCACGACGGTCAGCTCGGCAGGGCCGTCGAGCTCGACGGCACGGGCCCAGGCCAGGGCATCGGTGCCGAAGGCGGAGACGAGGGGGCTCGCATCGAACTCGTCGAGGGTGCGCGCCGGGCCGGCGCCGATGCGGCCGTCGCTGTCGCACAGCGACTCGGCGGCGCGCACGAGGTCGGCGGTGGCGACGAGGGCGGCCTCGTACTGGACGGGCTCCTCGCAGCGCTGCAGGTCGGTGGCCCAGTCGCGGACCGCCTCGGCGGCGGCGGCGTCGTCGGGGTAGATCGGTTGCACGGCGCTGGCGTCGAAGTCGACGGCCCAGCCGCCGGCCTCCTGGACGACGACCCACTCGACCGTGGCGCGGGCCGGGACGAGGCCGACGACCTCGTCGAGGCTCGACCGGTACTCGACCTCGGTGCGGATCGTGCCGTCGTCCGCCTCGACGAGGCGATGACCGACCACGGGGAAGAAGTCGGCGTGGGCGTTGCGCCACGCCGGCACCGAGCCGTAGGTGCTCCGCTGTGCCTCGCTCAGCAGTGCGAAGGACGCCTCGAAGTCGCCGTCGGCCTCGGCGGAGAGGAACGCGTCGACGGCTTCGACCGCCGATGCCGCCGGGCTGCCGGCTGCCACCGACGACGACCCTGCCTCGGCAAGGGGGGTCACCGGCTCGAGGTCTGCGTCGATCGGCGCAGCCGGCGCCGGACCGTCGGGATCCGTGACGGCGCCGTAGGCAGCGAAGCCACCCATGCCGACCAGCAGGGCGACGACGACGATCACGGCGTCACGCCGACGCGAGCTCCGGGCCCCGGCGACCGTGGGGTCGCCGGGCGCTCCGTCCTGCTCCCGGCTGACCGGGTCCCGGAGCTCGGTGTCGGGGGACACGGGGCTCAGCAGCTCCGTGCGGCCTGGAGGGCCTCGGCGGAGACGTCGGCCGGAACGGCGTCGGTGCCACCGAACGTGTGGAGCGACTCGAGGGTGTCGCAGTGCGACTCGATCCAGGCCTTCGCCGGCGCGCCGAGGGTGGCGCCCCCGGTCAGGATGATCGGGCTCATCTCGAGGTCGCCGGCATGGGCGCCGCCGGCGAGGGCGTCGGGGAACGTGTCGCCCCGGGCGATGTTGACGTGCTC
>JAKFET010000031.1:0-2157 GCA_036675575.1 Acidimicrobiaceae bacterium
GGAGCCGCCGCCGGGTCCACCGCCGGTGGGCAGCGTCGGCGGGGTGGGCGGCGCGGGAGGCGTGGGCGGAGTCGGCATCGAGGAGTCCCCGTCGCCCTGGTCGCCGCCCTGCGAACCGGGCTGGTTCCCGCCCTGGCCGCCGGACTGGCCGCCGGACCGCCGGCCACCCATGCCGCTGAAGTCGGGGCCGTAGGTGTTCTGCCCGACACCGGCCTGGTTGGTCTCGTCCGACATCAGGGAGGTCGCCTTCGCGCCGGCGGAGTTGATCGCCCCGAGCCCGGCTGCGAGCGCCTGGCCGACGCCGCCGAAGCTGCCGAGAAAGCCCTGGGTGGACTTGTTGAACCGGTCGCCGGTCGAGGTCTCGGCGCTCTGCTCACCCGAGGAGCGACCGTTGCCGTCGGTGGTCGACGCGGCCGACGAGCCACCACCGGCACCACCGCCGCCGAGCAGGCCCTGGAGGCCGCCCTGGATGGCCATGCCCTGACGGAAAGATGCGCCGCTGGGGGTGCCGGGGTCGACGAAGGCGAGGAGCTTGAACAGGGACAGCGGGGCCACGACGCTGATCAGGATCGTCATCACGGCAGGCAGCGCGGTACCGAAGGTCTTGGCAGTGTCCTCGGCCAGGTGCGCCGCGACGCCGTTGGCGAACTGCACGCCGATGCCGAGCACCATGATCATCAGGACCGGGGTGAACGCCGCAGCGTGCAGCCACCGCAGGCTCTTCCAGAACCAGGCCCGGGTGAAGTCCGAGACCAGGCCGGCGGCCGAGAGCGGGCCGGTGGCGGTGAGCACCAGGAGCGAGGCCGCGCGGGCCAGGTAGACCAGGAGGTGGCCGATGGCGGCCAGCCACAGGAAGATCCCGAGGAAGGCCAGCGCGGTGGCTACGCCGGCGTCGGTGATGTCGTCGACGCCGAGGCCGCCCAGCGGGTCCCAGTCGGGCCAGGTCTGCACCTTGAGCAGCGACTTCATCAACGCCCGGGTGATCGCACCACAGGCAGCGATCAGGGTGACGGCATAGCCGAACCAGCACGCGTTGACCACGACGAACTGGCCGGCTCCAATGAACGCCCGGGCGAGACCCTTACCCTCGCGCTTGAAGGCCGCGGCCCCCAGCTGAATCATCGCCAAGATGACCACCAGGGCCAGTGCCAGCCACAGAGTGAAGGCGTAGACGTCCTTCCCTGGTCCGTCGGCACGCAGGTCGGGGGTCAAGAACAGCTCGCTGAACGTGAGCACGATGCGCAGCACGAACAGGCCGGAGTTCCAGACCGCGAGCATGGCCGCGGTCCAGGCGTCCGCCGCGGCCTTGGCGATCACGTCGCCGATGGCCTCGAACGGGTTGGGGATGTCGCCCACGCCGGGGATGCCGCCACCGAAGAGGTCACCGACGTTCGGTAGACCGGGGATTCCCGGGAGGCCGGGAACGCCAGGCAGTCCCGGAAGCCCGGGCAGGTCGCCGTCACAGATCGCGTCGAGGATCCCGCAGCCGTCCAGGAGCAGGTCGCCGGCGCCATCGAGCACGTTGCCGGCGCCCTCCTTCACGTCGCCGGCGGCGTCCTTGCCGCAGTCGATCGGGTCCATGGCGCAGTCGACGGCGTCGCCGCCGAGGTCGCACAGGGCGTCGGGCCCGGGGCAGACCATCTTGACGTTGCGCGCCGGCAGAGTGCCGGTGGTCGCAACTGGGGCGAGGTTCGCCGTGGCGGCGGCCGGCTCACCGGCCGCTGCGGCGGCCGGCGGCTGGAGGGTCGAGGCAGCTCCGAGGAGCGTGGTGAGGACCAGGATCGCCAGGGCGGCGATGCCCAGTCGGCTCACCCGGCGCGCGGCGGCGGTGAGGGTCGTGCTCACTGGGGGGCTCCGTTGATCCGGATCCAGCCGGCCTTCTCGAACTCGGGGGTGCCGGCGGCGACCGCCTTCGGCTGGCCCTCCGAGACCAGGTGCTGGATGTCGGCTTCGCTACCCGTCACCAGGCGCCAGTCGCCGTCGACCCAGCGCATCAGCTGGGTGCCGGCGTAGAGGCTGTCCTGGACCTTGCCGTCGGCGGAGGTGAGCGTGACGTAGCTGAGCAGGTTGACCGCGTAGTAGCCGGTATCGAGCTGCTCGAGGGTGTAGGCGACCGGGGTGAGCGCGTACGACGCGGGGGCGGGCACGTCGCCGTCC
>JAKFET010000049.1:0-64803 GCA_036675575.1 Acidimicrobiaceae bacterium
CACCAGCAGCTTGAGCACCGCCGGCGTCCCGTCGGCGAGGTCGACGGCCGCCACGAACGCCTCGGTCCCCTCGCTGAAGGTGGCCCCGATGGTCAGGCCCCACGACGCGGCCAGCTCGGCGACCACCTGGTCGAGCTCGGCGAGCCAACGCTGGGCGCCGGCCTCGACCGCCTTGTTGCGGACCACCGCCGGCACCTCGACCACGGTCGCAGGCTGGCACAGCCGATGCGACGGCAGCGCTGCCAGTTCGGGACGCCGGCCCCCGGGGCTCAGGAGGTGAGCGACTCCAGCAGCGACAGCACCTGCGCAGCCTGGGCGGCCGGCTCGCCGTCGGACGGTGTCAGCCGCAGCTCGGCCGAGGTCGGTGCCTCGTACGGGTCGTCGATCCCGGTGAAGCCCGTGATCTCCCCGGCACGGGCCTTGGCGTACAGGCCCTTGGGGTCGCGCGCCTCGCACACCTCGAGGGGCGTGTCGACGAAGACCTCGGCGAACGGCAGTCCGGCCATGGCGTGGATGTTCCGGACGCGAGCGCGGTCGGCGAGGTAGGGCGAGATGACCGGCACGAGGGCCACGACGCCGGCGTCGGCGAAGAGGCGGGCGACCTCCCCGACGCGTCGCACGTTCTCCGCCCGGTCGTCGGCGGTGAAGCCGAGGTCGCCGTTCAGGCCCTGTCGGAGGTTGTCGCCGTCGAGCAGGTAGGCGGGCCGTCCGGCCGAGACCAGCAGGCGCTCGACCTCGACGGCCACGCTCGACTTCCCCGACCCGGAGAGACCCGTGAACCACAGGGTGGCGCCGAGCGACGGCCGGGCCGTGCGGTCGAGCGCCGACGGGTGCCAGACCGTGTTCGGCGTGACCCGGCCCGTCACGAGACCGACCTCAGCTCTCGCCGAGGATCATCCCGGCAGCCATCGTGTTGTTCGTGGTCTCGTCCACCAGGATGAAGCTGCCCGTCTGGCGGTTCCGCCGGTACTCGTCGAAGAACAGCGGCGCCGTGGTGCGCAGCGAGACCCGGCCGATCTCGTTGAGCGCCAGGCTCGTCGCCTCCTCGTCCCGGTGGAGCGTGTTCACGTCCAGGCGGTACTGCACGTCCTTCACCATCGCCCGCGCCCAGCGGGTCGTGTGCTTGATGGCGAGCTTCTGGCGCGGCTCGAGCGAGCCCGCCTCCGACATCCAGCAGACCATGGCCTCGACGTCCTGCGACGCGGTCGGCTGGTTCTTCGGTCGGCAGATCATGTCGCCGCGGCTGATGTCGATCTCGTCGGTGAGGCGGATGGTGACCGACATCGGCGGGTAGGCCTCGTCGACGGGCCCGTTCGGACCGTCGATGGCGGCGATCGTCGACGTGAACCCGGAGGGGAGCACCACGACCTCGTCGCCCGGCTTGAACACCCCGCCCGACACCGAGCCGGCGTAGCCCCGGTAGTCGAGGCCCGACGAGCTCATCGGACGGATGACGTACTGGACCGGGAAGCGGCTGTCGATGAGGTTGCGGTCCGACGCGATGTGGACCTCCTCGAGGAAGCGCAGCAGCGGCAGGCCCTCGTACCACTTCATGTTGTCGGACTTGTCGACCACGTTGTCGCCGAGGAGCGCCGACACCGGGATGAACGACAGGTCGTTCACGTCGAGCTTCGTGGCGAACTGGCGGAACTCGGCCTTGATCTCCTCGAAGCGGTCCTCGCTCCAGTCGACCAGGTCCATCTTGTTGATGCACACGACCAGGTGCGGGATTCGCAGCAGCGAGGCGAGGAAGGCGTGGCGGCGGGACTGCTCGACGATGCCGTTGCGGGCGTCGACCAGGATCAGGGCCACGTTGGCCGTCGAGGCACCCGTGACCATGTTGCGCGTGTACTGGATGTGGCCCGGGGTGTCGGCGATGATGAACTTGCGCCGGGGGGTGGCGAAGTACCGGTAGGCGACGTCGATGGTGATGCCCTGCTCGCGCTCGGCGCGCAGGCCGTCGGTGAGCAGCGCGAGGTTCGTGTACTCGTCCCCTCGCTCGGCCGAGGTGCGCTCGACCGCCTCCAGCTGGTCCTGGAAGATCGTCTTGGAGTCGTACAGCAGGCGACCGATGAGCGTGGACTTGCCGTCGTCGACGGAGCCGGCCGTGGCGAAGCGGAGGAGCTCCATTTAGAGCACGCCCAAGCAGATGCGCTCGCTGCGCAAGTTCAACATTTGCTCGCTCCTACTTGGCCGCACTCTAGAAGTACCCTTCCTTCTTGCGGTCTTCCATGGCGGCCTCGCTCACCCGGTCGTCGGCGCGGGTGGCGCCTCGCTCGGTGATGCGGGTCGCGGCGACCTCTTCGATGATGGCCTCGAGCGTGTCGGCCCGGGATTCGACGGCGCCGGTGCAGCTCATGTCGCCGATCGTGCGGTAGCGGACCATCTCGGTGAACACCTCTTCGTCCTCGAGCTGCTCGATGTACGGCGACTCCGACAGCAGCATGCCGTCGCGCTCGAACACCTTGCGCTCGTGGGCGAAGTAGATCGAGGGGATCTCGATGTCCTCCTCGTAGAGGTACTGCCACACGTCGAGCTCGGTCCAGTTGCTGATGGGGAACACGCGGATGTGCTCGCCCTTGCGGTGCCGGCCGTTGTAGAGGCTCCACACCTCGGGCCGCTGCCCCTTCGGGTCCCACTGACCGAAGTCGTCCCGGAAGGAGAAGACGCGCTCCTTGGCCCGAGCCTTCTCCTCGTCCCGGCGGGCGCCGCCGAACACGGCGTCGAAGCCGTGCTCCTCGATCGCCTCGAGCAGGGGCACGGTCTGGAGCTGGTTGCGGCTGGCACGGGGCCCGGTCTGCTCGGTGACCTTGCCCTGGTCGATGGCGTCCTGGACGGAGGCGACGATGAGGCGGGCGCCCGCCCGCTCGAGGCGGCGGTCCCGGAACTCGAGGACCTCGGGGAAGTTGTGGCCGGTGTCGACGTGCATCACCGGGAACGGGATCTTCGCCGGGGCGAAGGCCCGGATCGCCAGCTCGAGCATGACGATGGAGTCCTTGCCGCCCGAGAACAGCAGCACGGGCCGCTCGAACTCGGCCGCCACCTCGCGCATGATGTGGATCCCCTCGGCCTCGAGGGCTCGGAGGTGGGACAGCTGGTAGCTCATCGTGGCCTGCTCGTGGTCCGGACG
This sequence comes from Acidimicrobiaceae bacterium, assembly GCA_036675575.1. Lineage (GTDB taxonomy): Bacteria > Actinomycetota > Acidimicrobiia > Acidimicrobiales > Salinilacustritrichaceae > Salinilacustrithrix. Next base: position 3,131 of record JAKFET010000049.1, read on the forward strand.
TGAGTGGGCAAATGTACGGTCGGCGCCGGTTGGTAGACAATCCAGGGTGCCGTCCCACCCCGCCGTCTCCGACAGCGACCACGCCCTCGCCCGGCGGCTCGCCGTCGCCGCCGGCACCCTGCTGGTCGACCTGCGCGAGCTCATGGTGGCCGACGGCGCCGACCCGACCGAGCTGAAGGACGAGGGCGACCGACAGGCCAACGAGCTGCTCCTGGCCGACCTCGACCAGCACATGAAGCCGGGCGACGCCGTGCTCTCGGAGGAGGCGCGTGCCACCCACGACGACGGGGTCCGGCTGGACGCCTCCCGCGTCTGGATCATCGACCCGCTCGACGGCACTCGCGAGTTCTCCGAGCCAGGCCGCAGCGACTGGGCCGTGCACGTCGCCCTCTGCGTCGACGGGGCCCCGGTCTGCGGTGCAGTCGCGCTGCCGGCGCTCGGCGCCGTGCTGTCCACCGCCGACCCGGTGCTCCGGCTGCCGCCGGTGGGGACGCCGCGCATCGTCGTCAGCCGCACCCGCCCACCGGCGGAGGCCGAGACGGTGCGGGCGGCCCTCGGCGGCGTCCTCGTCGAGATGGGGTCCGCCGGCGCCAAGGCGATGGCCATCCTCCGGGGCGAGGTCGACTGCTACCCGCACTCGGGCGGCCAGTACGAGTGGGACTCGGCGGCACCGGTGGCCGTCGCGCTCCACCACGGTCTCCACGCCACCCGCCTCGACGGCTCCCCGCTCGTCTACAACCAGCCCGACCCGTACCTGCCCGACCTGCTGGTCTGCCGCGCCGAGCTGGCCGGGGCCTCGCTCGCCGCCCTGGGCGGAGGGAGCCGAGCCGACAGGCGAGGCGACCCATGAGCACGGTGCCCTTCGGCGGCGAAGCCGCCAAACCGAGTCGCGTGAGGAGGTGAACCATTCGCGCAGATCGTGACGCCGTGGAGCTCAAGGTCGTCCGCTACGAGGTCGACGGCCACGTCGCCCGCCTGACCCTCGACCGCCCCCACCGGGGCAACGCGTGGACGGGCCGGATGCACCTCGAGTACCGCTGGGCGATGACCGAGGCCGAGGCCGACCCCGAGGTCCGGGTCGTGGTGGTCACCGGGGCCGAGAACCCCGACGGTCGCACCGCGTTCTGCGTCGGCGCCGACGCCAAGGCGCTCGAGGGCCACGTCGACAAGCGCGGCTACGACGACGGCCTCCGCGGGGCGGAGCCCCCGATGCCCGATGTCGCCGAGCCCTTCGCCGCCGACTTCGCATTCCAGCTGGGCATGCGCACGCCGGTCGTGGCCGTGGTGAACGGCGCCGCCGCCGGCGTCGGGCTGGTCATCGCCTGCTACGCCGACGTCCGCTTCGCCGTGCAGGGCGCCAAGCTCACGACGGCGGCGCCGAAGCTCGGCTTCCCCGCCGAGTACGGCCTCTCGTGGCTGCTCCCCCGCCTCGTCGGCGCCGGACGGGCCGCCGACTGGCTGCTCTCGGGCCGGGTGTTCCTCGCCGAGGAGGCGGCCGAGGTCGGGCTCTTCTCCTCCGTGCTCCCCGCCGACGAGCTGCTCCCCCACGTCGAGGCCTACGTCACCGACCTGGCCCGGCACGTCTCGCCGGCCTCGGTCGCGGCGACGAAGGCCCAGCTGTGGGGCGACCTCCTCCACGACGACCCGGCGGCATCGGTGCGCCGCTCGATGGCGCTCCTGCGCGAGATGGCCACCGGGCCCGACTTCGTCGAGGGGTCGCGGGCCCTCTCCGAGCGGCGGCGACCGGAGTTCTGATCAGCCCCTGAGCTCGGCCAGCACCTCGTCGGTGTGCTCGCCGAGCCCTGGTACGCCGCGGCGGGGGCCCACGGGCGTCGCCGAGAAGTCGACCGGCGTCATCACGCCCCGGTGCGCCGCCGCGCCCTCGCCCGCCGGCACGTCGACGAAGGAGCCGATGGCGAGCGCCTGGGGGTCCTCGACCACGTCGGCCAGGGTGTTCACCGGCGCCCACCACACGTCGTGCTCGTCGAAGCGGGCGGTCCAGTGGTCGCGGTCCGCGGTGGCGAAGGTCTCGTCCAGCACGGCGATGAGCGCGGGTGCGTTGACCCGCCGGTCCTTCGGCGAGGCGAAGCGCTCGTCGTCGGCGAGGTCGGGCCGGTCGATGGCCAGGAGCAGGGGCGGCCAGTGGCGGGCGGCCTCGAGCCCGAGCAGCCAGAACCAGCGACCGTCGCCGGCCTCGTAGGAGTTGATGAGCGGGTTCCCCACCTCGGTCCGGGGGTCGGTCGGCAGGTGCTTGCCGTACCGCAGCTGGATCTGGAGCGGCCAGCCCATCGTGTAGATCCCGGCCCGGAGCAGCGAGGTGTCGACCAGCTGGCCCCGACCGGAGCGCTCCCGCGCGAACAGGGCGGCGCAGATGCCGGCGGTGATCGTGGTGGCGGTGATGTGGTCGCCGACCCCTCCGGCGTTGGCGACGGGAGGCTGGTCCGGCGGCACCGCCTGGCTGGCCATCCCGCTGCGGGCGAAGAAGGCGCCGAGGTCGTAGCCGGCCCGGTGGGCATCGGGACCGGTGCGGCCGAACCCCGACACCTGGGCGTAGACGAGGCGGTCGTGCGCGGCCAGCAGCGTCTCGGGACCGAAGCCCAGTCGCTCGACCGCGTCGGGGCGCAGGTTGGTGAGGAACACGTCAGCCGTGGCCACGAGCTCGTGGAGGTCGGCCCGACCCTCCTCGCTGCGCAGGTCGAGCACCACCGAGCGCTTGCCCCGGTTGTCGAGGTCGAAGGGCGGGGACTGCGGCTCGCCGTGGCCCGACAGGACGGCGAACAGGCGGCGCATCGGGTCGCCCTCGGGCGCCTCCACCTTGATGACGTCGGCGCCCCAGTCGGCCAGCAGCCCGCCGGCACCGGGCCCGGCCACCCACGCCCCCAGCTCGACGACGCGGATCCCCTCGAGAACGGTCATGGGGCGCATCCTGCCCGCTCGCCCGGGGTGTGCGCGGACTGGGTCCCTGCGATGATGTCCCGATGGCGTCGCCCGACCCGACCGAGCCCCCCGCCGACCACCAGCTCGGGTCGTTCTCCGACACCCCGCCGTGGATCATCGACCGGGACCAGCTCACGTGGCTCCCGCCGCTGGCCCGGGTGCGCCGCGAGGTCCGGGCCGAGATCCCCCGGCTCACCCGCCCGGGCTGGCTCCCGCCGGCGCGCCGGGTCACCACCGTCGCCCGCCACCTCGGCTGGGGGGTCGGACGCTGGTACGTCGGGAAGCGCCGACAGGGCGGCTCGGCCTCCCGGGCCGACCTGTCCCGCCGGCTGCGCATCGCCGCCGAGGCCCTCGGCCCCACCTACATCAAGCTGGCCCAGATCATCTCCAGCGGCGAGGGCCTGTTCCCCGAGGAGCTGGTCGCCGAGACGAAGAAGTGCCGCGACCAGGTGCCCCCCGAGACGTGGGAGGACATCCGGACCGTCGTCGAGGCCGAGCTGGGCAAGCCGATCCACGAGGTGTTCTCCGCCTTCGACACCACCCCGCTGGCTGCGGCCTCCATCGCCCAGGTCCACCGGGCCACCCTGAAGACCGGCGAGGACGTGGTCGTCAAGGTCCAGCGCCCCTCCGTGGCCGCCCGGGTCAAGGAGGACCTGCGGGTCATGGCCTGGCTGGCGCCGAAGATGATCGGTCGCATCCCCGTCGCCGCCCTCGCCAACCCCCCGGCGCTCGTGGAGCTGTTCGCCGAGACCATCGGGGAGGAGCTCGACTTCCGCCTCGAGGCCGAGAACATGCTCGACGTCGCCGCCAGCTTCGCGGAGCTGGGCCAGCGCGACTACGTGATCCCCCGCCCGCACCCCGAGCTCGTCACGCCGCGGGTCCTCGTCATGGAGCGCCTCGACGGCTTCAAGTTCGACGACGTCGCCGGCATGAAGGACGCCGGCGTGGACACCGTCCAGGTCGTGCGCACCGGGATGATCGGGTTCATGGAGGGGGCGCTGATCCACGGCATCTTCCACGGCGACCTGCACGGCGGGAACCTGTTCGTCATGGCCGACGGCCGGACGGCGCTGCTCGACTTCGGCATCACCGGCCGCCTGGACGACTTCAAGCGCAACGCCTTCCTGCGACTGCTCATGTCGGGCACGTCCAACGACCCGGTCGGCCAGCTCGCCGCGTTCCGCGACCTCGGCGCCCTGCCCCCCGACACCGACCTCGAGGCGGTGGCACGCGACCTCGGCCTCGACAGCCCCGAGGTGTTCGACCCGACCAAGGTCGACGGCGACGCCCTGGTGGCCGAGATCCAGCGGATCATCAAGGCGCTCCTCGGCTACGGGGCCAAGATCCCCAAGGAGCTGATGCTCTTCACCAAGAACCTGATGTTCGTCGACGGCGCCATCGCCACCCTGGCGCCCGACCTCGACATCCTCGAGGAGATCGCCCACATCACCATGTACTTCGCCACCACGCACGGCGAGAAGATCGCCGCCCAGATCGGGATCGAGCCCGATTCGTGGCAGCTGGACATGGAGGGCGTGAAGGCCGGGTTCGGCATCTCCGACGACATCGACCGGCTCACCTACCGCGACCTCCAGCAGCGCCGGGAGACGATCCGGAAGCGGCTCGAGGGCCGGGCGCTCCAGTAGCCGTGGCCGGGCCGCGGCTCGTCGAGGTCGCGCCCGGCGTCCTCGTCGCCACCAGCCGGTTCATGGCCACCAGCACGGTGGTCCTCACGAGCGGGCGGGACGCCCTCCTCGTCGACCCCGGCGTGCACCTCGACGAGCTCGAGTCGCTCGCCGTCGAGCTCCTGGGCCGACGGATCGAGCCGATCGGCGGCTTCGCCACCCACGCGCACTGGGACCACGTCCTCTGGCACCGCGACCTCGGCGAGGTCCCCCGGTGGGCGTCGACGGGCACGGTCGCCGACGGCATCGTCCACCACCACGAGCACGTCGACCAGGCCGAGGCGGTGGTCGAGATCGACGACGAGCGGCTCGGGATGGCGCTCTCCCCCGTCGAGGGTGCGCTCCCGTGGGACGGCCCGCAGGCCGTGCTCGTCACCCACGACGCCCACGCCCCCGGCCACACGGCGCTGCACCTGCCCGAGCTCGGCGTGCTCGTCGCCGGGGACATGGGCAGCGACGTCGAGGTGCCACTGCTCGAGCACGGGGTCCCGGGGCCCCGGGCGCTACTCGCGTACCACGAGGGCCTCGACCGCCTGGCCGCACTCGACCGGGTCGACGTGGTGGTCACCGGGCACGGCCACGTCTGCGACGGGGCGATGTGGCGCCGCCGCCTCGACGCCGACCGGCGCTACCTCGACGACATCGCCGCCGGCCGGCCCTCCGACGACACCCGCCTCGTCGAACCGTGGCTCGTGGACGCCGACGCCGGCATGCGGGGCTCCCTCTCGAAGCGCCGGTGGCGGGAGTGGGCCCGGACGATCCCGGCCCCCGGCGAGACCGACGTCGTCGCGGTCCGCGACGGCCTCGTCGCGTTCCTCGGGACCCGGCCCGGGTTCGTCGCCGCATACCTCCCCCTGCCCGGCGAGATCGACCTCGGCGACCTCCTCAGCTCAGCGCGCCAGGAGCGCCCGCTGCGCCGGCTGCCCGGGCACGCGACCGTGCTGGCCGACGTGGTCGCCCTGCCGCACCTGGAGGAGGACGGCACCATGGGGTGGCGCAGCGACGAGGGCGAGCGGGAGCGCAACGACCTCGGCTTCGACCAGCCGGCGGAGCACCTCCCCCACGTGGACCCCTTCGACTTCGACGTCCTGCTGGTCCCGGGGCGCCTCTTCGACCGCCACGGCGTGCGACTGGGACGGGGCGGTGGCCACTACGACCGGCTCCTGTCGAGGCTGCGCCCGGGCGCGGCCGTCGTCGGCGTCACCGTCGACGAGCGCGTCGTCCCGCGCCTGCCGACCGAGCGCCACGACCGGGCGATGACGCACCTGGCCACCCAGTCGGGCGTTCGCGCCGTCGCCGCGATCGCCCCGTAGCCTCGCCCGACGTGCGCCTCGTCATCGCCCGCTGCTCGGTCGCCTACCGGGGCAAGCTCGCCGCCCACCTGCCGAGCGCCCAGCGCCTCATCCTGGTGAAGGCCGACGGTTCGATCTCCATCCACTCCGACGACCGTGCCTACAAGCCCCTCAACTGGATGAACCCGCCGTGCTCGATCACCGAGTCCACGGACGACGAGGGCCTGCCACGCTGGCTGGTGCGGGCCAAGGGCGGCGACGAGCTGGAGATCACCATCGAGGAGCTGGTCAGCGACACCGCCCACGACCTCGGCGTGGAGCCGGGGCTGCAGAAGGACGGCGTCGAGGCCCACCTCCAGGCGCTGCTGGCCGAGCGCTGCGAGGTGATCGGCGAGGGGTTCCAGCTGGTGCGCCGCGAGTACCCCACCGACATCGGGCCGGTCGACCTGCTGTGCCGGGACGGCGGCGGCGGCGCGGTGGCCATCGAGGTCAAGCGCCGGGGCGAGATCGACGGCGTGGAGCAGCTCACCCGCTACCTCGGGTTCCTGAACAAGGACCCCCGGCTCGCACCGGTGCGGGGCGTGTTCGTGGCCGAGCAGATCAAGCCGCAGGCCAAGGTCCTCGCCGCCGACCGGGGCATCGCCTGCGTGGAGGTCAGCTACGACGAGCTGCGTGGCATCGAGTCCACCGAGCTGCGGCTGTTCTGACGTGGGCGCCCGCTCCGAGGTCCAGGTCGTCCCCCAGCCGTGGCCGGTGGTCTACGACGCGCTCGTCCGCTGCCTCCCCAGCGCCGGCTTCGCCATCACCGCCACCGACCCGGATCGGGGCCGCATCGAGCTCGAGACCCGCAACACCCGCCTGACCGTGGCGGTGGGGGCGATCGACGCCATCACGAGCGAGTGGGTGGCGACGTCGGAGCTGAAGCTCGGCCTCCTGCGCGACCGCCACGAGGAGAAGTTCGCCGCCATCCGCGACGCCCTCGACCGCTACCTCGCGACGTACTACGGCTGATCGGCCTGGTCCGCCGGCTTCTCGTCCTCGGCCTGCTTGATGGCCCAGGTGTAGGCGACCTGCAGGAAGTCGGCGGCGCCGACGATCGTGAGCACCGACATGACGGTGCGGGTCAGCTTGGGCGCCACCACGATCCCGGTGACCAGCGTCGTCGCCGTCCACTGGCTCAGGCAGAACGGGCAGGTCAGCAGCTCGCCGACGGCGTGGCGCCAGCCGTCCCGGCGCACGTCCTCGTGCAGCTCGGACGGCCCGGTGACGCCGGCGAACTTGGTGAAGGGCATCCGCAGCGGGCTGGCGATGGGGTGCTTGGTGACCGTGCGGGTGCCGATGAAGGTCGCCGCCGCGCCGAGGGCGAGGTCGGACGGCGCCAGCGTCCCGGGCAGCTTGTCCCGGCCCTTGAAGGCGAGCGCGACGACCACGGCCAGGTACGTGGCCAGCAGGATGCTGTAGGCGCCGAGCGGGCGCTCGTCTTCGGCGTCCTCGCTGTACTCCTCGGCGTGCTGGCGGAACCGTTCACCCGGCGTCGTGGTCATCGCCGATCGGTACCCGATCGGCGACGACCCGAACCCTGCGACGTTGCGAGGCCCAGCCCAGCAGCTCGTGGTCGCGGAAGGCGACAGCTAGACGAGGCCGAGCGCGTCCATGGCGGTCGCCACCTTGAGGAACCCGGCGATGTTGGCGCCCATGACGTAGTTGCCCGGCGCCCCGTACTCCTCGGCCGTCTCGAAGCAGGTGGCGTGGATCGACCGCATGATCTCGGCGAGCCGGTCCTCGGTGTAGGCGAACGTCCACGAGTCGCGGCTGGCGTTCTGCTGCATCTCGAGCGCGGAGGTGGCCACACCACCGGCGTTGGCCGCCTTGCCGGGGGCGAAGGCGACGCCGGCCTCGTGGAAGACGTCGACGGCCTCGGGCGTCGAGGGCATGTTCGCCCCCTCGGAGACGGCGATGCAGCCGTTGGCGACGAGGGCCTTCGCATCCCGGCCGGTGAGCTCGTTCTGGGTGGCCGACGGGAAGGCCACGTCGCAGGCGATCTCCCAGATGTTGCCCTTCTCGCTGTAGGTGGCCGAGCTGCGGCGGTCGGCGTAGTCGCTGATGCGACCGCGCTCGACCTCCTTCACCTGCTTCAGCAGGTCGAGGTCGATGCCGGCAGGGTCGTGGACGACGCCACCGGAGTCCGAGCAGGCCACGACGGTGCCCCCGAGCTGGTGCACCTTCTCGATGGAGTAGATGGCGACGTTGCCCGAGCCGGACACGATGCAGGTCCGCCCGTCGAGGGCCTCGCCGCGGGCCCGGAGCATCTCCTGGGCGAAGAGCACCGAGCCGTAGCCGGTGGCCTCGGTGCGCACGAGGGCGCCGCCCCACTGCAGCCCCTTGCCGGTGAGGACGCCGGACTCGTAGCGGTTGGTGATGCGCTTGTACTGGCCGAAGAGGAAGCCGATCTCCCGCGTGCCCACACCGATGTCGCCGGCCGGCACGTCGGTGTACTCGCCGAGGTGGCGGTACAGCTCGGTCATGAAGCTCTGGCAGAACCGCATGATCTCGCCCTCGGACCTGCCCTTGGGGTCGAAGTTCGAGCCGCCCTTGCCGCCGCCGATGGGCATGCCGGTGAGGGCGTTCTTGAAGATCTGCTCGAAGCCGAGGAACTTCACGATGCCGAGGTTCACCGACGGGTGGAAGCGCAGGCCGCCCTTGAACGGGCCGAGCGCGCTGTTGAACTCGACGCGCATCCCCCGGTTGATCTGGAACTCGCCGCGGTCGTCCTGCCACGGCACCCGGAACAGGATCTGGCGCTCGGGCTCGCAGATGCGCTCGATCACCCTGTGGTCGAGGAACTCCGGGTGCTTGGCGACGACGGGGCCGAGGGACTCGAGCACCTCGCGCACGCTCTGGTGGAACTCGGTCTCGCCCGGGTTGCGGGCGATGACCTCGCCGATGACGGCCTCGAGCTTCTCGTCGATCACCGGTGCCTCCTGGGGGGTCGGCGGACAGGGGTGCCCACGCTAGGGAGCACCCCTGTCTGAACCGAATCTGACGTTCAGGAGGAGAACGAGCAGGTGCCCTTGTCGAGGACGACCCGGCCGTCGCCGCCCTCGGTCTGGAAGACGGCCTCGCCGTCGCCGGTGCGCCAGACCTTCACGGTGAGCGACTCGCCCGGCAGGACCGGGGACGAGAAGCGGCCGTACATCGAGCGGAAGCGGGCCGAGTCGCCGTCGCAGAGCGCCTTGAGCAGGCCACGGCCGGTGAAGCCGTAGGTGCACAGACCGTGCAGGATGGGCGTGTCGAACCCGCCCATCGCCGCGAACTGCGGGTCGGCGTGGAGGGGGTTGCGGTCGCCGGAGAGCCGGTAGATCAGGGCCTGCTCGGGTCGGGTCGTGTAGGTGACCACGTCGTCGGGGTCGCCGTCGGGCCGCTCCCACACGAGGGACGGGCCGGAGTCGCCGCCCCAGCCACCCTCGCCGCGGATGAAGGCCGACATGGTCTTGGAGAAGAGGGGCTGACCGTCGGACACGAGCGTCGACGTGGCCTTGCTCTCGACCACGGCGCCCTTGCCCTTGTCGTAGATGCCGGTGATCTCGCTCACCGTCTCGATCTCGCCCTCGACCGGGATCTCCCGGTGCAGCTCGATCTGCTGCTCGCCGTGCACGAGCATCGCCGGGTTGAAGCTGCCGATCTGGCCGAACGCGCCACCGCCGCCGCCGAGGACCACCGCCATGGTCGGCAGCACCTTCTGGTCGACGCCCGTGGAGTTCTCGGTCGTGTACTGCAGCTCCTCGAGGGGCTCCTGCCCTGCGCCCACGCCCACGGCGTAGAGGAGGGCGTCCTTCGAGCTCCAGGACTGGCGGGTCGGCTCGCTCGTGGCGCCGACGGCATCGGGGTTGATGGGCATGGTCCTCAGCTCTCGTCGTATCCGGCCATGTTGGCGTTGGGTCGGGCCTCGCCGACGATGCGCCGGACGTCCGCGCCGAGGGCGGCCGGGTCGTCGGTGGGCATCTCGATGGTGGGGCCGCGGTGCCAGCCCTCGGAGACGGAGAGCGCCCGACCGGAGACGTCGAAGACGCGACCGGTGACGTCCTTGGCCTCGGCGCTCGACAGCCACACGACGACCGGGGAGATGTAGTGGGGCGACATGCGCTCCTTCTGCTCCTCGGGCAGCTGGCCCATGCCGAGGTTCTCGGTCATGCGGGTGATGGCGGCCGGGGCGATCGCGTTGACGGTGACCCCGTAGCGGCCGAGCTCCTTGGCGGCGATGATCGTGAAGCTGGCGATGCCGGCCTTGGCCGCGCCGTAGTTGGTCTGGCCCACGTTGCCGTAGATGCCCGACGGCGACGACGTGTTGATGATGCGACCGTCGACCTCGTTGCCGGCCTTGGACTGCTCGCGCCAGTAGGCGGCGGCGTGGCGGCTCGGTGCGAAGGTGCCCTTGAGGTGCACCTGGATCACGGCGTCCCACTCGGCCTCGGACATGTTGGTCAGCATCCGGTCGCGCAGGATGCCGGCGTTGTTGATGAGCACGTCGAGGCGCCCGAAGTGCTCGACGGCCTGGCCGATCAGGCGCTCGGCGCCGTCCCAGCTGGAGATGTCGTCGGTGTTGGCGACGGCCTCGCCGCCCATGGCGGTGATCTCGTCGACCACCTGCTGCGCCGGGCCGGCGTCGGTCCCCGTGCCGTCCATGGAGCCGCCGAGGTCGTTGACGACGACCTTGGCCCCCTGCTGGGCGAGCATGAGGGAGTGCTCGCGGCCGATCCCCCGTCCGGCGCCGGTCACGATCGCGACCCGTCCGTCACAGATGCCACTCATACGTGTGTGCGTCCCTTCTCGTCTCCTCGCCGGTTCTCGGTCGAGGGCGCGGTGACCATAGGCACCCGGCGCCCGTTCCGTCATCTGCGTCAAGGGATCGTCATCGGACCCGACTACGTCGACCCCCGGATCGCGTGCCAGGGTTGCCCGTCGTATGGGTCGACGGCGACAGCTGATCTGGGCAGGCGCGATCGCCCCTGTCGCCGCCATCCTCCTGGTCGTCGCCGCCTGGGCGATCGACACCGGGATGTCCGCCGGCGAGGTCGTTCGCAACGTCCAGCTGGCCGGCATGGACGTGGGCGGCATGGACTCGAGCGACCTGCTGGAGCACGTGGAGTCCATGGACGACGCCATGCGGGCCAGGCCCGTCGAGATCGTCACCCCGGAGCGCACGTACGAGACGACCGCCGGCGAGATCGGGTTGTCCATCGATCCCCGGCGCACCGCCCAGGTCGTGCTCGACGCCGGCCGTGACGATCCCCTCCCCACCCGTCCGCTCACCTGGATCGGCAGCTTCGTCGGGCCCCGCGAGGTCGACGTCCGCTACGACGTCGACGCCGAGACCGCCCGCGCCACGATGCGGGCGCTGGAGGGCGACTTCATGGTCGCTCCCCGCGAGCCCACGATCGAGTCCTTCGAGGGCGAGCCCTACCGGGTCGTCCCGGGACAGCCCGGCATGGGCATCGACGCCGACACCCTCGTGGTCGCCCTCGGCGCCGCGGCCGGCGACAGCGCCGTGGACGAGGTGGTGACGGTCTCGATCCAGCCGTCCGAGCTGGCACCGACGCTGGACGACAGCGTCGCCGAGGCTGCTGCCGCCGCCGCCAACGACGCGACGGAGTCCACGATCTCGGTCACGGCGGGCAGCCGCACGATCGAGCTCGTGCCTCGCGAGCTGCGCACGCTGGCCCAGGTGGTGCAGGTGGAGGGCGACATCACCGTCGAGCTCTCGCCCGACACGGTGCTCCCGCTGCTCGAGGAGGGCTTCGGCGACCTGGCGGTCTCCCCCCGCAGCGCCTCGTTCTCCCTCGTCGGCGGCCAGGTGCGCCTGGAGCCGTCGGTGACGGGCGTGTCGTGCTGCTCGATGGAGTCGGCCGAGGCGGTGGCCCAGGCGTTCGACACGGGGGACACCGACGTGGAGATCGAGCTGGACGAGGCCGTCCCCGAGCTCACCACCGAGGAGGCCCAGGCCTACGGGATCGTCGAGGAGGTCGGGAGCCCCACGGCGTTCGGTCCGACCACGCGCCACCCGTGCTGCCAGAACCGGGTCACGAACATCCACCGCATCGCCGACATCGTCCGTGGCGCGGTGATCCCTCCCGGGACGACCTTCTCCGTCAACGAGTTCGTGGGGCGGCGCACCATCGAGAAGGGCTTCGCCACCGACGGCGTCATCTACGACGGCGTGCTCACCCAGGACGTCGGCGGCGGCGTGAGCCAGTTCGCCACCACGCTGTTCAACGCCGCGCTCTACGCCGGCCTGGACTTCGGCGAGTACCAGAGCCACAGCCTCTACATCTCCCGCTACCCGCGCGGCCACGAGGCCACGATCTCGTTCCCCAACCCGGACCTGCAGATCGAGAACGACACCCCGTACGGGGTGATGATCTGGCCGGAGTACACCGACACGTCCATCACGGTCCGCCTGTTCAGCACCCGCCACGCGCAGGTCTCGGTCGGCGAGGCCACGCCGAGCCCCCAGGGGAACTGCACCCGCTGGACCACGCCGCGCACCCGCACGTACCCCGACGGCACCACCGACACCGACAGCGTGTACGCGACCTACCGCCCCGAGGAGGGCGTCCGCTGCTAGGCCTGGGGCCAGGCAGGGACAGCTGACCCTGGCGGCGAACGCTGCGTACGGAGCACCCTCGGACCCCGGGAGCGGACATGCAGTACGAGACGCGGATGAGCGACGCCGATGCGCTCATGTGGAACATCGAGAAGGACCCGATCCTGCGGTCGACCATCACGGCGGTCGCGGTCCTCGACCGGTGCCCCGACCGCGAGGCGCTGCTCTACCGGCTCGAGCGAGGCACCCGCCTGATCCCCCGGATGCGCCAGCGGGTGGTGGGCAACCCGTACTCGATCGCCCCGCCCCGCTGGGAGGTCGACCCGCACTTCGACCTGCGCTACCACGTGCGCTTCGTCCACGCCGGCGGCGACGGCACCCTGCGCGACGTCCTCGACATCGCCGAGCCCATCGGCATGCAGGGCTTCGACCGGGCCCGTCCCCTGTGGGAGTTCGTGGTGGTCGAGGGCCTCGAGGACGGGCGCTCCGCCATCATCCAGAAGGTGCACCACGCCATCACCGACGGGGTCGGCGGCATGCAGATGGTGATGACCATGATCGACCTCGAGCGCGAGCCCGCCGCCACCGAGGAGGAGCTGCCACCGGCGCCGGAGCCCGAGGTCATGGGCCCGGCCCGGCGCACCGCCGACGCCCTCGGCCACGTGCGGCGCCGCAACATGGGCATCGCCCGCCGTGCCGGGGGGAACCTGGTCGCCGCCGCCACGACCGCCCTGTCGGACCCCGGCGCGGTCGTCAGCGGCCTCGGCGCCACCGTCGGCTCGATCGGTCGGCTGCTCGCCCCCACGCCCACGCCGCTGAGCCCGATCATGGCCAAGCGGTCCCTGTCGTTCCGGTTCCAGGCGCTCACGTTCCCGCTCCCGGAGCTGAAGGCGGCGGCCAAGGCCGCCGGCGGGACGCTCAACGACGCCTTCGTCGCCGCCGTCGCCGGGGGCCTGCACCGCTACCACGTCCGCCACGGCGTGGAGGTCGAGTCGCTGCGCATGACCATGCCGATCAACGTGCGCACGGAAGGCACCGCCGACCTGGCGGGCAACCAGTTCGTCCCGGCCCGCTTCACCGTCCCCGTGGCCATCGACGACCCGGCCGAGCACATGCAGGCCATCCACGCCCTGGTGGAGCAGCAGCGCCACGAGCCCGCCAACGCCCTGGTGGAGCCGTTGGCGATCGTGCTCAACCGCCTGCCCACCACGGCCGTCACCGCCTTGTTCGGCTCCATGATCAAGGGCTCCGACTTCACGACCTCGAACGTCCCGGGCGCCCCGATCCCCATCTACATCGCCGGCGCCCAGGTGGAGTCCATGATCCCGTTCGGGCCGCTCGCCGGCGTCGCCCTCAACGTGACCCTGCTGTCGAACCTCGACGAGGTCCACATCGGCATCAACTCCGACATGGCCGCCGTGCCCGACCCCGACGTGCTGCTCGAGTGCATGCAGGAGTCCTTCGAGGCGGTCCTGAAGCAGCCCTGAGGGTGCTGGCTGCCTAGCGTGGTGCCGTGCTGACCTGTGACGTCGTCGTCGTCGGCGCCGGCCCGGCCGGGGCCAGCGCGGCCACGAGCCTCGCCCGCGCCGGTCGGGAGGTCCTGCTCGTCGACAAGGCCACCTTCCCGCGGGACAAGTGCTGCGGCGACGGCCTGACCGCCCTGGCGCTGCGGCTCCTCGAGCGGCTCGACCTCGACCCGACCACGCTGCCGTCCTGGACCACGGTCGGCAGCGCCGTCGTCTCCGGCCCGTCCGGCCACGCCGTCCGCTTCCCCCTCCCCGACGGCCCCGGGACGCACGCCGCCGTGGTCCGACGCAGCGAGCTCGACGCCGCGCTGGTCGACCTCGCCCGGCGCGCCGGCGCGAAGGTGCTCGACGGTCACGCCATGGTCGGGATCGCCGAGCACGACGACCGCGTCGTCCTCGACGTCGCCGGCGTCGGGGAGGTCCAGGCGCGCTACGCCGTGGCCGCCGACGGGATGTGGTCGCCCACCCGCCGGGCGCTCGGCCTCAGCGTCCCCGGCTACCGGGGCGACTGGCACGCCTTCCGCGCCTACTTCCGCGACGTCTCCGAGACCGCCCTGCGCGACCTCTGCGTGTGGTTCGAGGCCGACCTCCTCCCCGGCTACGCCTGGTCGTTCCCGGTCGGCGACGGCACGGCCAACTTCGGCTTCGGCATCCAGCGCGGCGGCAAGGTCGCAGTGGGCGACATGAAGCAGGTCTGGGACGACCTGCTGACCCGGCCGGCGATCCGCGAGGTGCTGGGCCCGGACGCCACCCCGGAGGCCCGGTTCACGGCGTGGCCCATCCCCGCCCGCGTCCACGACATGTCCCGCACCGCCCGCCGGACCTTCTTCGTCGGCGACGCCCTGGCCGCCACCGACGTCATGACCGGCGAGGGCATCGGGCAGGCGATCCTCACCGGCATGCTGGCCGCCGAGGCCATCGAGGAGACGGGTCCGCACGGCGCACGGGTGGCGACCGAGCGCTACGCCGCCGCCGTCGACCACCACCTGGTCGCCGACCACCACGTCAGCGCCCTGCTCGTGCGCGCCATCCGCCACCGCAAGGGGGCACGGGCCGCCATCCGGGTCGCCGGGCTCACGCCCTGGACGAGGCGGAACTTCGCCCGCTGGCTCTTCGAGGACTACCCCCGAGCCGTCGTGGGCACCCCCAGCCGCTGGCACCGCGGGGTCCTGTCCGGTCCGGGCGCCTACGCCGACCGGGTGCCCTGACCCGTCTTGACCGTCGGGTCAAGGAGCGTGCCACCATGCGGACATGCGCACGCGACTGACCGACATCCTCGAGATCGAGCACCCGGTGATGCTCGCCGGCATGGGCGGGGTCTCCTACGCCGACCTGGTGGTCGCGGTGTCCGAGGCGGGCGGCTTCGGCTGCCTCGGGGCATCGACCATGTCCGACGACGAGCTCGACGCCGAGATGGCCGACGTTCGCTCCCGCACGACCAAGCCCTACGGCGTCGACCTGCTCACCGCCGCCGGCGACCAGACGGAGAAGGTCGAGCGCATCATCGCCGCCGGCGCCACCGTGTACGTGGCCGGCCTCGGGGTGCCCCGCGAGGTCATCGACCTCTGCCACGCCAAGGGCGTGCTCGTCATGAACATGTGCGGCAAGGTCCGCCACGCCGTCGACGCCGTCGAGGCCGGCTGCGACATCGTCGTCGCCCAGGGCACGGAGGCTGGCGGCCACACCGGCCGGATCGCCACCAACACGCTGGTGCCCCTCATCGTCGACGCGGTCGGTGACCGTGTCCCGGTCGTCGCCGCCGGCGGGATCTTCGACGGACGTGGGCTGGCGTCGGCCCTGACGCTCGGCGCCGACGGCATCTGGGTCGGCACCCGCTTCATCGCCACCCCCGAGGCCCACACCGTCGAGGGCTACAAGGAGCGCCTCGTCGCCATGGCCGAGGACGACACGGTCGTGTCCAAGGCGTACACGGGCAAGACGTGCCGCGTCGTGCGCAACAGCTACACGGATGCGTTCGAGGCCGCGGGCGGCCAGGCCGAGCCGTTCCCCATGCAGTACATCAAGTCGGTGCGCGACGGCGCGAACCACCTGGGTGCCGAGGGCCGGCCCGAGGGCTTCGACCCCGACAAGGAGTTCTGGCCCGCCGGCCAGGGCGCCGGCGGCATCCAGGACCTGGTCCCGGCCGCCGAGCTGGTCGAGCGCTTCGTGGCCGAGGCCGAGGCCGCCCTGGCCCGGGCGTCGGGCGCGAGCACGGCCTGAGCCCGTCACGGGCCCCCGGTACGGGGGACACGTGCCTCCGTTGGTCCTGACGACCCTGCTGGACCGTCGAGATCCGGTCAGCGGCGACTGGGTCGTGGTCCGTGCCGACCAGCACCGCGTCGAGATCGGGTCCGGCGGCACGGGCAACCGGTTGGATCCGACCCGGCGGGTCCGGCGCAGCGCATGGGAGATCCGGCGCATCCACGGCGACCTCGAGCTGCGCGCCACCTGGCCCGTGCCCGAGCTCGTCACGCACCGAATCGGCGAGCACGTCGACCAGCTCCGCGACGACCTGGCCCGGGCCGGCGGCGACCCCGACGTGGACCTGGCCACCGTCGCGGCAGCCCTGCCCGCAGCGCTCGTCACGGAGGTCGAACCGCGCCTCGCGCTCGACGCCGTCCTGTGGCGGGCGGCCCACCCGCTCCTGCGCAGGCCGATCGAGCGGGGCGCACGACCCGACCACGTCCCGGTCGCCCTCGACGCGATCCTGCGGGCACCGGACGCGCGCCAGGCCGCACGACGGGCGTTCGGCCGGGTGACCCGCCCCCTCGTTCGGGCGCTCGCGGCCAGCCTGCTGCCGGACGCCGACGGTCGCATCCCCTTCGAACCCGCCGTGCTGGCGCTGATGGCGGGTCCGTGGTGTGGCCCGGAGGCCCTGACGCAGATCCTGCTGACGCCACCGCACCGGGCCGGGGCGGTGGCCTTCGACATCGCGGACGTGGACCGGGCGCGGGCGATGTTCCACGGCGAGGCGCCGCGTCGCATCGCCACACAGCTGGTGGCCGCGCTCGCCGAGCCCGACGGGCTCGGCGGGCTCGCTCGGGACCTGGCCGGGTGGGTACCGCCCGCGCCCGAGCCCCGACCTGCCATCCTGCCACCACGTCCACCTGCACCGGCATCTGCGCCGGTCCCTGCGCCGCAGCCCGCCCGCACGGACGTGGCCCTCGTCCACCCCGCCCGGCTGCGCGCCGTCGAGGGTCGGGAGGTCGGGCCGCACCGCATCGTCCTGCCCCGCACCGGCGACGAGCTCCTCGAGTGGGGCATGGTCCTCGGCAACTGCCTGGGCGGGTTCCGCCACGCGGTCGCCGCCGGGCGCACCCACCTCCTCGGCCTCACCAGCGGCGGCGCGCTGCACTACGCCGTCGAGGTCACCCGCTCGGGCGTCGTGCGCCAGTTCGAGGGGTCGGGCAACCAGCAGGCCCCGACCTCGGTGACCGTGCCCGTCCTCGCCGCCCTGCGGGAGTGGGGCGTCGTGTCCGCCGACGGGAGACGGGGGCGCTCGCTGCTCGCCCCGGCGTGACCTAGGCGGCGCCCAGGCGGGCGCGGGCCGCGGCCGAGCGCTCGAGGAGGTGCGGCGGGATCGAGACGCCGTTGACCACGGGGGCCTCGCCCCCGAGCGCCTCCCCGCCGCCGCCGTCGGCAGCTGCCTCGGAGGTCTCCGTGCGGTCGAAGGCGCCGGACTCCAGCGCGTGACGGCGCTTCCCGACCATCTCGTCGTACTGCTTCGCCGGCACCAGGTGCTGGCGGTTGAGCGACCCGAGGCTCACGCCGTTCTCGAAGATGACGTGGTAGCGGATCCACTGGTCCCAGCCGTTGACCAGGACGACGCGACCACCGGTCCCCTCGGGCACGCCCGGCAGGGAGGTGAACGCCCGGACCTTCGACTTGCGCTTCAGCTCGCCGTCGTTGCCGATCTCTGCGGCGATGAGCGCCGGATCGATGTCAGGGGTCGCGGCGTCGGGGGCCACCTCGGGCTCGACCAGGGTCATGGGCCCAATGCTGGCACGGGATGGCGCACCAGACGGAACTGCGGACCGCTCACCCCCGCCGGGCGTCGGCCCAGGTCTTGCCGACCTCGACGTCGACGTCGTGGGGCAGGCCGAGCACCCGCTCGGCCACGATGTTGCGCTGCACGTCGCCGGTGCCCCCGCCGACGGTCAGCGCGGGAGCGAACAGGTGGCCGAAGTGCCAGCCCCACAGGTCGGGGGACCCGCCGGCGCGCTGGTGCTCGAGCATGCCGTGGGCACCCGCCAGGTCCTTGGCGAGCTCCATGATCCGCTGGCCGTGCTCGTCGGCGAGGATCTTGCGGATCGAGGCCTCGGGGCCGGGCTGCTCGCCCCGGATCCGGGCCGTGACCGTGCGCAGGCGGATGAGGCGCAGCAGCTCGGCCTCGATGTGCAGCTGGGCGAGGCGGTCCCGGAGCACGGGGTCGTCGCAGCCGCCGCCGCCCCGCACCTCGTCGAGCAGGTCCGACGCGGCCGGGCCCATGCCCCACAGCGCTCCGCCCGAGCTGAGCGAGACCCGCTCGTTGCCCAGGGTCACCTTGGCCAGCGACCAGCCGCCGTGGACCTCGCCGACCCGGTTGGCGTCAGGGATGCGCACGTCGGTGAGGAAGACCTCGTTGAAGGTGTGGCCGCCGGTCATCTCGATGATGGGGCGGATCTCGATGCCCTCGGCGTCCATCGGGCAGATGAAGTAGGTGATGCCCTGGTGCTTGGCCACGTCGGGGTCGGTGCGGGCGATCAGGATGCCGAAGGCGGAGTGGTGGGCCAGCGAGGTCCAGATCTTCTGTCCGTTGACGACCCATTCGTCCCCGTCGCGCACCGCCCGGGTGCCCAGGTTGGCCAGGTCGGAGCCGGCCCCGGGCTCGGAGAACAGCTGGCACCAGATCTCCTCGCCGGCCAGGAGGGGGAACAGGTAGCGCTCCTTCTGCTCCTCGGTGCCGGCGTGGAGGATGGTGGGACCGGCCCAGCCGATGCCGATCTGGTTGGACGGGCGCTTCACGCCGGCGGCGGCGAGCTCCTCGTCGACGATGATCTGGTGGATGGGATCGGCGTCGAGGCCCCACGGCTCGGGCCAGTGCGGGGCGACGTAGCCGGCCTCGGCGAGCTCGCGCCCCGTGGGCTGGGGGTTCGCGGCCAGCCACGCCCGGACGGCGAGTCGGCGGGGGTCGTCGGAGGGTGGGAAGTCGAAGTCCACGACGGCACACTAGGACCGGCCCTCGACCCGACATCTGGTCCGGTTTTCTTCCCCGAAGCGAAGCATTTCGGGTTAGCATCGGAAGTCGGGCTTGTGCCGGTGTCAATCACCGGATTCCACTTCGGTGTCCCCGAACGCAGTCGCCCCGCTCCTTGGAGGTCCTCGTTTCCGTGAGTCCCGCAGCACGCGCCACACGCTCAGGTGAGTCCGACGAGGACATCGTCCGGCTGTACCTGAACGACATCGGGCGCCACGCTCTGCTCACCAAGGAGGACGAGGCCCGCCTCGGCGCTCTGGTGCAGGCCGGGGTCGAGGCTCGCGAGCGCCTCGCCGCCGACGACGACCTCTCCCCCTCCGAGAAGGCCAAGATGCGCCGCCAGGTGCGCGCCGGCGACCGGGCCACCGAGCAGTTCGTCAACGCGAACCTGCGCCTCGTGGTCTCGATCGCCAAGAAGTACCACCGCACCGAGCTGCCGCTGCTGGACCTCATCCAGGAGGGCAACCTCGGCCTGATCCACGCGGTGGAGAAGTTCGACCACCGCAAGGGCTTCAAGTTCTCCACCTACGCCACGTGGTGGATCCGCCAGGCGATCACCCGCGGCGTGGCCAACACCGCCCGCACCATCCGCCTCCCGGTGCACGCCCACGACCTGCTCAAGCAGATCGACAAGGCCCGCGGCATGCTCGAGTCCAAGCTCGGCCGCCCGCCGACGCTGGACGAGCTCTCCGTCGAGGTCGGCCACCCGCCGGCCAAGATCGAGGAGATCCTGGCCTCGGCCCGCATCGCCAAGTCCCTCGACGACGGCCTCTCCGACGACGGCGACATGACGCTCGGCGACCTGGCCGCCGTGGCCGAGGACGACCCCGAGGGCGACGCCGTCACCGAGGCCACCCGCGGCGACGTGCTGGCCGGCCTCAAGGGCCTCGACGAGCGCGAGCAGCGCATCCTGATCCTGCGCTACGGCCTCGACGGCCACGAGCCCCGCACCCTCGACGAGGTCGGTCGCCACTTCGACCTCACCCGGGAGCGGATCCGCCAGATCGAGGCTCGGGCCATGAGCAAGCTGCGCCACCCGGCCAACGCCGGCATCCTCGCCGACCTGGCCAGCTGACGCGCCCCCAGCTCTGAACGGTGCCCCGGCCTCGGCCGGGGCACCGTCGCGTCCGGGCCGCCGTCGAAGGCAGGTGCCACGCCGGTCCGCACCGAACCTGGTGGGACGAGCGCGCCGATCGGTCCGTTCGTTCCCCTGGGTGGAACGAGCGCGCCGATCGGTCCGTTCGTTCCGACGGGCAGGACGGGAGTGGACGTGCACGGTCAACGGACGAAGTCGTTGCTGGGAGGGATCGTCGCTGTGGCGGCACTGGCGCTGCTGCCCGTGGTCGTCGCTGCGCCCGCCGGCGCCCAGTCCCTCGCCGACGCTGTCGAGGCGTGCGACCCGCTCACCGCCGTGCCCGAGGTCGGTCCCCGTGCCTGCGGCGGGCTGGAACGGGGGACGTGGCTCGCGGCCCAGCACTGCCGGCGGGTGCCGGAGGCACAGGAGCCGGTCTGCCCGTCCATCGACGGGCGCCCGGTGCACGAGTCGGCCATGCAGGCCTACGCGCAGGGCTGGGTGGCCCGGGCCCTCGACCTGCAGCGCGAGCTCGACCTGGACGTGCCGCTGACCGAGTCGCTGATCCCGCACACGCACAACTCGGGGAACTCGACCGCCTACGACCCGTCGGTCACGATCAACGACGCCAACCAGGTCGTGTCGGTGACCGACCAGCTCCGGCTCGGGATCCGCGGCATCGAGCTCGACCTCCACTGGACCCCCAACCCGGCCGGTGACCCGGCGCAGGGCTTCCGCGCCGTCGTGCAGTGCCACGGCCAGTCGGCGGCGACGCCGGTCGGGTCCGTCCACCCCGGCTGCTCGGTGGACCGCACCTTCGACGCCCACCTGGCCGAGCTGGCCGCCTGGTTCGACCGGCCGGAGGCCCACGGCGAGCTCGTGCTGCTCTACCTGGAGAACCAGCTCGACGGGGACGAAGCCGCCCACGCCTCCGCAGTCGAGTCGCTCGAGCGCCACCTGGGCGACCTGCTCCACCGCCCCGTCGCCGGTGGCGGCTGCCAGGACCTCCCGGTCACCCGGACCAAGCGGGAGATCCTCGCCACCGGCGCACGGGTGCTGCTCACCGGCAACTGCGGCCCGGGCGGGTGGGACGACCTCGTGTTCCAGCGGGGTGCGGCGTGGGACGAGAGCGGGTCCAGCACCGACTACCTGGCCGGCTCCACGTGCGACGCCGAGCGAGAGGCCGGCGACTACGCCACCACGTTCGTCCGGCGCTACGAGGACTCGACCTTCGTGTCCCTGATGGCCAACGGCGGGTCGCACATCTCCCCCGCCGTCGCGGCGGACATGGTGCGCTGCGGCGTGAACCTGCCGGGCTTCGACCAGCTGCACCCCGGGGATGCGCGCCTGCCGTCCCTCGTTTGGAGCTGGCGGGCCGGTGCAGACCCGGACGATCCCGGTGCGGCCTGCGCCGCCCAGGGCGACGACGGGCGGTTCGGTGCCCTCCCCTGCGGGTCGGTCCTGCCGGTGGCGTGCCGCACCGCCGCGGGCGAGTGGGTGCCCTCGACCCAGCGGGTCGCGTGGGCGGACGGCGACCTGGCGTGCCAGGCCGACGGCCACCCGTCGGCCGGCGTGCCGGCGAACGGCTGGGACAACGAGCTCCTGCGCCGGGCGACGGACGGGCTCGGCGACGTGTGGTTGGCCTACGGCCGCCAGCCTCGGCGCGAGGGCGGCGAGCGGTGGGCCGTCGGCATCCCGGCACAGGCTCCCGACGATGGCGATGGCGGCGGCGGCGGCCGCCGCCCCGACCACGCCGGGCGACCCGACGACGCCGGCCCGCCCCCGTCGTCCGGCGCTCCCGGTGGCAGGCCCGGACACGCCGCTCCGGCTGCGCTGGCCGCGACCCCCACCTCGACCTGGCGCGACCTCGGTGCCGACCCGTCGACGCTCGTCGCGGGTGCCCTGCTGCTCGTTGCCGTCAGCGGCGTGGGCATCCGACGGCGGCGGGGCGACGTCGGCTGACGGCCCTCAGGTCGCCGCAGACCGGGCGACCGGTGCCGCCGCCTCCGGATGCGGCGCCTCGTACCGGACGAACCCCGGCAGCGCACGGGCCAGGAGGAGCATCACCACCACGCACCCGACGCCGCCGGAGACGATGGCGAACGGCACGGAGGTGAGCGAGGCGACCACGCCCGCCTCGAGCTCGCCGAGGCGCGGGCCACCCGTCCACACGGCCATGCCCACCCCCTCCATCCGCCCGACCAGCTCGGGTGGGCTGGCCAGCTGCAGGATCGCCTGCCTCGAGATGCCCGAGACCATGTCGGCAGCACCGCCGACGGCGAGTGCGAGCAGGCTCAGCACCGCGCCGTCGACCAGACCGAAGACGGCCATGGCGATGCCCCAGGCCACGATGCTCGCCGTCACGACCATCCCGTGTCGGGTCACCCGGCGGGCCCAGCCGCTCGCCAGGCTGGCCACCAGCGACCCGGCGAAGGGCGCCGCGTAGAGCAATCCCAGCAGCTCGGGCTGGTCGGGGAAGCGGGTCGCCGCCACGGCGGGGAACAGCGCGACCGGCAGGCCCAGCACCATCGCGTTGAGGTCGGATGCGAAGGACCCCAAGAGCGCGGGCTGACGGCGCAGGTGGCGGAGCCCGTCGAGGACCAGCCCGAACGTCGGGTGACCGCCGACGATCTCGGGCCGGAGCGGGCGCATCCGGGCGATGACGACCGCAGCGATGACGAAGGTCGAGGCGTCGACCGCGTACGCCCAGGTCGTCCCGGCCGTGGCGAGCACCACGCCGGCGACGGCCGGCCCGGCAACGTGCGCGGTGCTGCCCGACACCGCCTTCAGCGCCATCGCGGAGGCGACGTGGGCCCGCCCGACCACCCGGATCACCGAGGCCCGCTCCGCCGGGGCACCGAGCGCGAAGGCGCAGACGTCGACGGCGCCACAGACGTAGATCGCCACCAGGTTGGGTTCGGCCAGGGTCGAGTTCAGGAGCAGGCCGGTGGTGCCGACCAGGCCGAGCAGCTGGCACCCGACGATCCAGCGCCGCCGCTCGACCTTGTCGGCCATGGCGCCCCCGACCAGGTTGAGCACCAGCAGCGGCACGAGCGTCACCGCACCGAACAGGCCGATGGCCAGCGTGGACCCGGTGAGGTCGTAGAGCTGGTACGGCACGGCGACCGTCGTGAAGGCGCTGCCGAGCTGGCC
The DNA here is from genome assembly GCA_036675575.1 of Acidimicrobiaceae bacterium. GTDB lineage: Bacteria > Actinomycetota > Acidimicrobiia > Acidimicrobiales > Salinilacustritrichaceae > Salinilacustrithrix. The sequence goes on from JAKFET010000049.1 coordinate 26,633, forward strand.
GACTGCGGTGCCGGCGTACAGGAACCGGAAGTCGCGCGACGCCCGCAGCGGCGTCACGTCGATCGCCACGGCCGCCAGCCGCTGTCGCAGTCCCCGCACGGCGCCAGTGTGCTCGGCCGGGTCTGCCCGGCCGGCACGCGATCTCAGGCGGCGGCGGTCAGGGCCGGTGCAGCCAGGACAGCAGCTCCTCGTCCGCGAGGAGATCGCCGACGGCCTGCTGGTACCGGTCGGCGTCGTCCTCGCCGATGAGCTCCCGCCACTGTCCGGACGTGCCCCGGTGGAAGAACGCCGGCTGGTCGAGCCAGATCTGTCCGGCGTTCGGGACGAGCACGTCCGCCCGCGCCTTCATGGAGGAGAAGGACGCGGCCTCCACCAGCTCCGGCCAGCGCTCCTCCGCCGCGTCGATGTCGAGCCGCTCCGCGATCCGTCGCATCTCGCCCTCCAGATCCTGCTGCAGGTCCGCGTAGTGGACGAGCACGACGTTGGGGTCGAGCCGGCGCTCCCATGCCGCTGCAGCGTGGCGGGCGTACAGCTCGAAGCCCGACGCGAACTCGGGCGCGGGTGCTCGAGCGGTCATGTACGACCAGAAGCGGTCCTGGGGGTCTTCCAGCGGGGGCGCCATGGGCGGCAGCTCGGCGAGGTCGTCCATCCCGTGGACCTCGGCGCGCAGGGCCACCAGTCGCTCGAAGTCCATGTTGTGCGCATGGTGGTCCCAGGAGACCGCGGCGTCCCGGGGATCACGGAGGACGACCACGTAGGTGATCTCCTCGCTCCACGGCAGCCCGTCGATCGGCGTGTGCGACTTGATGAAGCGACGGTGCTCCATGGCGTCGAGATCGCCGAGCACCTCGTCCAACGGCCGGATGACCTGGTCGAGCCACGGCGAGAGGTGGGCGACGGGCCGGTCGAAGGTGCTCGTACCGAGGACCAGCATGGCCACGATGTTCTGCGTCCAGGTGGTGCCGCACTTCGGTGGCGTCGTGATGACGATGTCGCCCGGGCGGTGCCGGAACCCCGCCCAGCGATCGCTGTCGTAGATGAAGCTGCGGTAGCGCATGGGGCCTCCCCCGGCGGCCCCCGAGGGGCGTCGGACCCGACGCTACGCCTCCCTCTGCGATGCGGCCGTGAGGAATCCGTGCGGCGGCCTCCCTACGATCCACCCATGCCCGGATGGAACTTCGCCGACGCCTGGGAGACGGTCGCCGAGACCCTCCCCGAGGCTCCCGCCCTCCTGCACGGCGACGTCGAGCGCTCGTGGGGCGACTTCGACGCCCGGGCCGACGGCGTCGCCGCAGCCCTCCTGGCCGCCGGCGTCACCGAGGGCACGAGCGTCGCCCAGTACCTGACCAACCGGCCCGAGTACCTCGAGGCGGTGTTCGCCGCCTTCAAGCTCGGCCTCGCCCCGGTCAACACGAACTACCGCTACGTGGAGGACGAGCTCCTCTACCTGTGGGACAACGCCGACACGTCCGCCGTGGTGTTCGAGGGCCAGTTCACCGACCGGGTCGAGCACATCCGCCACCGGGTGCCCGGCGTCCTGGCCTGGCTCTGGGTCGACGACGGGCACGGCGACTGCCCGGCGTGGGCCACCCCGTTCGAGGCTGCGGCCACGAGCGGCGCGCGCCGCACCGGGTCGCCGTGGGGTCGCTCGGGCGACTCGCTGTACCTGCTCTACACGGGCGGCACCACCGGCATGCCGAAGGGCGTGATGTGGCGCAACGACGACCTGCTGCTCGTGCTGAACGACGGCGCGCCCCGTGCTCGCAAGCTGCCCGAGGACGTCGACCTCGATCACCTGCGTCAGGCGGTGGCGACCCCAGGGATCCGCACCCTGCCGGCGTGCCCGCTGATGCACGGCACCGGGGCGTTCAACGCGTTCACCGCGCTCACCGTCGGCGGCTCGGTGGTCACCCTCACCAAGCCCAGCTTCGACCCGGTCGAGCTGCTCGACGCGGTGCAGGACAACCAGGTCAACAACACCGCCATCGTGGGCGACGCCTTCGCCCGACCCATCCTCGCCGCCCTCGACGCCGAGCCCGACCGCTGGGACATCTCCTCGCTCAAGGTCGTGGTGTCGTCCGGGGTGATGTGGAGCCAGGCCAGCAAGGACGGCCTGCTGCGCCACAACCCCCGCATGCTCCTCGTCGACACGCTCGGCTCCTCGGAGGCCATCGGCATGGCCAGCTCGGTGTCGAGCGGGTCGGCCGACGCCGGCGGCTCGGCCCGCACCGCGACGTTCACGCTCGGCCCGTCCACCAAGGTCATCGCCGACGACGGCACCGAGGTCCACCCCGGCGACGACGCCATCGGCAAGATCGCCATCAAGGGCCGCACCCCGGTCGGCTACTACAAGGACCCGGTCAAGTCGGCCGAGACGTTCGTGCGCATCGGCGACGACACGTACTCCATGCCCGGCGACTACGCCCGGGTGGAGGCCGACGGCACCCTCGTCCTGCTGGGGCGCGGCTCGGTGTGCATCAACACGGGCGGCGAGAAGGTCTTCCCCGAGGAGGTCGAGGAGGCGTTGAAGGAGCACGCCGACGTGCGCGACGCCGTCGTCGTCGGCCTGCCCGACGAGCGCTTCGGCCAGGCCATCACCGCCGTCGTCGAGGCCGTCCCGGGCACGTCGCCCGCCCCGGACGACCTCATCGCCACGGTGAAGGCCCACCACGCCGCCTACAAGGCGCCGAAGCGCATCGTGTTCGTCGACTCCCTCGCCCGGGCCGCCAACGGCAAGGTCGACTACAAGCGCTGGACCCTGCACGCCGCCGACGAGCTCGGCATCGACCTCCCGACCTGAGAATTTCGTTCGTTCGTCAGGATCCTCCTGACGAGGACACGAAATTCTCCGCTGAGCGGGGGTGGACGTAGCCTCGCCGCCATGACTCTCTCCTTCGACGGCAAGGTCGCGATCATCACCGGCGCCGGCGGTGGCCTCGGCCGCTCGCACGCACTCGAGCTCGCCCGCCGCGGCGCCCACGTCGTGGTGAACGACCTCGGCGGATCCGTCGACGGCGTGGGCGGGGATGACTCCGCTGCCCAGAAGGTGGTCGACGAGATCAAGGCCGCCGGCGGCGAGGCCGTCGCCAACCACGACTCGGTCGCCACCCCGGAGGGCGGCAAGGCCATCGTCCAGGCCGCACTCGACGCCTGGGGCACGGTCGACATCGTCATCAACAACGCCGGCATCCTGCGCGACACCAGCTTCGCCAAGATGACGCCCGAGCAGCTGAACCCGGTGCTCGACGTGCACCTCAAGGGCGCCTTCTACGTGACCCAGCCCGCCTTCGTGCAGATGAAGGAGCAGGGGTACGGCCGCATCGTCAACACCGCCTCCGGCGCCGGCATCTTCGGCAACTTCGGCCAGACCAACTACGGCTCGGCGAAGATGGGCCTGGTCGGCTTCACCAACGTGCTCGCCCAGGAAGGCGCGAAGTACAACATCAAGGCCAACGCCATCGCCCCCGTCGCGGCGACCCGCATGACCGAGGGCCTGCTCGGCCCGCTGGCCGACAAGCTCGGCCCGGAGTACATCACGCCCGTGGCCGTGTACCTGGCGCACGAGTCCTGCGAGGTCACCGGCGAGATCTACAGCTGCGGCGGCGGTCGCGTCGCCCGCATCTTCGTCGGGGTCACCCCCGGCATCGTCGACGACGAGCTGTCGGTCGAGACCATGGGCGAGCGCCTCGCCGAGATCCGGGCCGAGGACGGCTACCAGGTCCCCACGTCGATGAACGAGGAGATGGGCATCGCCATCAAGGCGATGAGCTGACCCCGGACCGGCCAGCAGAGATCACGTCCTCGCGCGACTCCGTCTGGCGGCTCCGCCGCCGTGGAGCACCGTGCCCATTGGTCGCCTCGCCTGTCGGCTCGGCTCCTCAGGCCCGTCGGGCCGTCCACACGTCGCAGCGGTAGACGAGGTCGAACGCGCCACCGTGCGCGTCGATCGCGCCTGCCACCGCGCCGTGCAGCTCGGCACGGTGCGCAGGTGAGAGCATCACGTGGTCGGAGTGCGTGCCGAGCAGGCGGATCCAGGTGTCGGACGTGTACCGGACGACCTGGCGGTGGGTCCGCACCTCCGCCCCGGCGAACCCGTCCGGCGGCGGGTCGACCGGCGGCGCCTCGCCCTTCGAGCCGGTCGCGCTCGACGCCAGAGAGGACACCATGTCGGGCGCGATGCGCTCGTACACCCCGTCCATGTCGGCCCGGAGCTCGGGCACCTCGCTGAAGTCGGGGCGGTTCCAGAAGATGGCGGCGACCCCGTCGGGCCGGAGCAGACGCCGGATCCGGTCCAGGCCCCGCTCGGTGTCGATCCAGTGCCAGGCCTGCCCGCACGTGAACAGGTCGAAGGCGCCGTCGGGGACGTCGCACGTCTCGAGCTCGCCGACCACGACCTCCCACCGGACGCCCTCGAGACGGCGCCGAGCGACCGCGGCCATGTCGGGATCGGGCTCCACCGCAGTGCCGGTGAGCCCCCGGTCGGCCAGCGCCCCGGCCACCTTCCCGGTGCCCGCGCCGGCGTCGAGGACGTGCGCCTGTTCGCCGACCAGCCCGAGCAGGCTGTCGAACAGCTCGTCGGGGTAGCCGGGCCGGTGGGCGTCGTAGGCCTCGGCGACGGAGCCGAACACGAGGCGCTGCGGGCGGTCCACGGCGACATGGTCGCATGCTGCGGCGACGGCGCGGGCCGGGTTCAGCGCACGACGTCGTAGGTGCGCTGGACCATGCCTCCGTCGAAGGTCTCGCACGACACCAGCTCCAGGCGGACGTCGTCCATCGGCTGGCCGAACAGGGGGATGCCCTCGCCGATGAGGACCGGCGGGGTGGAGATGGTCATGCGGTCGATGAGCCCGGCGGCCAGGAACTGGCGGATCACCGTGCCGCCGTCGACGTAGACGTGCGCGATGCCGTCGGCGACCAGCCGCGCGACGACCTGGTCGAGGGTCCCGCTGACCGGTCGGAGCACGGCGCCAGCCGGTGCCACGACGTCGTCGGGGTGGCTGGTCCAGACGTAGACGGGCTTGTCCCCGTAGAACCACTCGCCGCCGAAGCCGGAGACCACGTCGAACGTGCCCCGGCCCATCACGAGGGCGTCGACCCCGGCGAAGAACTCGGCGTAGCCGTAGTCCTGGTCCGGGTCGTGCTCGCCGGTGAGCTCGTCGTCCGGCTTGCCCGTCAGCCAGTCGAGGCCGTCGTCGGGCCGGGCGATGAAGCCGTCGACGCTGGTGGCGATGAAGACCGAGGCGCGCGGCCGCTCGGATGGGTTGGTGGTCACGTCCGGACGGTACGCCGACGCCGTGACGCGCCCGGCGCCGACACGAGCGCCGGCAGGCGACGGGTACCGTCTGGCTGTGGCCGACGCACAGCGCGACGAGCTCGACGCCGGCGCCTTCGGACCCTGGCTGCGGGCGACGGCCGCCGTCGCCGCCGGTGAGGGCGACGCCGACGTCCCGTGCGGCACCTGCACGGCGTGCTGCCGCGCGTCGTACTTCGTCCACGTCGGTCCTGAGGACGTGGCCGCCCGGCACCGCATCCCCGCCGAGCTGCTCTTCCCGGCCCCGGGCCGGCCGCCGGGCCACCACCTGATGGGCTACGACGAGCAGGGCCGGTGCCCGATGCTCACCGACGACGGGTGCTCCATCTACGAGGACCGGCCCCGCACCTGCCGGGCGTTCGACTGCCGGGTCCACGCCGCAGCGGGCACCGAGCCCGACGGCGACCACGACGGCGACATCACGGCGCGGGTGCGGCGGTGGCGGTTCCGACTCGAGGGGCCCGACGACGAGGCCCGCTGGACCGCCGTGCACATCGCGACCCGGCACCTCGCCACGGCCGACCTCCCCGCCGGCACGGCGCCCCAGCGACCGGCGGACCTTGCGGCTGCAGCCCTGCGCAGCCACGAGCTGTTCCTCGACGGGTCCGTGCCCGATCCCGTCCGGCTCGCTGGCGCCCTCCTCCCCGATCGACGGGACCCGGCCGTCGGGTGAACACGATGTTCTGCGCATCGCGTGCCAGGGAACGTGGCGTCGGTGGAGATGCTCCACGGACAGCTCGAGTGGCAGGGCGAGGAGGGCAGCGCCGAGTCCGCGAAGGACCAGGGATCGCAGGCCCAGCCGGCGGCGTGAACCCCGGCTAGAGGGTCCGCACCCAGCGCTCGCCGGCGACGAGCCGGCGCTGGAGCTGGTCGGCGGTGGCCTCCGTGACCTTGCTGACGCCGGCCAGGCGGTTGAGCTCGCCGTTGACCTCGCGGTGGCTGCGCCCGGTCACGGCCACCAGGTGGGCCACCAGCGCGGCGTTGTCCTTGCGGAGCTTCGACTTCGCCTCCGCCAGGGAGGAGTCCCGACCGACGACGATGCCGGTGGCGCGGCGGGGTCGGGGCGGCAGGGCGATCTCGAGGGATTCGTCGCCGTCGTCGTCGTCCCAGACCAGCTCCTCGGGCGAGTCGGCATCGTCGCCATCGGGGTCCTCGCCGCCCTCCATGCCGAGCGCCACGGCCGACATCGCCTGGAACAGCGACAGCTGCTCGTCGTCGTCGACCTCGTCGAGGGCCGCCCCGTCGATCTGGTCCAGGGAGTCCTCGTCGTCCTCGCGGCGTCGCTTGAACAGGGAGTGCCGGCGCTGCTCGGCGATGCCCTCGGCGAGGCGGCGCAGGCGCGGGTCGTCGGGGATGTAGAGCCACGCCCGCTGCGTGCGCAGACCGCGGGTCCAGCGCACGAGGCGCCCGAGCGCCTGGCGGAAGAACAGCTCGGTGGTGGTGTTGGTGGCGAACACCCCGACCCGCAGGCGGGGGATGTCGACGCCTTCGGACACCATGCGCACCGCCACGATCCACGGGTCGCTCGACCTGGCGTAGCGGGCGATGCGAGCCGAGGCCATCGGGTCGTCGGAGGTGGCCACGGTGGGACGGATCCGCCAGCGCCGCTCGATCAGCTCGGCGATGGCCCGGGCGTGCTCCACGTCCATGCAGATCACGAGGCCGCCGGCGTCGGGCTGGGTCCGGCGCACCTCGAGCAGCCGGCGGTGCGCGTCCTCGAGCACCGACCCCATCCACTGGCCCTCGGCCGAGAGCGCGGTGCGGAGGCGCTGGTTGGCCCGGGCCCGGTCGAGGTCGTCGTCGAAGTCGTGGGAGTGGAACTGGCCGTCGGCGCCGACCCACTCCATGTGCCCCTTGATGCGGGGGAAGTGTACGGGCCGGACGACGCCGCCGTCGCCGAGGGCGTCGCCGTAGCCGTACTCGAAGTCCGGCACCGCCTCCTCCCACTGGTACGTGACGAAGGGGATCGGGTTCGTGTCGGAGCGGAACGGCGTGCCGGAGAGGCACAGCCGTCCCCGGGCGCCGGAGAACGCGATGCGCAGGGCGTCGCCCCAGGCGCGGTCGTCGCCGGCGTGGTGGACCTCGTCGAGGACGGCGAAGCCGCCGTGGGCCACCTGGGCCAGGGCCATCGGGTTCGACGCCACCTGCTGGTAGGTGGTGACGATGCCGTCCATGTCGGCGGGGATCGGGTCGCCGGCCCGCCACGAGGGCTCGAGGGCGAGGTCGAAGCCGGCCGCCGCGCTGGCCCACTGGCCCTTCAGGTGCTGGGTGGGGGCGACCACGACGAGGCGGGCGTCGGGGTGGTCGTGCAGCCAGTGGAGGGCGGCCGTGAGGGCGAAGGTCGTCTTTCCGGCGCCCGGCGTGGCCACGGCCAGGAAGTCCACGCCACCCTCTGCGGCGAACCCCTCCGCCGCCTTGGTCCGGAACCGCTCGAGGGCCTCCTTCTGCCAGGGGCGGAGTCGGATCGTGCGGGCCATGGGGCGTCCGATCCTAGGAGCGCCCTCACGGCGCCCGGCGCATCACCGACCGAACTGGCAGTGGTTTCGTCGCAACGGGCTTCTGCGACGAAACCACTGCCAGTTCACAGAGTCGCGACACAGGGTGACTCGAACTGGTCGCCGCCAGGTGCAAGTGGGAACAGCCGTTGCCACTATCGTCGGGCCCGTGATCGAGGTCGAGGAGTTCCGCACCCGGGCGACCGCCTGGTTGGCCGACCAGAAGCCCACCGCCCCGCCGGACTGGGGGGCGATCATGCCGCCCGAGCGGCGGGACCAGGGCCTCGAGTGGCAGCAGCGGCTGCACGCCGCCGGCTACGCCGCCATCCACTGGCCGGTCGAGTACGGCGGGCAGGGTCTGACCGTCGCCCACAACCAGGCGTGGATGGAGTGCTGCGCCGACGCCGGCGTCCCCCCGTTCCTGAACATGGTCGGCCTGGTGCTGGCCGGCGGGTCGCTGCAGCTGTTCGGCACCGAGGAGCAGAAGCGGGCCCACCTGCCCGACACCGCCTCGGGCCAGCGGGTCTGGTGCCAGCTGTTCTCCGAACCGGGCGCCGGGTCCGACCTGGCGTCGCTCCAGACGCGGGCCGAGCTCGACGGCGACGAGTGGGTCGTCAACGGCCAGAAGGTGTGGTGCTCGGGCGGCCGGGCGTCGGACTGGGGGATCCTCCTCGCCCGCACCGAGCGCGACCTGCCCACCCACCAGGGGATCTCCTTCTTCCTCATCGACATGCGCAGCCCCGGCGTCGAGGCCCGGCCCCTGCGCCAGATGACCGGCGGCGCCGAGTTCGACGAGGTCTTCCTCACCGACGTCCGCCTCCCGGCCGACGCCCTCATCGGTGATCGGGGCCAGGGCTGGCAGATCGCCATGGCCACCCTCACCAACGAGCGCGGCCACATCGGCGGGATGGGTCGGGCCCTGACCAAGCGGCTCGAGGCCATCCAGGCGCTGGCGGCGACCAAGGGCCTCGACGGCCCGGTGCGCGACCGCCTGATCCGGCTCTACTCGCGGGGGAAGGCCTACCTCTACATGACCCAGCGCCAGGGACCGATGGCCTCCGTCGGCTCCTCGCTCGGCAAGCTCGGCATGACCGGCTTCATGTTCGACCTGGCCGAGCTGCGGGCCGACCTCGCCGGCCCCGACGCCATGCTCGTCGGTCCGGAGTCCGACGGTCTCCTCGCCGCCCCGGGCGGCTGGTTCGGCGGCGGCACCAGCCAGGTGCAGCGCAACATCATCGGCGAGCGCATCCTCGGCCTGCCCCGGGAGCCCCGACCCGGCGCGTAGCGGCTCAGCTGTTCCGGCCCCGGGCCTGCTGCACGACCGGCGAGCCGTGGTGGTGGACGAGGCGCCAGCCGCCCTCGCCGGAGACGAAGACGTTGGTGGCGGCCACGGCCTGGGTGCCGGCCGCATCGATCAGGTTCTCGTTGCAGGTCACCCATGCGGTGGGGCCCGCCACGTGGACCTGCTCGTCGGTGACGATGAACTGCAGCCGCTGGGGCCCGTCGAAGAGCGCGAACCACGAGGCCGCCACCGACGCCCAGCCACCGAGGATCGGCCAGCCGGGGTGCACGCAGGTGACGCGGTCGGTGTGCTCCCACACGTCGGACATGGCATCGAGGTCCCGCGCCTCGAACGCGGCGTAGAAGGCCGCGTTGGCGGCGCGCACGGCAGCGGTCGCAGCGTCCTCGTCGATCGGATCCATCCGGGCGCCGACGGTAGCGGGGTCCCGCTCGTGTCCACTCCCGCCGCAGCCGGTGCCAGGATGGCCGACCATGATCAGCGTCGACTCCACCGACGGGGTGCGCCTCGCCGTCCACGAGCTGGGACCCTCCGACCCCGATGCCCGGCCGCTCCTGCTGTGCCACGCCACCGGCTTCCACGGCCGCGTGTGGCGGGCGCTGGCCGAGGAGCTCCCCGAGCGCCGCTGCCTGGCCCTCGACTTCCGCGGCTACGGCGACTCGACCGAGCAGGCGGGCGAGCTCACGTGGGACGGCTTCGGCGAGGACGTGCTGGCGGTGGTCGATGCGCTCGAGCTCGGCTCCGTGCAGGCCGTCGGGCACTCGAAGGGCGGCGCGGCCATCATCCTCGCCGAGCAGGCCCGACCGGGGACGATCGAGGCAGCGGTGTGCTTCGAGCCGATCGTGTTCCCGCCGGTGGAGGGCGAGCGCGGTCCGAACCACCTGGCCGAGATCACCAAGAAGCGCCGCGAGGTGTTCGGCTCCTTCGACGAGGCCATCGCCAACTTCTCGGCCAAGCCGCCGCTCGGGTCCCTGCGCCCGGACGTGCTCGAGGACTACGTCCGCCACGGCTTCGTCCGGCAGGCCGACGGCAGCGTGCGCCTGAAGGCCCGCCGCGAGCACGAGTCGAAGACCTACGAGACCGGCGGCGGCCACGACGCCTACGCCCACCTGGGCGAGGTCACCTGCCCGGTGCTCGTCGTCCACGGCGGCGACCCCGAGGGCCCGTCGCAGATGGCACCGCTGATCGCCGACACCCTCCCCCACGGCGAGCTCCGGGCGTTCCCGCACCTGGGGCACTTCGGGCCGCTCGAGGACCCGGCCTGGTTCGCCGCCCTCGTCCGGGAGTTCCTCGACGCTCCGTAGGGCTGTCGGACCCCCGGCGTACGCTGCCGCCATGGCCCTGGCGCTCCCCAGCTCGCTGTCGCCGTCGCGGCTGTCGAGCTTCACGTCGTGCGGCCTCCAGTTCCGGTTCACCGCCATCGACCGCCTCCCCGAGCCCCCCACCGTGGCCGCCACCCGCGGCACGCTGGTGCACGCCGCCCTCGAGGAGCTGTTCACCCTGCCGGCCGAGCAGCGGGTCCCCGCCGCCGCCGAGGCCTGCCTCGACGCCGCGGTCGAGCGCATGCGCGGCGACCCCGACTGGACGGGCCTCGGGCTCGACGGGACGGGCGAGGCGCGCATGCGGGCCGAGGCAGCCGAGCTCGTGGGCCGCTACTTCCGCCTCGAGGACCCCCGCACCGTCCACCCGGTCGGCCTGGAGCTCAAGCTCGAGGTCGACGTCGGCGGGGTGAAGCTGCGCGGCATCATCGACCGGCTCGACCTGGTCGACGGCGAGCTGGTCGTCACCGACTACAAGACGGGCCGGGCGCCCGGCGACGGCTACGCCAGGCAGCGCATGACGGGCGTCCACCTGTACTCGCTCATGTGCGAGCGGTGGTTCGGGCGACGGCCGGTGCGGGTCCAGCTGCTCCACCTCGCCGAACCCGTCAAGATCGTCGCCGAGCCGTCCGAGCAGTCCACCCAGGGCCTGTCACGCCGCCTCGACGCGGTGTGGCGGGCGGTCGAGACCGCCTGCGAGCGCGAGGACTTCCGCCCCCGGCCCTCCCCCCGCTGCGACTGGTGCGCGTTCCAGCGGTGGTGCCCCGCCTTCGGTGGCGACCCGACCCAGGCAGCGGTCGACCTCGAGCGCCAGGCCGTCGCTGCGTCCGGCCAGGGCACCCTGCTGGAGGTCTGATGGTGGAGCAGCACGAGGTCCCCACGCCGCGCCAGCTGTCGGCACCGGTCCGTCGGTTCGACACCACGATCGAGCGCGCCTTCGACTCGCTCCGGGGCAAGCCCATCGTCGACCGTGCCTTCTACACCGTCTCCGAGCTCGGCGACTTCAGCCTGATCTGGCACCTGCTGGCCACCACGCAGGGCCTGCGCCGGGGCGGCGACCTGGCCGGCACGGTCCGCGTCGTCACCATCATGGGGGTCGAGTCCCTGCTCGTGAACGGGGTCGTCAAGTCCATGTTCCGGCGCCAGCGCCCGGTGCACGACGGTCCCCGGCCGTTCAACCTGCGCCAGCCGCGCACCTCGTCGTTCCCCTCCGGGCACGCCTCGGCCGCGGCCGTGTTCGCCGTGGTGGCCAGCGAGGACGACGCCCTGGCCCCGCTCTACGTCGCCCTCGCCGCCGCCGTCGGCGCCTCCCGCGTGCACGTGCGCATCCACCACCCCTCCGACGTGCTCGGCGGCGCCGTCCTCGGGGTCGCGCTCGGCGCGGCACTGCGCGTCTGGTGGCCGGCCGGCCGGCTCCTGCCCCGAGGGCTTTGGAACCTGCGCTGATCCGTACCCTGGCCCGGTGGAGTACGAGATCGTCCGCCGCCTGGCGCGGGGAGGCATGGGGGTCGTCGACCTCGCCCGCCGCGACGACGGCACCCTCGTCGCCCTCAAGCGCGTGTCCGTGCACGGCACCCCGGCGGAGATGCGCCAGGCCCGCGTCCGCTTCGACCGCGAGCTGGAGGTCCTGGCCCGCCTCGACCACGACGCCGTCGTCCCCATGCTCGACGTCGTCGAGGAGGCGGGCGACGTCATCCTCGTGATGCCCTACCTGTCGGGCGGCAACCTGGCTCAGCGGGTCGAGGCCGACGGCCCGCTCCCGCCCGAGCAGGTGCGGGCCCTCGCCGACCGGCTCCTCCCCGCCCTCGCCGCCGCCCACCGACTCGGCATCGTCCACCGGGACATCAAGCCGGCCAACGTGCTGTTCGACGGGGACGGCCGGCCGCACCTCGCCGACTTCGGCGTGGCCCGCACTCGCGAGATCACCGGCGGGCTCACCCGGCCCGGCGTCGTGCTCGGGACCCCGGGGTACCTGTCACCCGAGCAGGCCAGGGGCGAGGACGTCGGGCCGCCCGGCGACGTGGCCAGCCTGGGTGCCACCCTGCACTTCGCGGCCACCGGTCGCAGCCCGTACGGGACCGGCGAGGACCACGCGGTGCTGCTGCGGACCGCACGCGCCCGACCGAAGGTGGACAAGGCGATCGAGCCGTCGCTGCGCCGGATGATCGCCGCCATGCTGCGGCCCGACCCCGACGCACGGCCCACCGCCGCCTCGCTCGCCGGCGGGGCCGACGGCACCCGCGTGCTCCTGCTGCTGCCCCGTCGGCACCGCATCGCGGCCGTCCTCGGGGCCGGGGCGGCGATCGCGCTGGCCGCCACCGGCGCGACGTTGCTCCTGACGGGCGACGACGGCCCGGAGGCGTCGAGCCCGGCCACCACCGCGCCGCCGTGCCAGGCGCTCCCCTACCAGCCCTGCGGTGGGGCGCCCGCGCCCAACACCGACGGCGAGCGCTGCATCGACGACCACGCCGACTACGACGCGATCGCCGGCAACGGGTGCGAGGCGGCGCCGGACGGCGGCGACGGCGACGTGCTGGTCGAGCGGGTGGCGGCGAACATCGTCCCCGAGGGCGACCTGGACCTCTACCCGCTCGACATCGACGACGCCGGCGACCTGGGCTGCAACAACACGTTCCGGCTGCGCATCGTCGCCCCGCCGGGCACGTCCCTGCGGGTGGCGCTCGCCGACGACGAGGGCACCTCGTTCGGCGACGCCACGTCGTCGGACGGGACCCCGGGCGAGCTGGCGGTAAAGGACCCCCGCTGCTTCCAGGACGACGGCGGGGCCTTCGTCGCCGAGGTCACGCCGATCGGCTCCGATCGCAGCGCCGAGTCCTACATCCTCACCCGCAGCGGCAGCTTCTGAACCGGCCGGTCAGCGCCCCATCGAGCGCCGGCGACCGGCGCCCGACGGCGCATCCTCGGGCTCGAGGTGCGGGGCGTGCTGGCGGATGGCGGCCAGCACCGCGTCGGCGCTGGGGTTCACCATCCGGGCCTCGCCGATGACCACGGTGGGCACCGTCTCGTTGCCGTTGGCGATGCTGCGGACCGTGGCCGCAGCGTCCGCGTCCTCCCAGATGTTGCGCTTGTCCAGCGCCACGCCGAGGTGGTCCAGCCGGCGCTCGAGGCCCATGCAGAACCCGCAGCCGGGACGCCAGTAGAAGGTGATCGCTTGGGGGGTCGCGTCGGTCACAGGGCCTACAACCCTGGCGGCGAACGGTGCATTCCGCAACCCGTCCGGGCCGGGGTGCGCGGCTACGGTCCGCCGCCATGACGAGCACGATCCAGCACGCCGGCTTCACCTTCGCCAGCATCATGGCCCTCGGCCCCCAGCTCGCCGTGGAGACGGCGAAGCAGGCCGAGGCGCTCGGCTACGAGTCGTTCTGGACGGCCGAGACCACCGGGCCCGAGGCGTTCACCACCCTCGCCGCCGCCGGGGCGGCCGCCCCCTCCCTCGGCCTCGGCACGGGGGTGATCCCCATCCAGCTCCGCACCCCGATGACCGTGGCCATGGCGGCAGCCACGTTGCAGGCCCTCAACCCGGATCGGGACGTGCTGGTCGGCATCGGCATCTCCTCGCCGGTGGTGACCGAGCGCTGGCACGGGGTCGACTACGGCGACCGTCCCGTCGCCCGCTGCCGCGAGTACATCACCCTGCTCAAGGAGATCTGGGCCGGCGATGCCGTGACCTTCCAGGGTGACTTCTGGTCGCTCTCGCGGAGCCGGCTCGGCGTCCGCCTCGGCGAGCGCAAGCCCAAGGTCGTGCTCGGTGCCCTCAACCCGAAGATGCTCGCCCTCGGTGGCGAGCTGGCCGACGGCGTGCTCCTGAACTACCTGCCGGCGTCCCACGTCCCGTGGTCGGTCGAGCGGATCCGGGAGGGCGAGGCCCTGCGCACCGACGGCGCGTCGGCCACGGTCTACGCCTACGTCCACGCCGGCGTCACCGAGCGCGAGCACGGCATCGACAACGCCCGGCGGGACCTGTTCTCGTACGCCGTCGTCGACTCCTACGCCAAGAGCTTCGAGCGGGCCGGCTTCGGCGACGACGTGGCCGAGCTCCGGGAGCGCCACGCGGCCAAGGACCGCGACGGCGCCGTCGCCGCCGTCGGCGACGCGTTCGTCGACGCCATCGACTTCATGGGCACCGCCGACGAGGTGCGGGACTTCGCCCGGGGCTACGCCGAGGCCGGCGTGGACGTCCCGATCCTGATGCCCCTCCCCTGGGGGCCCGACCGCCGCCAGGTCATCGACGACACCATGGCCGCGTTCGTGGCATAGGTTCCGCGCCGTGGACCTGCAGGACAAGAACATCGTCGTCACGGGCGCCGGGGGCGGCATCGGCGCGGCACTCGTGCGCCGCTTCGCGCAGGACGGCCCCCGCACGGTCGTGCTCGCCGACGTCGACGGCAACGCCGCCCAGGCCGTGGTCGACGAGCTCGAGCCCGGCTTCGACACCGTCGTCGTCGAGGCCGACCTCGGCACCGAGGCCGGCAACGTCGAGGTGGTGCAGGCTGCGGAGGAGTACGGCCCGATCGACCTGCTGTGCCTCAACGCCGGCATCGCCGTCGGCGGCGGTGTCGAGGCGCCGGACGAGGACTGGTACCGCATCTTCGACGTGAACGTCATGGCCCACGTGTGGGCCGTGCGGGCCGCGCTGCCGGGCATGTTGGCCGAGGGCTCCGGCTACATCCTCACCACCGCGTCTGCCGCCGGGCTGCTGACCAACCTCGGTGCGGCCCCGTACGCCGTGACGAAGCACGCCGCCGTGGCGCTGGCCGAGTGGCTCGCCATCACCCACGGCGACCAGGGCATCAAGGTGTCGTGCCTGTGCCCCCAGGGCGTGCGCACCAAGATGCTGTTCCCCGACGACGAGGACGCCGCAAAGTCGACCGGCGCCGAGTCGGTGCGGATGCAGGGCGTGATCGAGCCCGACGAGCTGGCCGAGGTCGTGGCCCGGGGCCTGGCGGACGAGCGCTTCCTCATCCTCCCGCACCCCGAGGTCCTCGACTACTGGCGGCGCAAGACCGACGACTACGACCGCTGGATCGGCGGGATGCGCAAGCTGCAGGCCCGCACCCAGGGCTGACGCCCGACGGTGGCCGACACCTGGCTGCTGTCGCTCGGGCTGCGGCCCGGCGCCGAGATCCGCTTCCGCCGGGAGGCGGGCGAGCGCTGGCTGCCGGGGAAGGTGATGGGCCGCGAGGCCGACGGCTCGGTCGACCTGCGCGACGCGCGGGGACGGTCGCGTGCCATCCCGGTGGACCAGATCGAGGTGGCCGAGCGCGGCCCCCGGGGCGGACGGGTCTGGACCCCGCTGCCCGACATCGTCGCCCGCACCGAGCAGCTGGACCTGTTCGGGGACGCCTGACCGTGCACCGGCGCACGATCGACGTCTACGACGCCCGGGCCGCGACCTACGAGGCGAACCGCCCACCCCGCTTCGCCGACCGGGCAGCTGCCCTCGCCGCCGGCACCAGCGGGCCGGTGCTCGACGCGGGGTGCGGGACGGGCGCCTACCTGCCGGCGCTCGGACCGGCCGCGCTGGGGCTCGACGGGTCGGGCGCCATGCTCGGGCTCGCCGCCGGGCGCGGGCGCCCGCTCGTCCGCGCCGACCTCGGTCGGCTCCCGTTCCGCCGGGGCCGCCTTGGCGCGGCGTGGGCGCGGAACTCCTACCTGCACGTCCCCCACGGCGAGCTGCCGCTGGCGCTCGCCGAGCTGCACCGTGCGCTGGAGGTCGGTGCGCCGGTTTCGGTGTCGGTGCTCTCCGGCCCGGACGACCACGTCGTGTCCGACGACGACCTCCCCGGCCGCAGCTTCTGGCGCTGGTCCGACGACTCGCTGGTCGACCTGTTGACCGGGGCCGGCTTCGACGACATCCGGCTCTCGGGCGAGCAACCCCGCTTCGTCGACGCCGTGCGGGCCCGCACGCTGCCCGACACCGTCGGCTCGGGCATGCGCCTCCTGGTCTGCGGCCTCAACCCGTCGCTGCACGCCGCCGACGCCGGCGTCGGGTTCGTGACGCCCTCGAACCGGTTCTGGCGGGCGGCGATCGAGGCCGGCGTCGTCACCCGTGCCCTCGACCCGTGGGACGCGCTCCGCTCGCACGGCGTGGGCATGACCGACCTGGCGAAGCGGGCCACCCGCCGCGCCGACGAGCTGTCCGTCGACGAGTACCGGTCCGGGCTCGCCCGGGTCGAGCGGCTCTGCGAGCGGCTGCAGCCGGGTGCGGTCGTCTCCGTGGGCCTCGCCGGCTGGCGCGCCGCCGTCGACCGCCGGGCCGTGGTCGGCGTGCAGGACCGCACCCTCGGCGGGCGGCCGGTCTACGTGATGCCGTCGACCTCCGGCCTCAACGCCCGGATCCCGATGGGCGACCTCGTCGCCCACCTGGCCGCAGCGCGCGCGCTGGCCGACTGATCGCCTCGGGTGGGTCAGGCGGGGGCGAGGTCGCGGACGGCCTGGCGCATGTCGTAGCCGAAGGGCAGGGGGGCGAGGGCCGGGGTGGTGACGCCGTTGTCGATGTAGCGCTGGATGTGCTCGCGGCACTCCTCCGGCGGGCCGTGGACGATGAGCTCGTCGACGACCGAGTTCGGGATGGCGTCGAGGGCGGCCTTGCGGTCGCCGGCGTCCCAGGCATCCCACATCGGCTGCAGCTGGTCGCGCCCGAGCCACTCGTGGAAGGCCCGGTACACGGGGACGTTCAGGTAGGCGGCGATGGCGAACTTGGCGGCGCCGTAGACGGTGTCGGGGTCGTCGATGGGGGCGCAGAAGATGCGGGCCACGACCTCCTTCGGCGAGCCGTCGGGGGATGCGCCCTGCACGACCGGGGCGACCGTCTTCACGTCCTCGGCCGAGAGCCAGTTGATGATCGCGCCGTCGCCCTCGCGCCCCGCCAGCTGCAGCATCCCCGAGCGCAGGGCGGCGACCAGGATCGGCACCGGCTCCGGCGGCAGGGCCTTCAGCAGGAAGCCGTTGATGGAGAACGTGTCGAAGTCCTCCTTGATCTTCTCGCCCGCGAGCGCCTTGCGCAGGAACCGCACCATGTCCCGCACCTTCTTGTACGGCTCGTCGAAGGCGATGCCGTTCCAGCGCTCGACGATGACGTTGGACGACGACCCGATCCCGATGGCGAAGCGGCCCGGCGCGGCCTGCGCCAGGGACCCGACCGACTGCGCGAAGCAGGCCGGCCCCCGTGTGTACGCCGGGATGATGGCGGTGCCGAGGCGGAGCGACGGGGTCCAGACGGAGGCCAGCGCCAGCGGCGTGAAGCCGTCGTGGCCGTCGGCCTCGGCGGACCAGACGTCGGTGTAGCCGAGGTCGACGAGCTCCTCGAACTGCTCCCGCTGGCTGTGGAGCGGGCCGCTGAGGGGGATGGTCATGCCGTAGCGCTGCATGGGTCGCAGCCTGCCACGGCGCTCAGGAGCGCTGTTGCTGGCGCTTGCGCCGCTCCTCGAACTCCTCGTGGAAGCGCAGGATGGTCGACTGGCTGGCCGTGGCGAGCAGCGTGCCGTCCTCGGCCCAGAGGTGCACCAGGCCGTGGCCGAACCCGTTGGCCACCGCATGGACCTGGATGTCCAGCAGCACCCAGTCCGTCTCCACGATGTCGACCGTGCGCAGCGTGTTGTCGAGGCTGTTGCCGCCGGCGTGGCGGCCGAGCGCCTGGCCGAGCCCCATCGGGACGTAGTCGCCGAGGATGGCCAGCGCCGCCCCGGACATCTCGAGGATGTCCGGCATCCGGGCCCACATCGAGCAGTTGCCGCCGGGCATCGGGTTGCCCTCGAGGTCGTCGAAGGTGCGGGCGGCGGCGAGGCGGAAGTCGAGGCGGGCCATCATCCCGTCGGTGATGCCCTCCTCGTCCGGCGTGATCCCGAAGCGCACGGGGCACTCGTCCGGCGGGGGCACGTCGGGCATCTGCTCCCACATCCCCGACGCCGGCGTGTCCCGGTGGCCGAGGGCGGCGTTCACGGTGAGGATCTCCCGGTCGCCCACGTGGCCCACGGCCCGGGCCTGGGTCACGGTCTTGCCCTCGTTGGCCACGATGACGTCGATGTCCATGATCGCCCCGGTCTGGGCGTAGGAGAGGTACTGGGCGGTGGCCCAGATGACGGGCCGACCCGTCGTGCGCTCCATGGCCTCGATGCCGGCGCCGAGGCCGCACCCGCCCCACAGGAAGTTGCCCCGGGTCGACACGCCCGGCGTCACCGGGATGTACCAGCGGTTCGGGTTGTGGGTCGGCTGCAGGCCGAGGAAGGTCTTGGCGTCCACGGCCGGATCCTACGGAGTTGACGGGACGGCGGATTCATGTACCATCCGGTACATGATCACCGACGCCAGCATCGAGATCGACGCCCCTGCCGGCGTCGTGTGGACCGTGTTCGCCGACGTCGAGCGCTGGCCGGTCTGGACCGCCTCCGTCCAGCGGCTCGTCGCCCTCGACGGACCCGACCTGCGGGTCGGGGCCCGGTTCCGGATCAAGCAGCCCCGCATGCCCGACCTGGTCTGGGAGGTCATCGAGGTGGACCCCGGCGCGTCCTGGACCTGGGTCCAGCGCTCGCCGGGCGGCACCACGGTCGCGTCCCACGAGGTGGTCGCCCTCTCGCCCGCCCGCACCCTCGTGCGCCAGCGCCTCGACCAGCGCGGTCCGGTCGGCGCCGCCGTCGGCCGCCTCACCCGGGGCATGACCCGCCGGTACCTCGATCTCGAGGCCGACGGCCTGAGGCGCACGAGCGAAGCGCGCCACCTCGGTGTCCCGGCCTCCTGACGAGGCACGGCGGCGCGAGCTCCTGGACGCACTCGTCGAGGCCTTCGCCGAGGGTGGCATCGGTGCCCGGTCGCTGCGTGAGGTGGCCGAGGCGGTGGGGACGAGCCACCGGATGCTGCTGCACCACTTCGGGTCGCGCGACGAGCTGCTGGTGGCCGTCGTCGAGGCGGTGGAGGCCCGCCAGGTCGCCACCCTCGAGGACCTGCCCGACGACCCTGCGGATGCCGTCGCCGCCATGTGGGCCGACCTGCGCCGACCCGAGCTGCGGCCCCTCGAGCGGCTCTTCTTCGAGTGCTACGCCCGCGGCGCGCAGGGCGAGGAGCCCTTCACCCGGCTGCTGCCGGCGGCCGTCGACGGCTGGCTCGCCGAGGTCGACCGTCGGCACGGCCCGCCGGTCGACCCGGCGATCGTGCGCCTCGGGCTGGCCGTGACCCGGGGACTGCTGCTCGACCTGGTCGCCACCGGCGACGACACCGGGGTGGACGACGCAGCCGCCGCGTTCGTGCGCCTCCTCCGGACGGCAGGCCCCCCGGCGCCCTGAACTGCGCACCTAGTCTCCCGGCCATGACCGACGCCCCCTGGCTGCAGGACGCCTGCTCGCTCGTCGACGCCTACCGCGACGGGTCGCGGAACCCGGTGGAGGACACCCAGGCCTGCCTCGACGCCATCGAGGCGTCCGAGCTGAACGCGTTCTCCCACGTCGACGCCGAGGCGGCGCTGGCCGCCGCAGCCCGGGCCGACGTCTCCCTGCCGTTCGGCGGGGTGCCGATGGGCATCAAGGAGCTGGAGAAGGTCCAGGGCTGGCCCGACACCGATGCGTCGCTGGTGTTCCGGGACCGCATCGGCGACGAGGACACCACGATGGTGGCCCGCCTGCGCGGGGCCGGGGCCGTGCTCGTCGGGCTGTGCGCCGCGTCGGAGTTCGGCGGGCTCAACGTGTCCACCACCAGGCTCAACGGCACCACGCACAACCCCTGGGAGCGCGGACGCACGGCCGGCGGCTCCTCCGGTGGGTCGGCTGCGGCGGTGGCCGGCGGCCTGGTCCCCATCGCCAGCGGCGGCGACGGAGGCGGCTCGATCCGGATCCCGGCGGCCTTCAACGGCAACGTCGGCATGAAGGGCACGGCGGGCCGCATCCCCCGTGGCCCGAAGACCGAGATCGCCCCGCTCACGGTGGTCAAGGGCTGTCAGGCCCGCAGCGTGCGCGACGTGGCCCGCTGGTTCGACGTCTGCGCCGGCTACGACTTCCGCGACCCGTACTCGCTGCCCAGCCCCGGCGGCTGGGAGGCGGGCCTCGGCACCCACGACCTGCGTGGCCTGCGGGTGGCGGTGGTGCCTGACCTCGGCCGGGCGGTCCTGCGACCGGAGGTGGAGGCCAACGTGCGCGACGCAGCCGACGCCCTCATCGCCGATGCCGGGCTCGTCCGCGTCGACGTCGCCGTCGAGCTGCCCGGCCTCGGGTTCGAGTGGGCGATGTCGAACCTGGCACAGCTGGCCAAGGACCTGGACGGCCTGTGGCCCGACTGCAAGGAGGACCTGACCCGGGAGATGGCGATGGGGTTCGAGATGGCCCACGCCAGCTACGACCTCGCCATGGCCGCCCAGGTCGAGCGCCGCCGCACCGAGCTCAACGAGGCGCTCGCCGCCGTGTTCGACCAGGTCGACCTGGTCATCTCGGCCACCAACCCCGACGTGGCGTACCCGGCCCAGATCACCGCCAACACCCGGGTGGGTGAGCAGAAGGTGGGCCTCGAGAACAACGGCCTCCTCACGATCCCGGCCAACATCGTCGGCGTCCCCGCCGTGTCGGTCCCCGTGGCCCCCGCCTTCGGCCTCCCCGTCGGCATGCAGATCATGGCCCGCCACCACCAGGACGCCGTCCTCCTCGACCTCGCCCTGCAGGTGGAGCGCACGCTGCCCTGGCCGCTCGTCGCCCCCGGCGCGCCCGTCTAGGGCGGGTCCCGCGACCCGGGCCGGAGTTCCTGTCAGACCCCCTGGGGAAGATGGGGCCATGGCAACACAGACCCGCCTCCTGCCCGCCGGACCGCAGCGCACCGCCTTCCACCTCGACCCCCGCAGCCGGGAGGCCGGCCGCAAGGGCGTGGCCAAGGCCCGGGCCGCCCTGGCCGACACGGTGGCCCGCACCCAGGCCGAGCGCCGGGCCCAGGCCGGCGACCACCACGCCCACGCCGCGTGAGCCATGGAGCCGAACCGAAGGCTGCAGCACCTTGACCGCACGGTCAAGAACGGCCGTACACTGCCGCCATGACCGACGTTGTGATCATCGATGCCGTCCGGACGCCCGTGGGCCGCCGTGGCGGTGGCCTGTCCACCATGCACCCGGCCGAGCTCCTCGGCATCGCCCAGCAGGCGCTCATCGAGCGCACGGGCATCGACCCGGCCGAGGTCGGCCAGGTCGTCTCCGGCTGCGTCTCCCAGGTCGGCGAGCAGGCCTTCAACATCGGTCGCACCGCCTGGCTGGCCGCCGGCCTGCCCCAGTCGGTCGCCGCCACCACGGTCGACACCCAGTGCGGGTCGTCGCAGCAGGCCACCAACATGGCCACCGCCCTCGTGGCCGGCGGCGCCGTCGACGTCGCCATCGCCTGCGGCGTCGAGGTCATGAGCCGCATCCCCATCGGCTCCAGCGGCCGCAAGGACTTCGGCCTCGGCATCCCGATCCCCAAGACCTACTTCGGCCGCTACGAGATGACCTCGCAGTTCGAGGGCGCCGAGCGCATCGCCGAGAAGTGGGGCATCTCCCGCGAGGACACCGACGCGTTCGGCCTCCGCTCCCAGCAGCTGGCCGCCCGGGCCTGGGCCGAGGACCGCTTCGCCACCCAGATCGTCCCGGTCACCGCCCCCGACGCCGACGAG
Source organism: Acidimicrobiaceae bacterium (assembly GCA_036675575.1). Lineage (GTDB taxonomy): Bacteria > Actinomycetota > Acidimicrobiia > Acidimicrobiales > Salinilacustritrichaceae > Salinilacustrithrix. The sequence goes on from JAKFET010000049.1 coordinate 48,690, forward strand.
GAGGGCAACCTGCTCGACTCGACCCACACCGTCACCCGTGACGAGGGCCTGCGAGAGACCAGCCTCGAGAAGCTCGGCACGCTGAAGCCCGTCGCCCGCCCCGACGGCGTGCACACGGCCGGCTCGTCCTCCCAGATCTCCGACGGCGCCGCCGCCGTGCTGCTCATGACCGCCGACAAGGCCAAGGCCCTCGGCCTCACGCCGAAGGCCCGCATCGTCGACACCTGCAACGTCGGCGTGGACCCGGTCCTGATGCTCACCGGCCCCATCGACGCCACGTCGCACCTGCTCAAGCGCACCGGCATGAAGATGTCCGACATCGACGTCACCGAGATCAACGAGGCCTTCGCCTCCGTGGTGCTGTCGTGGGTCAAGGAGCACAACCCCGACATGGACACCGTCAACCCCAACGGCGGCGCCATCGCCCTCGGCCACCCCCTCGGCGGCACCGGTGCGGTCCTGCTGACCAAGGCCCTCCACGAGCTCGAGCGCACCGACAAGTCCACCGGGCTCGTCACCATGTGCTGCGGTGGCGGCCTCGGCACCGGCACCATCATCGAGCGCATCTAAGCTATCCCTCGACTCCCGCTTCCCCCTCCCCCGGCGCTGCGGCGCCAGCGCCCTCCCGGAGGACGGCAGTGAGGTCTCGTCCCGCAACACTCGTGCTCGCGGCCGCCAGCGTGCTGGCGGCCGCCTGCGCGTCTCCCGCCCCGGGCAGCGGCCCGCCCGCCGACGGTGACGGCGTCGTGACGCACGTGGTCGACGGCGACACCCTCGACGTGCGGGTCGGCGGAACCGAGGAGCGGGTCCGCCTCATCGGCGTCGACACCCCCGAGTCCGTGGCGCCGAACCGGCCGGTGCAGTGCTACGGCGCTGAGGCCTCCGCCTACCTGGCGAGCCTGGTCCCGGAGGGCACCGCGGTCCGCCTCGCCCGCGACGCCGTCGCCCGCGACCAGTTCGGCCGCCTGCTGGCCTACGTGTACCGGGCCGAGGACGACCTGCTCGTCAACCTCGCGCTGGTCGAGCAGGGCTACGCGGACGCCGTCACGTACGGCGACAACGAGGCCCTGTACCCCCGGCTCGTCGCCGCCGAGGCCGAGGCCCGCGACGGCGGCCGCGGCCTGTGGGGCGTGTGCGGCGGCCCCGACGTCGACATCGGCCCGCCGCCCGGTCGGTAGCGTTCCCGCCGTGCCGACCCTCGCCGAGCGCCTCGGGCACCCGCCCGACGCCCGACTGCTCATCGTGAACTGCGACGACCTGGGCTTCTGCCACGCGGCCAGCCACGGCGTCTACCGGGCGCTGCGCGACGGCATCGGCACCAGTGCGTCGATCATGATCCCGTGCCCGTGGGCGCGGGAGGCGGCCAGTCACTACCGGGGTGAGGACGTGGGCGTCCACCTCACCCTGACCGCCGAGCACGACCTGTACCGCTGGGGACCGATCACCCACGCACCCTCGCTCCTCGACGGCGACGGCGGGTTCCCCCGGACGAACATCGACGTCTGGGAGCACGCCGACCTCGACGAGGTCCGTCGGGAGTGCCGGGCCCAGGTCGAGCGGGCGATCCTGTGGGGCTTCGACGTCAGCCACCTCGACAGCCACATGGGCGTCATGCAGCTGCGCCCCGAGTTCTTCGACATCTACCTCGACCTGGCCGTCGAGCACGGCCTCCCGATCCGCCTGTCCGGCGCCTCCACGCAGCGCGCCATCGGCTTCCCGTTCCGGGACCTGGCCGCCGAGGAGGGCGTGCTGTTCCCCGACCGCTTCCTCTACGCACCGGGCATCGGCGCCCGCAAGGCCATCGAGCGGATCATCTACGACCTGCCCGCCGGCGTCACCGAGGTCTACGTGCACCCGGCCGTCGACACGCCCGAGCTGCGGGCCATCGGCGACACGTGGTCGGGGCGGGTCGACGACCTCGACCTGGTGCTGAGCGCCGAGACCCGCTCGCTGCTGGAGCGGGCCGGCGTCACCCTCATCGGCTACCGGGAGCTGCGCGACGCGCAGCGGGCGGCCTGAGCGTGCGCGTCGCGCTCCGGTCCGGGCTCGCCGCCGCCCTCACCACCGCCGCCCTGCTCGGGACCGCCTGCGACAGCGACCGGCGCGCCATCTCCCGCGACGACCTCCCCGACGTGCCCGCCGAACCGGATCACGTGGTGGAGCTCGGCGACGACGGCTTCGACGTCGACGAGCTCGAGGTCCTGAGCACCGACCTGGTCGAGTTCCGCATCGTCGGCGACGACGACCACGGCATCCGGGCCGACACCCGCATCGACACCGGGCTGCTGTTCCCCGGCGAGTCGACCTTCGTGATCTTCGACCAGCCGGGCGACTACGAGGTCGTCGACGTCACCGACGAGGACCAACAGCTCCAGGTCACTGCGGTGGCCGACCCCGAGGAGTAGCGCTCAGACGGTGGTGCGGGCCAGGACGACCTGCGCGGCGTCGCGCCACTCGGCCGACGCGGTCACGGGCATCACCGAGAGCATCCGCCCGATGTTGCCCGTCACCTTGACCCGGCCCTGCATGAAGCCGACGTTCTGGTCGAGCTCCCCCCGGACGATGTCGAGGTAGTCGGCGTAGGGCACGAGCACCGTGAAGTCGGCGTCGGCAGGAGGCGCGCCGAGGGCGTTCCAGGTGATGCGCCCGTCCTCGAGCACGGTGTGGAACACGACCTCGCCCTCGGGCGTGCCCGACACCCGGTACTCGACGGTGGCGCTGGCCCCGGGGCGCTCGGGGAGCTGCTCGGTGGCCTGGCGCTGGACGTCGAGCCAGTCCTGGGTGAGCAGCGGGACCTGCTCCGCCATCAGCGGGCGGCGGCGTCGGACGCGCCGACCGAGATACCGTCGAACAGGTCGCCGGTGGACTCGTCGCTCTCCACGTGGCTCACCGCCAGCGTGTACTCGTCCCAGGGGTGGACGGTGGACGCGACCTCGCGTGGCAGGCCGAACCAGAACGGCGACGTCGGGTCGATCTGGGTGGCGTGGGCCAGCAGGGCGTCCCAGCGCACGTCGGACCACTCGCCGGTGTGCACCCGGGTGGTGATGCGGTCGTCCTGGTCGGGCCGCTCGAACCACTTCTCGTCGAAGGGCGACTCGAGGCCCATCTCCAGGAACTTCTCGTGCATGGCCACCATGCGGCCACGGGACCACGCGGTCCAGTACACCTTGTCGACCCGGTGCGGCTCCCCCGCCTCCGGGTACCAACCCGGGTCGGCGGCCCGCTCGACGGCGGGCATCGTGACGTCGTGGACCTGGAGGTGGTCGGGGTGGGGGTAGCCCTTCTGGTCGTCGCCGTAGGTCACCACGACCTGGGGCCGCTCCCGGCGCAGGATGGCGACCAGGCGACCGACGGCCTCGTCGTGGTCGGCGTTGGCGAAGGCCTCGGGGTGGGCGTTCGCCTCGGTGTCGGGCATGCCCGAGTCCCGGTAGCCGAGGTCGATGACCTCGTCGTAGCCGATGATCTCCGCGGCCCGCGCCAGCTCCTCCCGGCGCACGCCGGGCAGGTCGGCCTTCACCTCGTCGCGGTCCATGGCCGGGTTCAGGATGTCGCCGGCGGCGCCGTCGGTGCAGCAGACGAGCACCGTGCGGATGCCCTCGGCCCGGCACCGGGCGATCGTCGCCGCTCCCTTCGAGGACTCGTCGTCCGGGTGGGCGTGGACGGTCAGGATGCAGCGGCGGGCGGTGCTCACCCGGGCAACGCTAACGACCTGCACAGATGAGTACATCCCACGGGTGTCGGTTCGGCGGCTTCGCCGCCACAGAGACACCGTGACATGGGTCGCCTCGCCTGTCGGCTCGCTCCTAGCGGTTGCTGTAGCGGTCGCTGCCGTCGTTGACGGTCCACGACCCGCCACGCCGCAACCACCAGCCCGAGGCGGCGCCGGCGACGAGGCCGACCAGGACGCCGACGGGCAGGGCGATGCGGAAGAGCCCGGTGCGCACGATGGGACGGTCGATGCCGTTCGGCTCGAACGAGGCCAGCGTGTAGAAGGGGATCGCGATCAGGAAGAAGCAGATCGCAGCGGCCCCCACCCCGATGCCGACGCCGAGCGCGATCGACCGGCCGAGCGGGCGCTCACTGGTCTTGCTGGCCGGTGGCGGTGCCATTCCGCCAACGGTACTGCCGGTCCGTACCATCCGACCGTGCCCAGCCGATGCTCCATCCGCCGGGGCCGCTGGGCGCTCCTGCCGGCGGCGCTGCTCGTCGTCGCGTCGGCGTGCGGCGACGACGCCGACGAGGTCGCAGCCACCGGCAACGAGCGCGCCGACCAGGCTCGCGCGGCAGCCCTCGAGGCCGGGCTCGAGGACGACGTGGCCGACTTCCTGGCGCTGCTGGCCCGAGGCGACACCGCCACCTACGAGGTCCGGTTCCCGGGGCCCACGCAGGGCACCGAGCTGGTGGTCACCAGCCGCCCCCCGGACCGCCGGGTGGAGCTGCTCAGCGAGGGCGCGACGACCGAGGTTCGCCTGGTCACCGACGGACAGGCCTACACGTGCACCCCAACGGAGGAGGAGGACGAGCTCACCTGCGACCGCACGGATGCCCTGGTCGACCCACCGGGCGTGTTCCGCGCCGAGGCGCTCGACGGCCTCACCGAGGCGCTCGCCGACCAGGTCGACGACTACACCTTCGAGATCGAGGTGCTGCCGGTCGCCGGCATCGAGGCACGCTGCCTCGTCACCCGGCTGCGCAGCGGTCGAGAGGCTCCCGGGTTGGGGGCGAGCGGGACCATCTGCGCGTCCGACGAAGGCGCGGTGGTGCTGGTCGACCAGGGCGGCGACCGCCTCGAGGCACTCGACTACTCGAACCAGGTGCGCGCCGACGCCTTCGTGCGACCCGACGCACCGGCCTCCGACGAGGGCGCCTAGCGGCCCGCACCGCACGTCCCCGCTCGGTACGCTCGGGCCGTGGACGACCCCGACTTCTGGCGGTGGGTCTGGCTGGCGGCGGCGGTGACCTTCGGTCTCGGCGAGATGGCCTCGGCGGGCAGCTTCTTCCTCGCACCCTTCGCGCTGGGCGCCGTCGGCGCCGCGGCGGCGTCGTTCCTCGGGGCGCCGATCGCCATCGGCTGGCTGATCTTCGTCATCGTCTCGGCGGCGGCGTTCGCCGCCCTCCGACCCCTCGCCGCCCGCCTCGATGCCTCCTCCAAGGCCCCGCTCGGCGTCGGCGCCACCCGCCTCGTCGGCGAGCACGGCGTCGTGCTCACCGAGGTGCCGGCCGGGACCGACGAGCTCGGCTCGGTGCGCATCGGCCGCGAGGAGTGGCGCGCCGAGGCGCTCGACGGCGGCCCCCTCGCCCCCGGCACGCACGTGACCGTCCTCGAGGTCCGCGGCACCCGGGTCGTCGTCTACCCCACCGGCCTGCCGGCCTCCACCCGACCACCGGAAAGGCCCCACTAGTGGCCCTCATCATCGTCCTGGCGGTCCTCGCCTTCTTCCTGTTCGTGTACGTCGCCGCCGGCGTCCGCATCGTGAAGCCGTACCAGCGCGGCATCATCGAACGACTCGGTAAGTACAAGGAGACGGTGGACCCCGGCCTCACGCTCATCATCCCCTTCGTGGACACGATGCGCGTGGTGGACATGCGCGAGCAGGTGGTCGACGTCCCCCCGCAGGAGGTCATCACCTCCGACAACGTGGGGGTGTCCGTCGACGCCGTCGTGTACTACGAGCCGACCGACCCGCAGCGCCTCATCTACAACGTCGCCAACTTCATCCTCGCGGTCACGAAGCTGGCCCAGACCAACCTGCGCAACGTCATCGGCGACCTCCCGCTGGACGAGTCGCTGACGTCGCGGGACAAGATCAACATCGCGCTGCGCGAGATCCTCGACGACGCCACCGACAAGTGGGGCGTGCGGGTGGTGCGGGTCGAGATCCAGCGGATCGATCCGCCGCCGGACGTGATGAGCGCCATGCACGAGCAGATGAAGGCCGAGCGCACGCGCCGCGCGGTGGTCACCGAGGCCCAGGGCCGTCGCGAGGCGGCGATCACCACCGCCGAGGGCGCCAAGGCCGCCGCCATCCTCGAGGCGGAGGGAGACAAGGCCAAGCAGGTGCTGGAGGCCGAGGGCCACGCCGAGGCGACGCGCAAGTACGCCGAGGCGGAGCAGTACCGCCAGACGGCCGTGGCCGAGGGCGAGGCCGCCGCCATCCGCTCCGTGTACCAGGCCATCCACGACGGGAACCCGTCCAACGACCTGCTCGCCATCAAGTACCTGGAAACCCTGCAGAAGCTGGGCGACGGGCAGGCCACCAAGATCATCGTGCCCACCGAGCTGGGCGGCCTCGCCGGCGCGCTTGCGGGCGTGACCGAGCTGCTCGAGCGCACCGGCTCCGACGGGCGAGCCACCGCGGCGAGCTGACGGGGTGGCACGGATGAGGACCGGCGTGCGCCCGCGCGCGCTCGCACTGCTCGCCGTCGCCGGCCTCGCCGGCGCCGGGTGCAACGACGACGGCAGGACGCTCGAGCCGACGTCGGCGACGATGCCGCCGACGGAGATCCCGGAGACCTCGACCACCGGGGAGGCCCTCGGCCTGCGGGTGTCGAGCCCGGACGTGATCGAGGGGTCCGAGCTCGACCCGGCCTTCACCTGCGACGGCGAGGGTCGCGCGCCCGAGCTCGTCTTCAGCGGCGCCCCGCCGGCCGCCGCCGAGCTCGCCGTCGTGATCGTCGACGTGGGTGCCGCCGATCGCGTCCACTTCGCCGTGTCCGGCCTGCCCGCCACCACCACGGGCCTGGATCCGCTGCAACCCCCCGACGACGCCGTCCTCGCCCGGACCGGCTCCGATGTCCTCGGTTGGGAGGCGCCGTGCCCCGCTCCGGGGGCGGCGGCGCACCGCTACGAGATCCGCCTCTACGCCATGGCCGAGCCGGTGGGCTTGGCGCCCGGCCTGCCCGGCGCCGAGGCCCTCGACGTCGTCGAGCGAGCGGCGCTCGATCTCGCCCGCCTGTCGTTCACCGCCGCAGGCGCGTGATGCGTGCGCTCCCGTCCGCCGAAGGTCGCCTGCGGCGGGGCGTGTACCTGCCCCCGTTCGGACCCTTCGGTGAGCCGGACGTGGTCGTGGACCTGGCGGTGCGCGCCGAGGCGGCCGGGTGGGACGGGGTCTTCCTGTGGGACCACGTCGTCGCCGACGCACCACCGATCACCGACCCCTGGACGACGCTGGCCGCCGTGGCCGTGGCGACCGAGCGGATCCTCCTGGGCCCCACGGTCACGCCGCTCCCCCGCCGGCGTCCCTGGGTGGTGGCCAGGCACGCCTCCACCGTCAGCCGCCTGTCCGGCGGCCGGCTCGTGCTCGGGGTGGGGCTCGGTTCGGACGAGTCCGGCGACCTGAGCCGATTCGGCGAGCCGACCGACCTGCGCACCCGGGCGGCCATGGTCGACGAGGGGATCGACATCATGCGGGCGGTGTGGGGCGGGACCCCCTACCGCCACGCCGGCGCCCACTACGAGGTCCACCTCGACGCAGGCCGGCCCGAGCCCCACCCGATCCCGGTGTGGATCGCATGCTCGACGCCGCACCGGGGCGTCCTCGCCCGCGCCGCCGAGAACGACGGCATCTTCGCGATCAGCGACCACACCCTGCGACCCGACGAGGTGGCGGCGATCGCCGACGCCACGCCGGCCGGCACCCCGGGACGTCCCTTCGACGTGGTCGTGTCGGGCAACGCCAGCCACGCATGGGAGCGACCCAACCCCGACGGCGTCGATCTCGACGCGCTCGCCGGGGCCGGGGCGACGTGGTGGCTCGAGTCGCTGGTCCACTTCGACCCCCTCGGGCTCTCGCTCGAGGTGGTCGACGCCGGGCCGCCGGGCCCGGCGCTAGATCAGCCGTAGGTGAGGCGGGTGATCCAGTCGGCGATGACCGCCGGCTTGTCGGAGCCCTCGATCTCGATCGTGTAGGTGCGGGTGGCGTTGACCGAGCTGCCCTTGAGCTCTGCGGCCTTGACGACGGCGCGGGCCCGGATGCGGGAGCCGCTCGGCACGGGTGCGATGAAGCGGATCTTGTCGAAGCCGTAGTTCACGCCCATGGTCACGCCCTTGAACGTCTCCGGGTCCTGCTTGATGGAGGCCGAGAGCGGGACGAGCAGCGAGAGCGTCAGGAACCCGTGGGCGATCGTGCCGCCGAACGGGGTGTTCTTGGCCGCCTCCGGATCGACGTGGATGAACTGGTGGTCCATCGTCACGTCGGCGAACTGGTTGATCATCTCCTGGGTGACCTGGATCCACTCGCCCGGCTCGCCCTCCTGGCCGATCAGCTCCTGGAACTTGGCGTGCGCGGCCTCTGCGGCTTCGGACATCTTCAGGTCTCCTCGTGGGTCGTCTCGATTGCGCGGCGACCCTAGCGGCGGTCGTCCTCGTCGACCGGACCTGCTCCGTCGCCCTCCTCGAGGGCATCGTCGGTGATGTCGACGACCTCGTCGTCCGGGCCGATCTCCGTCCCGTCGACGTCGATGACCTCGCCGTCGGCCGCAGCCGCCCTGTCCGCCCGCAGCTCGGCGAGCCGCTCCTTGGACTCGGCCCGACGAGACTGGAAGCCACCTACGGCCATGGCGATCATCGACGGCAGGGTGATGATCCCGTACGGCCCGGCGAACAGGAAGATGTACGCCGCCAGCCCGATCATCGCCATGGTCCACACGTTCGAGCGCTGCGGGCGCTTGGTGAACCACACGGCGGCGCCGGTGATCAGGATGGGCGTGAGCATGACGCCGGCCGCCACGGCCGGGCCCTCCTCGTCGAGGAGCTTGGCGTCCTCGACGTAGGTGACCGTGCCGGCCTCCTCGTCGACCTCCTGGTCCTGCTCGTCGATGGTCTCGAGCACCGGGTCGTCGCGGTCGACCTCGCGCTGCACCTGGACCGGAGCGAAGAGCAGGGTGCCGGCCGACACGATCGTGAACATGAAGGCCATGACCACGGCACGCTGGCCGGGGATCGAGTACCGGGCCTTGCGGGCCGCCCGCGCCGCCGCCCCCTTGCCTGCTGCGCCGGTCTTCTCGCCGCCCGCCTGGGCGCGACCGCCCGCGCGCGACGTCGAGACCGGGCGAGCCGCCTCGCGCTCACCCCGGGACAGGGCGGTGGCCTCGCCGGCGTGCACCGAGCGCGCCTGGCGGGCCTGGCGCTGGTTGCGGTTCTGCCGCTGACGCTGCTGCTTGTTCGGTCGCTTCGTGGCCATCGGGTCGACGGTAGAGCCCCGGTCCGATCCGGCCCCACTCGCCCCTCCGGTCCGACCGCTCACATGGGGTGAAAGGGATCGAAGGACCTTTTCAGGAGATGTTGCACGTGACTACATTCTCGACGATGCGGCGGCTCCTACCCGCCCTGCTCGGTGCCACCCTCCTCCTCGGCGCCTGCGGGGACGACGACGACGACGGCGATCGATCCGCCGTGACCTCCATCCCGGACGAGACGACGACGTCAACATCGAGCACGACCACCGAGCCGCCCACCGTCGCCCCCGACGTGATCCCTCAGGACGAGAGTCAGATCACCGAGGAGTACGTCGAGGCGGTGCTTGACGCTCTCTATGCCGCCATGCTCGAGGCCACAGCGACTGCTCGGGAAGCAGGTTTTGTGGAGGAGCCTGCCGTCCGGGTGGCCGAGGCAACAAACACACCCGATGGGTCCCGAGGCTTGCTGAACAGCCTTACTGAGGCTGCGGCGAACGGATTCGCGGGTTACCGCGACGAGCTGTCACCGGTCGATGTGACCGTGCTGGATCTACACGAGCGAACGCTCACATGCGCCTTCGCCGAAGCAACGTTCGACACCTCCGGCCTGACGACGACATCGCCGTCCACCGACGGCTTCCGGCTCTTCGTGCGGATCGTGGCCGCAACAGAGGAACAGAGAGCGTCGGGCCTGAACCCCACCGCATGGGTGCTCGACGAGTTGCCGGCGACTGACGACGGCAGCATTCCCGAACGTCAGTGCGAAGGAGTCTGAGTGCGCAGAACGTTCCTCCGCCTAGGCGTAGTGGTGGTGGCACTGGTCGGAGGCCTTCGCGTTCCTGTTGCGGCGGACCACCTCGGGTGTTTCGTTGACCGCGCCAATCCCGGTTCAGTCAGGTGCCAGGGCCATGAGCAGGGCGGCAGTTCGGTCCAACCCGTCAGCGCCGGCCCGCCGACCACGGCCTACCCGTTCCGAGAAGCCTGGCGAGCGTTCCTGGCCCAGGACGGCGACGGCAACACGTGCGTCAGCACGGCACCGGTGCGACTCGGGCGCGAGCCGAGCCGGGAGGACGACGTGCAGTCCGAGGCCCAGTTCTTCCGGCTCATGCGCCTCTACTCCGTCTGCCCCGACGCCGAGCTGCCGACGACCACGCCGGCGATGGAGGCGGCCGCCTTCTTCCAGCAGATCTCCCTGCCGGTGCCCACGCCACACGTCGAGCCGGGGTCGCTGCCGGTCGGGTTCGAGGCGTTCCTCGAGACCGGGGCGCCGACGAGCCAGACGTTCGGGCCCGTCGACACGCCGTTCGGGCCGCTGACGCTCACGGCGACGGCGCAGATCCACGTCGACTGGGACGATCCCCACGACGGGGTCGACGGCGAGGAGGGTCCGTACGCCGGTCAGCCCGGGCCGTACCCCACCGGCGAGATCCGCCACGTGTACCAGCACCACGGCGTGTACGACATCGCCGTGCGCTACGTGTGGACGGCCACGTGGTCCATCGGCGACACCGGCGGCACGATCGAAGGTGCGGAGACCTCCGGGAGCTACCCGGACCCGGGGTTCGAGGCCTACAGCAGGGAAGCCGTCGGCCGCTGAGCCTCCGTTGCCTCCCAGCGGGGCCGGAACATGATCGACATGCGGGGGCCGACCGCCCGGGTCGTCTTCGGGACGCCGTGGCGCCAGGTGCGCTGGATCGTCCCGCCCATGACCAGCAGGTCGCCCATGCCGAAGTCGAACGACACGGACGACCCTCCGCCGACCGGGGTGAGGTGGAACCGCCTCGGCGCGCCGAGTGACACGATCGCCATCGTCGAGCTGTGCAGCTCGCGGGCGATCGTGTCGCCGTGTGGGGCCACCGAATCGCGGCCGTCGCGGTAGAGGGCGAGGCCGATGCGGTCCATGCGCTCGCCGAACCGCCCCCCGAGCACCTTCGTGATCTCCCGCAGGACCGGGTGGCCGGGACCGCTCTTCGGGATGGATGCCGTGAGGCGGGGGACGTCGACGATGCGCTCGTACATGGGCCGCCGCCCGGCGTGCCAGGACGTGGTCTCGACGAGGTGGTCCATCAGCGTCTGGTCGCCGCCGACCCAGCTCGGCACCCGCACGATCCACGCCCCGTGGGCGAGGTCGACCCGACCCTCGGGGAGCAGGCCGGTGAGGCGAGGTTCGGTCGCGCCGAACAGGGATCGCTGGACGCCGGCCTCGGCCAGAGCGGACATGGTCCGAGCCTACGAACGCACGTTCGGGGACGTCAACCGGTGATCCTGCCGTTCGTACGTCATCATCGGGGGACGAGTCCGCGAGATCCCCGATCGGGTCAGCGGAAGTCGCGGCTCTTGGGCGAACCCCGCACGGGGAGGAGGGAGAGGCGCTCGGCCACGATGTTGATGACCCCCTCCGAGCGCTCGCAGCGGCCCCGGATGAGCATCGCCGGGGCGCTGAGCGCCACCCGGCGGTGGGCGTTCCAGCAGCCCTTGGACACCACGACGTTGATGAGGCCGGTCTCGTCCTCCAGGTTGAGGAACATGGTGCCGCCGGCGGTGGCGGGGCGCTGGCGGTGGGTCACGACGCCGCCGATGAGGACCTTCGAGCCGGGCTCGACGTCCCACAGGCCGGCAGAGGTGACGACGCCCAGGCGGTCGAGGTCCTCCCGGATGAACCGGGTGGGGTGGCCATCGGGGCTCATGCCGGTGGACCACAGGTCGGCCCGGGCCTCCTCGAGCTCGTCCATGCCCGGGAGCGCCGGCGCCTCGGCCCCGGTGACGATCCCGGGCAGCCGGTCGACCCCGCCTTGGGCGACCGAGCCGGCCTGCCACAGCGCCTCGCGCCGGGTGAGCGGGGCGCCGGTGCGGGGCGAGCGGAAGCAGCCGAACGCGCCGGCGGTGGCCAGGGCCTCGAGCTGGGGCAGGGTGAGGGGCACCCGGCGGGCCAGGTCCTCCATCGAGGTGAACGGGCCGCCGGCATCTCGCGCCGCTTCGATCTGGCGGGCCACGTCGTCGCCGATGTTGCGCACCTCGCGCAGGCCGAGCTGGACGACCGGCCCGCCCTTGCCCCACACCTCGGCCGGCAACCCCCGGGTGGTGTCCACCGGATCTGCCACCGAGAAGCCCTCGGCTTCCGAGGGCTCCTCGCAGCGATTTTCCGATGGCGGGTCCCAACACAGCGTGGCCTTGGCGGCGGAGACCGAGACCTCGGGGGTGCGGACCTCGACGCCGTGGCGCCGGGCGTCCTGGATGAGCGAGTGCGGCGACCAGAACCCCATGGGCTGGGCGTTGAGCAGGCCGGCGCAGAACGCCGCGGGGTGGAAGCGCTTGAGCCAGGACGAGGCGTAGACGAGGTAGGCGAAGGACACCGAGTGGCTCTCGGGGAAGCCGTAGTTGGCGAAGGCGGCCAGCTTCAGCCAGATCTGCTCGATGACGTCGTCGGGCACGTCGCGCTCGCGGGCGCCGGCGGTGAAGCGGGCGTGCAGGCGCTCCATCCGCTCGGGCGAGCGCTTGGAGCCCATGGCCTGGCGGAGCTGGTCGGCCTCGGCCGGCGTGAAGCCCCCGACGTCGATGGCCATCTGCATGAGCTGCTCCTGGAACAGGGGCACGCCGAGCGTCTTCTCGAGCGAGGACTCCAGCAGCGGGTGGAGGTAGGTGACCTCCTCGTGCCCGTTGCGCCGGCGGATGTAGGGGTGCACCGAGCCACCCTGGATGGGGCCGGGGCGGATGAGGGCGACCTCGACCACCAGGTCGTAGAACTTCCGGGGGCGCAGGCGGGGCAGCGTGGCCATCTGGGCGCGGGACTCGACCTGGAACACGCCCACCGAGTCGGCGGCGCCGAGCATGTCGTAGACCTCATCGTCCTCGGGCATCTCGGCCAGGTCGAGCTCGATGCCGTAGGCGGCGTGCACCAGGTCGATGGTCTCGTGCAGGGCGGTGAGCATGCCGAGGCCGAGCAGGTCGAACTTCACGAGGCCGGCGGCGGCGCAGTCGTCCTTGTCCCACTGCAGCACGGAGCGGATGGGCACGTCGGCACGGACCGTGGCCCCCTCCCGCCCCTGGAAGCGGCCCCACTCGACCGGGCAGACCTCGACCACCGGTCGGTCGCACAGCACCATGCCGCCGGAGTGGATGCCGAGGTGTCGGGGGAAGTGCTCGACCTCGGCGGCCAGCTCCACCACGTCGACGGGCAGCTCCTCGGCCGCCCCGGGCTGGGACATGGTGGAGGCGATGTTGCCCCAGGCGTCGGCGGCCTTGGCGAAGGCGTCCTGCTGGCCGGTGGCGTAGCCGAGGGCCTTGGCCATGTCCCGGATCGAGGACCGGGCCCGGTAGGTGATGACGTTGGCGACCTGGGCCGCGTGGCGGCGCCCGTGGCGCTCGTAGACGTACTGGATGACCTCCTCGCGGCGGTTGGACTCGATGTCGATGTCGATGTCGGGCGGGCCGTCGCGCTCGGGTGAGAGGAACCGCTCGAACAGCAGGCCGAGGCGCACGGCGTCGGCCTTGGTGATGCCGAGGGCGAAGCACACCGCCGAGTTGGCCGCGCTCCCCCGGCCCTGGCAGTAGATCCCGGCCTTGCGGCAGAACTCGACCAGGTCCCACACGATGAGGAAGTAGCCGGGGAACCCGAGGGTCTCGATGAGGGCGAGCTCGTGGTCGATCTGGGCCCACGCCCCCGGCTGGCGCTCGGCGTGGCGGGGCCCGTAGCGGCGGGTGGCGCCCGCCTCGGTGAGGTGCCGCAGGTACGCCATCTCGTCCAGGCCCTCCGGACAGGGGAACGGGGGCAGGTTGGGCGCGACCAGGTGCAGGTCGAACGCGCAGGCCCGACCCAGCTCGGCGGCCAGCTCGACCGCACCCGGGTAGCGGGCGAAGCGGCGGGCCTGCTCGTCGCCCGAGCGGAGGTGGGCGGTGGCCGCCGGGGGGAGCCAGCCGTCGGCGTCGTCCAGGCTGCGCCGGGCCCGCACGGCGGCCAGCGCGGTGGCCAGGCGGCGCTCGCCCGGGGTGGCGTAGTGGACGTTGTTGGTGGCCACGACCTCCACGCCGACCCGGTGGGCGATGGCGGCCAGCGCGTCGTTGCGGGCCGAGTCGAGCGGGTCGTGGTGGTCCCACAGCTCGACCACGACGTTGCCGGCGCCGAAGGTGTCGACCAGCCGGTGCACCTCGCGCTCGGCGGCGGCCGGGCCGTGGGCGTGCAGCGCCCGGTTGACCGCCCCCTTGCGACAGCCCGTGAGCACCAGCCACTCCCCGCCGTGGGCCCGGGACCAGTCGATGCCGTCGTACACGGGCTTGCCCTTCTCGGCCCCGGCCAGCTGGGCGGTGGAGATGGTGTCGGCCAGGCGGGCGTAGCCGGCGGGGCCCCGGGCCAGCACGAGCAGGTGGGATCCCTCGGGGTCGGGGATCCCGTTCTGGGGCTGGGTGAGCCCGAGGGACAGCTCGGCCCCGAACACGGTGGGCAGGCCGGCGGCCCGGGCCGCCTCGGCGAAGCGGACCACGCCGTAGAAGCCGTCGTGGTCGGTGAGGGCCAAGGCCTCGAGGCCGAGGCGGGTGGCCTCCTCGGCCAGGGCCTCGGGGTGGGAGGCGCCGTCGAGGAAGCTGAAGTTCGAGTGGCAGTGCAGCTCGGCGTAGGGCACCGTGGCCGTGCGCCGCCGCAGGTCGGCCGGGGGCACGTAGGACGGCCGGTGGTAGGACCATGCCGGGCTGTCGCCTCCGTCACCCTCGGACCGCGTGGGCTTGCGGTGCCGGTCCGACAGGGTCCGCTCCAGGTCGCTCCAGGGCAGGTCCGGGTTGTTGAAGCCCACGTCAGGGACCGTAGACGAACACCTGTTCGGTCACCAGAGGCGTTGGTTATGGACTCCATAGGGACGATCGCGGAGACAGGATCCTCCAGGGCTGGTACTCCTGGGGGACGCACCACCACCGCGCCATCCGAGAGGACCTCACATGACCGAACCCCAGGACATGATCGACAAGGGCGACACCGCCAGCAACAGTGAGAGCGAGAACCCGGTCATCGACGCCCCCGAGCCCAAGCGGGGCGGACGGCCGCAGTCCAACAAGGACTGGTGGCCCAACCAGCTCGACCTCAGCGTGCTCCACCAGCACAACCAGCGGGGCAACCCGATGGACCCCGACTTCGACTACAAAGCGGCCGTCGCCGAGCTCGACGTCGACGCCCTCAAGCAGGACATCGTCGAGGTCATGCGCACCTCGCAGGACTGGTGGCCCGCCGACTGGGGCCACTACGGCCCGCTCTTCATCCGCATGACCTGGCACCAGGCCGGCACCTACCGCATCGAGGACGGCCGGGGTGGCGGCGGCGACGGCGGGCAGCGCTTCGCCCCGCTCAACAGCTGGCCCGACAACGCCAACCTCGACAAGGCGCGCCGCCTCCTGTGGCCCGTCAAGCGCAAGTACGGCAACAAGGTCTCCTGGGCCGACCTGCTCGTGCTCGCCGGCAACGTCGCCCTCGAGGACATGGGCTTCGAGACCTTCGGGTTCGCCTTCGGCCGCGAGGACATCTGGGAGCCCGAGGAGATCTTCTGGGGTCCCGAGGACGCCTGGCTCGGCGACGAGCGCTACGTCGACGACAGCCCGCTCGACTTCGGCGACGAGCCCTTCGGCGCCGTCACCATGGGCCTCATCTACGTCAACCCGGAGGGCCCGAAGGGCCAGCCCGACCCGCTCGGCAGCGCTCACGACATCCGCGTGACCTTCGCCCGCATGGCGATGAACGACGAGGAGACCGTCGCCCTCATCGCCGGCGGCCACACCTTCGGCAAGACCCACGGCAACGGCAACGCCGACCTCGTCGGCCCCGAGCCCGAGGGCTGCCCGGTGCACTCGATGGGCCTGGGCTGGATCAGCCAGCACGGCTCCGGCAAGGGCGCCGACACCATCACGTCCGGCCTCGAGGGCGCATGGACCCCGACTCCGACCCAGTGGGACAACAGCT
>JAKFET010000058.1:0-2152 GCA_036675575.1 Acidimicrobiaceae bacterium
TGGTCGCCACCCTCAACGCCTTCTTCGAGGCGGTCGTCTCCGAGGTCAGCGCCGAGGGCGGGTGGGTGAACAAGTTCCAGGGCGACGGGGCCCTCTGCGTGTTCGGGGTGCCCGCCCACCAGCCCGACCACGCCGCCCGCGCGCTGCGGGCGGCCCGTGCGCTCCGGGACCGCCTGGTCGAGCTGTCCCTCGAGCACCCCGGCCTGCACGCCGGCATCGGCATCTCGTCGGGCACCGTCGTGGCCGGCAACGTGGGCAGCGAGGAGCGCTTCGAGTACACGGTGATCGGCCGGGCGGTGAACGAGGCGGCCCGCCTCACCGACCTGGCCAAGTCCCGGCCCGGGCGGGCGCTGGCCGCCGCGTCCGCCGTGCAGGCCGCCGGGCCGGAGCGGTCGAACTGGGCCGCGCGGGGCACCGTCGGGCTGCGGGGCCAGTCGGCGCCGACCCACGTCTACGAGATCGCCGCCGTGGCCCACCGCCCCGACCCCACGCTCTCGACGACGTGACCCTCGGCGACGCCTGACGCGTCGAGATCAGAGCGGGAAGCAGAACACCTGGTGGACCCGGTCGGGCGCGGCGTCGTCGGGTGACCACGGCGACAGCAGCCGCTGGTAGCCGCGGTCGCGGCAGGCGGCCAGCAGCCGGGGCACGAGCAGCGCCGGATCGCCCTCGCAGCGCACGCACACGGCGGTGTCCGAGGCCCGCTCGCGCGCCCTGCGGGCCAGGCGCCACGCCGAACCGAGGGAGGCGCCCGCCAGCAGCGCGGTGACGTCGGGGACGGCCGCCACGCCGGCCAGCACCAGGGCCCGGTCGGCGTAGCCGCCGGCATGCGGTGGCGGGTCGTCGCCGCTCGGGGCGGGGACCTCGGCGCCCCAGCCGGCCGTGGGGAGGTGGAAGGTCGGACGCCGCTCGCCCGGCTCGCCCCCGTGGGCCCGGAGCTGGTCGGCGTACCAGGGCGGGTGCCAGGCCCGTCCGGTGGCCGTCGGGTGGTCGAAGCCCTCGACCAGGACGCCGAAGTCCTCATCCGGCCGCCACGTCACCGGCCCGTTCATCGACGTCGCACCCTGCTCCCGCAGCCAGCAGGCGGCCACGTCGAGCAGGGCGGCCGTGACGGCATCGTCGTCGGGGACGTCGAACATCCCGAACCAGCCCTGGCCCGACCCGCTGCCGTCCACGTGGGCGGCGATGCGCCCGAGCACCCGTCCGCCCCGTCGGGCGAGGTGGAAGGCGGCGTCGCCCCGCTCGAAGTACGGGTGGCGGCGTGCGTCGTGGCGCCACTGCTCGTACGCCCGCACGCCGGCTGCCCAGCGCGGATCGGCGCCCAGCAGCACGAAGGGCACCTCGGCGAACCGGCGCAGCTGGGACCGGGACTCGACCGGCTCGACCGTGACGGGTCCGGCGGCGCTGGGCACCACCCGAGGGTAGGCAGAAGCGCCGGTAGGGTCTCCGTATGGTGGACGAGATGCACCCGCTCCTGGCGCTCCCGCTCGACGAGCTGCAGGCCCGGGCCCGTGACGTGCGCGACGCGCAGACCGGCACCCGCATCACCTACTCGCCCAAGGTGTTCATCCCCCTCACCATGCTGTGCCGCGACAAGTGCGGGTACTGCACCTTCGCCCAGCCGCCCGCCCGGCTCGAGTCGCCCTACCTCTCCCCGGAGCAGGTCCTGGCCATCGCCCGGGCCGGCGCCGATGCCGGATGCCACGAGGCGCTGTTCACCCTGGGCGAGCGCCCCGAGGACCGCTACCCGGCCGCGGCCGAGTGGCTGGCCGCCAACGGCTACGAGTCCACCGTCGACTACCTCGCGGCGATGTGCCGCCTGGTGCTGGACGAGACGGGCCTGCTCCCCCACGCCAACGCCGGCGCCCTGTACCCGGACGAGCTCGCCACGCTCCGCCCCGTCGCCCCGTCGCAGGGGATGATGCTCGAGACCCTGCGCGACGACCTCGAGTGCCACCGCGGCTCGCCGGACAAGGTCCCCGCTCGCCGCCTCGCCACCCTGGAGGCCGCCGGCGAGCTCGGCATCGCGTTCACCACCGGCATCCTCGTCGGCATCGGCGAGGACCCCATCGACCGGGTCCGCGCCCTCGAGGCCATCGCGGAGAGCCACGCCCGCCACGGCCACGTGCAGGAGGTGATCGTCCAGAACTTC
>JAKFET010000025.1:0-14687 GCA_036675575.1 Acidimicrobiaceae bacterium
GCATCTCGCTGGCCGTCGGCGTCCCCTCGCCCGAGGGCGCCCGCGTCCCGGCCGACCCGGTCGACGCCGCCGACCTCGACGTCGGCGAGGACCTCGACGAAGCCCCCGTCACCGAGGACGAGGGCGGCGGCCCGGAGGCGCCCGACGACGTCGAGCTGCCCGAACCGGACGAGACCATCGTCGTCGACCCCGACGACGAGGCAG
Source organism: Acidimicrobiaceae bacterium (assembly GCA_036675575.1). Lineage (GTDB taxonomy): Bacteria > Actinomycetota > Acidimicrobiia > Acidimicrobiales > Salinilacustritrichaceae > Salinilacustrithrix. Next base: position 205 of record JAKFET010000025.1, read on the forward strand.
ACGTGCCCACCTCGGGCACCGAGCCCACGGGGGGCGGCTGATGGAGCGCCTCCTGATCGTCGCCGTGGTGGCCGCGGTCGCCGTGGTCGTCGCGGTCGTCGTCCAGCGACGCCAGCCCGCCGCCGCCCCCGTGCGCACCGGCTACAACGTGCCCGGCCAGGTCCACCGCCCCGACTTCCAGCGTCCCGAGGTGGAGTGGCTGGTCGCCGTGTTCACCTCGGCCACGTGCTCGACCTGCGCCGGCGTGTGGGACAAGGTCCGGGTCCTCGAGTCCGGCGCGGTCGCCGTGCAGGAGGTCGAGGTGGGCGCCGATCGCGAGCTGCACGACCGCTACCGCATCGACGGTGTCCCCACCACGATCATCGCCGACCGCGACGGCGTGGTGCGGGCCAGCTTCCTCGGCCCGGCGACGGCCACCGACATCTGGGCCGCCCTGGCCGAGCTGCGCGAGCCGGGTTCCGTGCCCGAGGGCTGCGGCAGCCACGAGCACGTGCACGAGCAGCCGGCGGACGATCCCGGACCCCCGGCTGGCGAGGCGGGCTGACGCCACCGTCGGACGGTGCGGCGCGGGGTCACGCCATCAGGGACTCAACGACCTCGGCACAGACGAGGGCGCCGTCCTCGTCCCGCATCGCCTGCGCCAGCCCCTGGGCGCGCCGGCCCACCTCCGGGTCGTCGAGGACCCGCTGCACGGCACCGGCCACGCGCCGGGTGGCGCGGGCGTGGAGCCCGATGCCCAGCCGTTCGGCATGGCCGGCGGTCCACACCTGGTCGAAGAGCTGCGGGTGCACGACGGTCGGGAGCCCGGCGCGGAGCGTCGCGGCGAGGCCTCCCAGCGCACCGGAGATGACCGCGGCCGAGCAGTGGGGTGCGACCTGGTCGATCGGGGCGAAGGGGAAGACCCCCGGCTCGTCGGCGAGGCTGCCGAGCTCGACCGTCGGTCCGGTGAGCAGGAGCGGTCGCTGGCCGATCTCCACCAGGTCGTCGCGCAGGCGGCGGAAGCGTGCGGCGGCGTCCGAGGCGGCGGAGGTCCCGAGCGTCACCAGGACCGGCGGCTTGCCGTCGTGCAGGTAGCTGGCGACCTCGTCGTCGAGGACGCCGCCGGGAGGTGCCCACGCGGTGAAGCCGCCCCACCGGTGCGCCGGCCAGTCCGGTGGCGATGAGCCGAACCAGTGCTCGGAGGCCAGGACCACGGTGCGGTCCGACTCGGTCCACGCGCTCGTGGCGGCGCCCCGGCGGGGTGCCGCTCCGAGGCGGCGCCGCACCTCGTTGACCCGGGACCCGGCGAAGACCACGTCGCTCCCCGCATCGACGGCGGACCACGCCGCCCGTGCGACCCGGCCCCGTACCGGGACGCTCCGGCGCCCGGCGGGCGGGCCCCACGAGCCGGTCGGGATCGTCATCGGGAACAGGTGGCCGCACACGACCGGGATGCCCATCGACCGCGCCACCGGGACGGTGACGGAGGCGAACACCGGGTGCGTCACGACGACGTCGGCGCCGGCGAAGCCGGCCTGCAGCGTGGCCACGGCGCCGTCCACGTCGTCGAGGAGGCCCCGCTCCATGAGGAGCCTCCCGAACGCCAGCATGTGGCGGAACGGGTGCTGGACGATGCGCTGGTGCTCGGGGTCGGCGTGCAGGGCTGCCGGCGACGCGTCCAGCGCGTAGGGGTGGAGCCCGAAGGGCTCGCCCTCGGTGAGCGGCCGGAAGCCCTCGGGGAAGATGCCGACGACGTCGTGGTGCCGCTCGCCGAGCGCACGCGCCACCGAGAGGAACGGCGCGACGTCGCCGAGGTACATGATCGAGCAGACCGCGACTCGTCCCATGGCGGGGACGGTAGGTCCTGGGGACCTGTGCGGGTCCCGGCTACTCCGTCGTGACGGACTGGCGCTCGGGCACGTCGCCCGATGCGCCCCGGCCGAGGTCGATGAGCCGGGTCACCTCGGCGCCGTCGATGGTCTCGCGCTCGAGCAGGGCCCGAGCGATGAGGTCGAGGCCGTTGCGGTTGGCGTGGAGCGTCTCCCGGCAGCGCTGCTCCTGCTCCCGGAGGATGCGCTCCACCTCCTCGTCGATGACGCGAGCGGTGTCGTCGGAGTACTCCTTCGAGCTCATCATCGACTCGCCCAGGAACACCTGGTTGCCGCCGCTCCAGGCCTGGGGTCCGACGCGCTCGGACATGCCCCACTCCCGCACCATCTTGGTGGCGAGGTCGGTGGCGCCGGTGAGGTCGTTGTTCGCGCCCGTGGAGTAGACGCCGTAGACGACCTCCTCGGCGATGCGACCGCCCATGCGGACGACGAGGGAGTCCTCGATGTAGTCCTGGCGGTAGATGTGGCGCTCCTCGGGGAGCTGCTGGGTCACGCCGAGGGCCATGCCGGTGGGCAGGATCGTGACCTTGTGGACCGGGTCGGCGTGGGGGAGGACGGCGGCGCAGACGGCGTGGCCGGCCTCGTGGTAGGCGATGACCTCCTTCTCCTGCTCGGAGAGGGCCATCGACTCGCGGCGCTGGCCCATGAGGACGCGGTCGCGGGCCATCTCGAAGTGCCGCATGTAGATGGCGTCGTCGCCGTTGCGCACGGCGAACAGGGCGGCCTCGTTCACGAGGTTGGCCAGGTCGGCGCCGCTCATCCCGGGCGTGCCCTTGGAGACCGTGTGCAGGTCGACGTCGCCGGCGAGGCGCTTGGACTTGCAGTGCACCTTCAGGATGGCGAGGCGCTCCTCGGCCTCGGGCAGGGGCACCACGACCTGGCGGTCGAAGCGTCCCGGGCGCAGCAGGGCGGGGTCGAGGATGTCGGGCCGGTTGGTGGCCGCCATCATCACGATTCCCTCGGTGGCCTCGAAGCCGTCCATCTCGGAGAGCATCTGGTTGAGCGTCTGCTCGCGCTCGTCGTGGCCGCCGCCCAGGCCGGCGCCGCGCTTGCGGCCGATGGAGTCGATCTCGTCGACGAAGATGATGGCCTTGCCCATCTTCTTGGCGGTCTGGAACAGGTCGCGGACCCGGCTGGCGCCGACGCCGACGAACATCTCCATGAAGTCCGAGCCGGTGACCGACAGGAACGGCACGCCCGCCTCGCCGGCGACCGCCCGGGCGATCAGCGTCTTGCCGGTGCCGGGCGGGCCGACGAGCAGCACGCCCTTGGGGATGCGGGCACCGATCTCGGCGAACTTCTCCGGGTGGCGCAGGAAGTCGACCACCTCGGTGATCTCCTGCTTGACGCCCTCGTAGCCGGCGACGTCGTCGAAGGTCGTGCCGGGACGCTCGGTGTCGTAGGTCTTGGCCTTGGACCGGCCGATGTTCATCACGCCGCTCATCTGGCCCTGGGCCCGGCGCTGCATCCAGACGAAGAAGCCGATGAACAGGCCGAACACGATGATGTAGGGGAGGACCGCGGCGACGAAGCTGGGAGAGGGCGTGACGTAGCTGACCTCGACGCCCTGGTCGCGCAGGATGCGCAGGTCCTCGTCGGGGATGCCGCCGTCGACCGGGCCCGTGGTGGTGAAGAGCGTGCCGTCGTCGAGCTCGCCGTCGATGTCGCCGTCGTTGTTGTCGATCTGGATGGTGTCGACTCGGCCCTCGGTGACCGCGGTGCGGAACTCGCTGTACGTGAGGTCCTCGCGCGGCTCGCTGGGGAAGAACCCGGCGAGCACGAACCCGAGGAGCAGCACGCCGACGAGCACCCACAGCGACCAACGGGGCAGCCCGCCGAGCCGGGTGGTCGCACCCCGGGTCCCGCCCTTGGCATCGCGGCCCGGCGGCGGGGGAGGCGGCGGAGGGGACTGGGGCTGCATGGAGCAAGGATACGGCCCGGGGCCGGCCCTGGCGCGTGCAGCCGCACGGCGTGGGGGCCGACGGTGCCACACCGACGCCCAGCGCGCTGGCTACCCTGCCCGCCGTGAGTGCCAGCTGCTCTCGTCCTGCGTGCCAGCGGAGCCCCGCGGCCACCCTCACCTACGACTACGCGTCGCGGGTGGCCACGGTCGACCACCTCGCCCCCTCGCACCCCATGCAGTACGACCTGTGCGCCGAGCACACCGAGCGGCTCTCGGTCCCGAACGGCTGGTCCCTCGTCGACCGCCGCATCGGCTCCGTCGTCGACCTCCACGGCCGCATCGCCTCCTGACGATCTGCCCGTAGAGGTGCATCCACCTGCCGTTCACTCTTGGCGGCTTCGCCGCCGCAACGCACCGTCACCCGGGTCGCCTCGCCTGGCGGCTCGCCTCCTGAGCGGATGACCGAGCCGGCGCCCCGCTGGGGCGCGGTCGACCTCGTGGTCGCCTTCGTCGTCGCCCAGCTGGCGTCCGCGCTCGGCTTCGCCCTGTTCGCGATGAGCCAGGGGATCCCGGCATCCGAGCTCGACACCGATGCCCTGTCGATCGGCGAGGTGGCGCTGCTGCAGGTCCCGCTGTGGCTGGGCCTGCTCGGCGTCCCGCTCGTCGCCACCCGGCTGCGCGGCAACGGGCCCAGGCGGGACCTCGGCCTGTGGTCGACGCTGCGCGACGTGCCCATCGGGCTGGCCATCGGCGTCGCCTGCCAGCTGGTCCTGGTCCCGCTCGTCACGCTGCCGATCTTCATCTTCACCAACACCGACCAGGAGGCCCTCGAGGCGCCGGCCCGGGAGCTGACCGACAAGGCCGAGGGCCCCGGCGTGCTGATCCTCGTGCTGGTCGTGGTCGTCGCCGCGCCGCTGGCAGAGGAGGTCTTCTTCCGCGGGATGCTCCAGCGCACGCTCGCCCGCAGCCTGCCCATCTGGCCGGCGATGCTCATCACCTCGGTGCTGTTCGGCGTGAGCCACTTCCAGGCGCTGCAGCTGCCGGCCCTGGCGGCCTTCGGGCTGGTGCTGTCGCTCCTCGCCCACCGCACCGGTCGCCTCGGACGCAGCATCTGGGCCCACGTCGGCTTCAACGCCACGACCGTGGTCGCCCTCCTGGCCGGTGGCTGAACCGTCCCGCCCGGGCCGAGGTGCGAGGATGACCCGCCGATGAGCACGGCCGCCCGACGAACGATCGACGTCCTGGTCGTCGCCGCCAGCGCCCTGTTCGTGTTCTGGCAGCTGCACCCGGACCTGATCCTGGCGGAGACCACGCCGGCCGGCGGCGACATGGGCGCCCACGTGTGGGCCTTCGCCTACCTGCGCGACCACCTGCTGCCCGACCTGCGCCTCGCCGGGTGGACCCCCGACTGGTACGCCGGGTTCCCCGTCTTCCAGTTCTACATGGTGCTGCCGTTCCTCGGGATGGTGGCGCTCAACACCGGGCTCGACGGAGCCCTGGCGATCCTGCCGGCGGCCGCATCGCTGCTGATCGCCGGCCGGGCCGCCGGTCGCTGGGTGCGCGGCCGCACCGAGCTGGGGGTCACCGCCGCCCTCGCCCTCGTCGCCCTGCTGGCCGGCGTCTGGGGTGGGTTCGGCCCCACCTTCACGTTCACGCTGCTCGTCGCCGGCGTGGCCGCCGCGGTGGTCGCCGGGGTGTACGGGCGCCACCCCCGTCGCGTGCCGATCGCCGTGCTCGCCGGCCTGGTCGCCGTCCTCGGCGTGGGGATCCCGTACGGACCGTCGTTCAAGCTGGTCTCCGTGGCCGGCGTCGTGGCGATGCCCGTCGCGGCCTACGCCTTCGGGCGCCTCGCCCGCCTGCCGCACCCGACGCCTGCGCTGCTCTCGGTCACCACGCTCGCCTTCCTGTTCGACAAGTCCTTCACCATCTACGGCGGCAACATCGCCTCGACGATGGCCGGCGAGTTCGCCTTCTCGATCAGCCTCTCGCTCGCCCTCGTGTACCTCGGCGTGCTCGTCCACGGCCTGCGCACCGGCACCCACCGCGCCACCGCCGCCGTGCTGCTGGCGCTGGTCGGGCTCTGCCACCTGATCCCCGCCTTCTTCGCCGTCGGCGCCACGCTGGTGCTGCTCGCCGTGCACCTGCTGGCCGAACCCGCCCGCGAAGGGTCCGAGGACCGGCGGACCGTGCTCGCCGGAGGCGGCCTCGCCGTCGTCGTCCTGCTCGGCGGGGCGCTCGCCGCCGTCACGGGGCTCGCCGGCACTGGTCCCGTCGTGGCGGTCACGGCCGTGCTCCTGGTGATCGTCGGGCTCCTGCTGCTCACCCGAGAGGGATCCGACCCGGTCGCGGCCGGCGAGGTGCGTCCCCGCCTCGCCGCCGGCCGCACGTGGTGGCTGGTGAGCACCGGCGCCGTCGCCGCCCTGCTGGCGGCGTGGTGGGTCCTCCCGTTCTTCTGGCGGCGCGCCTACGTCAACGACATGGGATGGGAGAAGATCGCGGTCCACCAGGAGGGCACGTCGCTGTGGTCCTGGTTCACCGGCGAGGTCTGGACCGCGCTCGTGCCGGGCGACCTGCGCCTCTTCGCCGCCCTGGCGCTGGTGGGGGCGGTCCTGTCGGTGGCCTTCCGGGGCCGGGTCGGCGTGGCCCTCGTCGTCGTCGGGCTCGGCCTGGCGCTCGCGTTCGTCTTCCTCCCGCAGGGCCGCCTGTGGAACGCCCGACTGCTGCCGTTCTGGTACCTGGTCGTGTACACGCTCGCCGCGGTCGGCATCGGCGAGATCGCCCGGGCCCTGGCCCAGGTGCTCGCCCCCGACCCGCGCACCCCGCGACGTTGGGTCACGTTCGCCGCCGCACCGCTGGCGCTGCTGCTGCTCGGCGGGTTCCTCGCCGGCCAGCTCCGCAACACCCCGGGCGGCGCCGAGAACGCCGACGGCACCTACCGCCTGAACCGCTCCGTGGGGGTGCCCGGCGTCTTCTCGCTGCGGGTGCCCGACCTGCTCGGCATCGACGTCGGGGGCCGCAACTTCGTGACCGACTGGTCGCGCTGGAACTACAGCGGGTACGAGCGCAAGGAGGCCTACCCCGAGTACCAGGGGATCGTGGCCACCATGGACGAGGTGGGGGAGTCCAACGGTTGCGGGCGCTCCCTGTGGGAGTACAGCTCCGACCTCAACGACTACGGCACGCCCATGGCCCTCATGCTCCTGCCGCACTGGACCGACGGGTGCATCGGATCGATGGAGGGCCTGTACTTCGAGGCCTCCTCGACCACCCCGTTCCACTTCCTGATGCAGAGCGAGCTGTCCCAGGCCCCGAGCCGCGCCCAGCGCGACATGCCCTACCGCGACCTCGACGTGGACGCCGGCGTCGAGCACCTCCAGCTGCTGGGCGTGCGGTACTACCTGGCCCGCAGCCCCGAGGCCAAGGCGGCCGCCGATGCGCACGCCGAGCTCACCGAGGTCGCGACCGACGGGCCGTGGGTCGTCTACGAGGTGGACGGGGCCGAGCTGGTGACGCCCCTGGCGCACGAGCCCGTCGTGACCACCGCCGCCCAGACCCAGGACGAGTGGCTGGGCTGCAAGGAGGGGGAGCAGCCGTGCCCGGGTGCCGCCCTCGAGTGGTTCCAGGACCCGGGCCGCTGGGACGTCGCCCTCGCTGCCGACGGGCCCGACGAGTGGGCGCGCGTCGACCCCGGCGACCAGCCCGAACGGCGGCCGATCACCCCGGCCGTCGTGTCGGACGTGCGCGCCGACGACACCACCATCTCCTTCGAGGTCGACCGGCCCGGCACCCCGGTGCTGGTGAAGTCCTCGTACTTCCCGAACTGGTCCGCCTCGGGCGCCGACGGGCCGTACCGGGTCGCGCCGAACCTGATGGTCGTGGTCCCCACCGACACCGAGGTGACGCTGACCTATGGCCGCACTGGCATCGACCTGCTCGCCATCCTCCTGAGCCTGCTCGGGGTGGCCGGCGCGGTGCTGCTGGCCCGCCGGTCGAGGGTGCCCGTGCCCGAGCTGCGACCCGCCGACGGCACCTCGCCGCCGGAGCCGGCCGTCGAGCCCCAGCCCTGGGACGTGGGCGCCACCGAGCGCGACCCGGTCGACAGCACGCCCTCGGTCGACGCCTAGCGTCCAGCGGCCATGTCCCGCCGCCTCCTCGCGTTCGCCGCCGTGGCGCTGCTGCCGACGGCGGTCGACGTCGGGTTGCTGGTCGCCCTGCGCGAAGGCCTGGGATGGCCGCTCCTGCTGGCGGACCTCGCCGCCATCGCCGTGGCCTCCGTCGTGTCCTACGGCGCTCACCGGGTGGCCACCTTCCGCTCCGACCCCTACTTCCGCTGGGTCCGCCACCCCTTCGCGTTCGCGCTGCTCGCCTCGGTCGCCGGCGTGGTGGACGCCGTCGTGCTGCGGGCCACGTTCACCGCCGCCGGGTACACCACCGTCGGCGGCCTCCTGGTCGCGAAGGCGATCTCGCTCGCCGCCGCGGCTGCGGTGCGAGCGGTCGGCTACCGGTGGGTGCTGGGCGAGGCGATCCGCGAGCGCAACGCGCCCCGGGGCCGCCCGCTGGTGGACGGCACGTGCCGCCTCTCCGTGGTGATCCCGGCCTACCGGGAGCCCGAGCGCATCGGCGCGACGGTCGTGCGCATCCACGAAGAGCTCGCCGACGTCGTCGCCGATGGCGGGCTCGAGGTCGTGGTGGTGGACGACGGCTCCGGCGACGACACCGCGGCGGTCGCCCTCGCGGCAGGGGCGGAGCAGGTGATCGTGCAGCCTCGGAACCGCGGCAAGGGGGCGGCGGTGCGCGCCGGGATGCTCGCCTCGCGTGGCCGGGTCGCCGTCTTCACCGACGCCGACCTGGCCTACGACCCGCCGCAGCTCCGGCGGGCGATGGAGGCCGTCGAGGCCGGCTGGGACGTGGTCATCGGCAACCGGCGCCACGTGGAGTCGGTCGTCGCCCGGGCCACCGGCCTGCGCAGCCTCGGCAGCCGTGTCGTGAACCGGCTGTCGGCCGCGGTGCTGCTGGCCGGGCCCAGGGACACCCAGTGCGGACTCAAGGCGTTCCGCGGCGACGTGGCACGACGCCTCTTCCGACACACCCGGGTCGACGGGTTCGCCTTCGACATCGAGGTGCTCCACCTCGTCGAGCGGGCCGAGCTGTCGCTCGGCGAGATCCCCGTCCGCCTGGACGAGACCGGCTCACCGTCCACCGTGCGGGTCGGCCGCGACGTGGTCCGCCTCGCCGTCGACCTCGCCCGGGTGCGGCGCTGGTCGTCGACCGGCGCCTACGACGCGGTGGGCGTGGTCCCCACGTTCACGTCCGAGGATCCCGCCTGACGGTGGGGGACGTCCGCCGGCGGGGCTCGTGGCGCACGGCAGCGCCGGTCTGCACGGCCCACAGCGAGGCGTAGGCACCCTCCCGCTGGACGAGCGCGTCGTGCGTGCCGGATTCCACGATCCGGCCGGCGTCGAGCACGTGGATCACGTCGGCGTTGCGCACGGTGGAGAGGCGGTGGGCCACGACGAGCGTGGTGCGCCCCACCGAGATCCGCTCGAGCGAGCGCTGGATCGCCGCCTCGGTCTCGTTGTCCACCGCCGAGGTGGCCTCGTCCAGCAGCAGGACCACCGGGTCCTTCAGCACCGCGCGCGCGATCGACAGGCGCTGGCGCTGCCCGCCCGAGAGCTTCTGGCCCCGCTCGCCGACGATCGTGTCGTAGCCCTGCGGAAGCGTCTGCACGAAGTCGTGGACCTCGGCGACGGCAGCGGCGGCCACCACGTCCTCCAGCGAGGCGTCGGGGCGGCCGTAGGCGATGTTCTCGCGGACCGTGCCGTGGAACAGGTACACGTCCTGGCTCACGAGCCCGGTGAGCCGTCGCAGGTCGCCGAGGTCGAGGTCCCGCACGTCGTGGCCATCGATGCAGACCCGGCCCTCGTCGGGGTCGTAGGAGCGCAGGAGCAGCCGCATGAGCGTGGACTTGCCCGAACCGGTGGGGCCGACGACGGCGGTCGTGAGGCCGGCCTCGAGGGTCAGCGACACGCCGTCGAGCGCCGGGCGGGCGTCGGGCTCGTAGGCGAAGCGGACGTCGTGGAAGGAGACCTCGCCCTCGCCCGGCTCGAGGGTCAGGCGCTGCGTGCCGCCGGTGATCGTCGGTTCGGTGTCCACGACGTCGAGGATGCGGTTCGTGGAGGCCATGGCCCGCTGGTACTGGTCGAACGTCTCGCCCAGCCGGGTGAGCGGCCACAGCAGGCGCTGGGACAGGAACAGCAGCACGCTGTACTGGCCCACGGTCAGCGAGCCGGTGCCACCGGTGGCGTCCTCGATGGCCTCGAACCCGCCCCACACCATCGTGCCGGTGAAGCCGATGAGGATGGCCATGCGGATGAGCGGCGTGAACGCCGACGACAGCGTGATGGCGCTGCGGTTGGCCTGCCGGTAGCGGTCGCTCTCCCGGGCGATGCGGGCGGCCTCTCGGTCCTCGGCCGTGAACGACTGCACGGTCGACATGCCGAGCAGGTTGTTGGCCAGCTGGCCGTTGAGGAAGCCGGCCTGGTTGCGCACCACCTCGTAGCGGGGCTCGAGGCGGCGCTGGAACCAGAACGAGCCCCACAGGATCAGCGGCATCGGGGCGATCGCCAGCATGGCCACGGACGGGTCGAGCCAGAAGAAGATGGCCCCGACGGCGAGCACGGTGGTGAGCACCTGGATGATCTCGTTGGCGCCGATGTCGAGGAACCGCTCGAGCTGGTTCACGTCGTCGTTGAGCACGGCCATGAGGTCGCCCGTGGCCCGCTCCTGGAACCAGGCGTGCTCCAGCGACTGGACGTTGCCGTAGGCGTCGAGGCGCAGGTCGTGCTGGAGGTCCTGGGCCAGGTTCCGCCACGCCACCTGGTGGAGGTACTGGAACAGCGACTCGAAGGCCCACACGAAGAAGGTCAGCAGCGCGATGCCCACGATCTGGGACCGCTGGGTGGTGAACCCGATGCGGTCGAGGGTGGCGTCGCCGTCGTTGGCCACCACGTCGACGGCGAGGCCGATGAGCAGGGGAGGGGCCAGGTCGAAGAGCTTGTTGAGCACCGAGTGGGTGGTGGCCCACCACGTCCGGCGACGGTAGGGCGCGCCGTAGCGCCACAGTCGCCGCAGGGGTGCGACGCGGGCATCGGTCCGGCCGGCCATCCGACGAGTCTGGCCCCACCCCGCGTGCTGCCTACGATCGGTTCCCGTGCGCGACGCCCCCACCGCTTCGAGCGCCGAGTCGGCGTCGGCGCTCCCGGGGCCGTTGCGGCGCCTCGCCGCGATCCGGTCGTGGGCGTCGACCCCGGCCCGGCGTCGCATCGCCTACGCCATCGCCGTCGCCCTGTTCGTCGGCTCGACGGTCGCGGCGTGGCAGGCGCTGCCCGACGGTCGGGCCGGCCTCGACTGGGGCCTGGTGGCGATCGCTGCGCTCCTCGTGCTCCCCGGAGCAGTCGTGAACGCCGAGGAGTACCGGGTGTCGGCCCGGATCGTGGGCCAGGTGGTGCCGGTGCCGGCTGCCCTGCGCGTCTCGATCATCGCTGCGGCGTTCAACCTCCTCCCGATCCCCGGCTCGGTCCTGGTGCGGACGCGGGCCCTGGCCAAGGGCGGCTCTTCCACCACGCAGGCCGTGTCGTCCACCCTCGCGGTCGGCGTCGTGTACCTCGCGGTGGCGCTCGTGATCGTCGCCGGGGTCCAGGTCGCGTCCGCCCCGGTGCAGGCAGCCGTCCTCCTGGCCGTCGGCATCGCCATGCTCGCCGGCGCGACCGAGGTCACCCGGCGCATCGCCACCGGGCCGATCCGTGGGCTGCTCGGCCGCCTCATGGTGGTCGAGGCGCTGTCGGTGCTCGTGAAGGCGGTGCGGCTCTACCTCACCATCCGCGCCCTCGGCTTCGATCCGAGCATCGCCCAGGCCACCTCGCTGTCGATGGCCACCGTCGCCGCCTCGGCCATCGGGATCTTCCCCGGGGGCCTCGGCATCCGCGAGCTGCTGTCCGGCCTCATCGCGCCTGCGGTCGACCTGCCGGCCTCCGTGGGCCTCATCGGCACCTCCCTCGACCGGGTCATCGGCCTGGCCACGCTGTCCGTGCTCGCCGCGCTCGTGCTGGTGGCAACGCGCGAGCGCGACGACGCAACCGACGTCACCGAGGCCCGGCCGCCAGCCCCGGAGCCCACGGAGCCCTAGCCCGGCTGCTTGCCAACGGGCGCGGGCGGCAGACACCCTTGCCGGCGTGGCCGACATCGATGCAGTGTTCAAGGCGTACGACATCCGCGGGACGACCCCGGACCAGCTCGACGCCGAGCTCGTCCGCTCGATCGGCGTGGCCTTCGCCCGCTTCGTGCGCACCCAGCCAGAGCCCCACGACCGGGCGCTGGTGGGCCAGGACATGCGGCCCTCGGGCGTGGAGCTGGTGGAGGCGTTCTGCGACGGGGTCACCAGCCAGGGGATGGACGTCACCCGCATCGGGCTGGCCTCCACGGACATGCTCTACTTCGCCGCCGGCAGCCTGGGCGCACCCGGTGCCATGTTCACGGCCAGCCACAACCCCGCCCAGTACAACGGGATCAAGATGACGCTGGCCGGCGCCAAGCCCATCGGCTCGGACACCGGCATGGACGAGATCAAGCGCATGATCCTGGAGGACGACCTGTCCCCGCAGGGCGAGCGCGGCACGGTGGACGACATCGAGCTGCTCGAGGCCTTCGCCGACCACGTGCGGAGCTTCATCGACACGAGCGCGCTCGTGCCCATGAAGGTCGTGGCGGACACCGCGAACGGCATGGGCGGCCTCGTCGTGCCGAAGGTGTTCGAGGGTCTCCCCGTCGACCTGGAGGTCATGTACGGCGAGCTCGACGGCACGTTCCCGAACCACCCCGCCGACCCCATCGACGTGGAGAACCTGCGAGACCTGCAGGCCCGCGTGCTCGAGGTGGGCGCCGACGTCGGCCTGGCCTTCGACGGCGACGCCGACCGGGTGTTCCTGGTGGACGACCTCGGCCAGCCGGTGTCGGGGTCGATCACCACCGCGATCGTGGCCAAGGGGATCCTCGAGAAGGAGCCCGGCGCCACGATCCTGCACAACCTGATCTGCTCCAAGACCGTGCCGGAGGTCGTCACCGAGAACGGCGGCACGCCGGTGCGCACCCGGGTCGGCCACAGCTTCATCAAGGCCACCATGGCCGAGACCGGCGCCGCCTTCGGGGGCGAGCACTCGGCCCACTACTACTTCCGCGAGAACTGGCGAGCCGACTCGGGCTCGATCGCCGCCCTGGTCGTGCTCGAGCAGCTGAGCCGCACGGGCCAGAAGCTGTCCGAGCTCCGCATGCCGTTCGAGCGCTACGCCGCCTCGGGCGAGATCAACACCACGGTCGACGATCCCGCCGCGGTGATCGACCGGGTGGCCGAGGCCTACGCCGACCACGACCAGGACCGCCTCGACGGCCTCACCGTCGACCTCGGCGACTGGTGGTTCAACCTGCGCCCCTCCAACACCGAGCCGCTGCTCCGCCTCAACCTCGAGGCCGCCACGCGGGAGCAGTGCGATGCCAAGGTCGAGGAAGTCCGCTCGCACTTCGTGGGGTAGAACGTCACCCCATGGCACTCGACCAGCTGCTGCTCGACATCCTCGCCTGCCCCGAGGACAAGGGGCCGCTCTACTACTTCGAGGACGAGGACGTGCTCCTCAACCCGCGCCTCAAGCGCACGTACGCGATCCGCGACGACATCCCGATCATGCTCATCGACGAGGCCACCACCATCGACGACGCCGAGGTGGAGCGCCTGCTCGCCAAGGCCGAGTCGGCGGGCATCACGCCCACGTTCGACCCCGACGCCTGAACCCGTGTCCCCCCTGCTCCCCGACGGCCCGATCGACAGCCTCGGGGTGCGCCAGGCCATCCTCGCCACCCCCGAGGCGGTGGCCGCCGCCGCTCGCGACGACATCGAGCTCCCGCCGTTCGCCGGCACGCACGGCATGGTGCTCGTCGCGTCCGGGGCCGACGCCCTGGTCGCCCAGGCGGCGCAGGCGCTGGTCGCACCCTGGTCGCCGGTCCCGGTCTTCGTCCACACCGGCCACGGCCTGCCCGACTTCGTCTCCGACGAGTGGCGCTGCGTGTTCGTCTCGACCGCGCCGACCCGGGAGGCCGACTCCGCGGCCTGCTGGGTGCGACGCGCCGCGACGTCGACGGCCCAGCTGACAAGCACTGCAACAAGCACGAACGCCAGGAGGCTGACCGCGTTGTCCGGGTCAGAGATGACCCACGTGTGGTACGGCGGGGTGAAGAAGAAGTTCAGCAGCAGCGACGAGCCGATCGCCGACACGAGCGCCGGTCCCCTTCCCCCGATCAGGGCGACCACGATGACAAGCAGGAGGAACGCCAGCATCAGCGTCGCAAGAGCGAGGCTGGCCCGCGCGGGGATGAGCACGACGGAGAGCAGCGGCAGCCCCAGCGCAGTCAGCCAGTAGGCGCGGACGCGTCTCCCCCGGCCTATGTCACTACGTCCTCTCACGAGCACAGTGTGCCTCCTCGGACGCCCTGGACTCCCCCACGGGCCCAGCAGCGCGGCTGAGGCCAGCGCCGCCAGCAGCGCGACATCTGATCGCGCGAAGGCCAGTTGGCCAAGCTCATGGGTGATGAATCCGGTGACGGCGCCCCAGCCCGTGACGGCAAGCAGCAGTGCGCTGGGGCGTGTGAGGACTGGAGCCACCAAC